>CAMAWP010000125.1 GCA_945861765.1 Akkermansia muciniphila | reverse complement strand
AGTTGCGCGACTGGACTGTTATTTCGACCCGAACGATCGGAAATATTTCGTGACACCACAAAGCGTCGAGTTGGCGATTGCGGAAGAGAAGGCAAAGGCGGCGAAACTTCGGCCAGAGATTTCCGAATCCACTGGAAGCATTCCGAACGCGCCGGAAGCCCGATCCAGTGCCACTCAACCAACCAACAGTTCAGAAGACAACTCAGGTCGTGTGAAAACTTTGGAACAAGAAGTCATGGACTTGAAAATCGTAAACCGAGGCAAAGATTATTACATCGAACAGTTGCGAGGCGAACGGGAAGGAATGCTTGTCCAACTGATCAGCGCAAGCCACAAGGTCGGCGAATTGGAGACACGGTTACTTCAGTTGGGAGCACCCATCAGCGCAATTGGTAAACCGGATTTCATGTTTGATTCGGAGGAGGACCAGTCCTCGCCAGATCACTGACATCCGCATAAAGTGGCGGTAAAGTTCAGGGGTGTTGGACGTCTCAACGAGAGGATGAGTTATTTTGTTATTTGGGATCACGAAGCTCGACGCCGTTACGCGGGTCCCCCGCCATCTCCAAGACTCGAAATGCAGGAATCCCACCAACATCTTCCAAATGCGCGAACTTGGCTCGCAGGTGCCGCACAAGAGACCAACTAGCTGTAGTAATGACCAGTCGGAACAGTTGCGATCGATTTCCAACCTCAGCAACCATTGCTCTTAACGTGTCGAAAAAGGCGACCCGATTCACATCATCCAGGTGAGCCAATGGTTCGTCCAGGATGAAAGTTCCACGTTCACGAAGCGAGCGGGCAAGGAAAATCGAAAGTGCGAGATCCTGTCTCTGCCCCTGGCTCATTTCCACAGCCGACAATGACTTCGCGTCGGCTAATTCGCCGAGCCAGCGGAGCGCATTTCGGGTCGGGTTGTCATCGACGCCGATGCTGTCGATAAATGGGTTCCCTTGCATCCGAAGGTAGAAAGATGAAATCGACCGCAGCAGCGGACGAATCTGTGTGCTCAGAAGGCGATTCAAATACTGTTCTGCTTCCTCGATTGCAGAATCAAGTTTCGTGCGGAGCAGGTCAACGCGAAGCAACGCCGCGCGCTCAGCTTTGAGCGTCATGATGGCCTTGCCGGCTTCGCTTCGATTTGCCTCGTCTCGCATTGCCTGTTCAGCGAGGTCTAGGTGTTGCTCGGATTGCGACAGCCGCTCGGTTTGCGCCCGCAACTGTTCAGAGCGTTGTTGTTGGAACGCCCCCATGCGAAGCAACGATGCCGGTTCCAGGCTCTCCCCTGATACAGCCCGCCAAGATTCGTCCACGCGTTCAATTAGCTTAGCGGTGGCCTCCGCATTTTTCGCCAAAGGCTCCAAGGCCTCCTGTTGTTGGCGGACAGCCGCTTCGGCGTCCGAAAATTTGGCGCGCAGTTCTTCCACGGAGCGATTAGCACTCTCAGCCTGCTCGCGCAGTGCTGCTGACTGCGTCTGTGCGAACGTGAGCAATTCTTCAGTATCTCGGATACGCTCCAGCAACGATGGGTCCGAAGGAAGCGATGCTACAACATTTGGCTGGATAGGCAAAACGCCACGCAGTTTTTGCGCCGCTACTGCCAAATCAGAATGCTTGCGCTCGACGTTGGTGGATCGGGCGGCGATTTGTTCCGCAAGTTTGACCGCCGTAGCGGCAGTTTCTTCTGCCGTCCGGACCCGACTCGTCACCACTTGCAACGCATCGACCCGGGTAAAAACCTGTTCGTCAAATCCCTGCTCGTTTGCTTTTGTGAGAAAGCGCGTATTGATGTCCTTCTGGGTGGTGATCTTTTCCTCCAATTCCAAAAGTTGCCTCCGGCGTTCGGCGATTGTAGCGGCGCTAGTTCGAAGTTCCGCAACAGCGGACTCAAGCTGTGCAAGGCGGCTGGCCGTGCCCGCATCTGCCGACGGTTGATGCGATAAAACTTCGTCAATGGCCGAGCGTAATTGTTCGGGGCTTTGATGGTCGTGACCACAGAGCGGACAGGAGGCCTGATTTGTCCAGTTTTGTGCTTGCGCCCTGACTTCGGCGCCCCAACGTTGCCAACGATCAGTGCTGGCATTGAGTTGTTCTCGGAGTTGAGTGAGGGAGAGTATCGATTCCCGAAGCCGATGTTCGACCACCTGGTGGTCTTGGATGCTCGGAATCGACTGTGACAGCTCCAATCGCTGCCGCTGCAATAAATCGAGTTGCACGAATGCACGTTGTGCTTGTGGAAATTCGTCAGCAAATCTCTTCCAGCGGTCAGCCTGGACGCGAGCGGACTTTTCACTTTTTTCCGCTTCCTCGCGTTCGGTTCTAGTCTGGGTTGCCGTTGAATTGCTCGACGAATCCTGCGACGAAGCTTCAAGACGGACCATTGCTACGGCGAATTGAGCTTCGCCGATCAAAACATTGAGCTGACCCAACCGGCTCGTCAACTCCGCCGAACTCGAAGCCAGTTTGCGAATTTCACCGTTCAGGTTGTCCCGCTGCTTTTGTGCGTCGTTGAGTTTTCTTTCCAGTGCAGGTTTGTCCGCTTCCAACCACTGCCTCCACGCCCTGCACGCAGTGGCGTACTGCGTGAAGGCACTTTTCACTGTTGCAAATTCGGCTCGCTGTGATTCCAAGGCGCGATTGGCGGAGGCAATCCGGTCGCGAAGCGACAGAATTACCTCACGTCTTGTGACGAGGGCTTCCGGCAATGTCAAGTTGCAGAACTCGGCTACCTCACGAAGAAGAGTACCAACACGGATCAAGTAAGGTCCGGAAACGGAGGCTTGCTCGGCCTTCAATTGTGTTTCGTGGGACCTGATCTTTTCGAGCACACTGGCAATGGCTGCTCGCGGCGAGTCGATCTGGGTTCGGACGCCCTTCAGACCTTCGATCCGGCGACCAACTGGTCCAACTCCCAGGAGTTCAGCGAAAGCTATGCCCCGCACGCGTTCGGCGTCCTCTCCATCATCCAGCAACAGGGACATTCCGTCAGGATTAAAGAAGCGGACCGCACGCAACCATTCGGCACGCGATTCCTCGACGTTTCGTGAGCGTGATGTTTGCCCGACGTATTGCGGAGTCAGTTGTTCCAGGAATTTGCCCGTGGCGGTTGCCCTGCGGACGCCGCCTTGCGCATTCGCAATTTGAATCAGGGCTGGTTCAGTTCGTTCGATTTCGTGACCGCTTCCTGACCAACTAGCGGTAGCGTTAACGCGCGCCTGGACATCGGTGGCATATCTGTTTTGAAGCGAGTCGGCAGAGATGAGGCCCGGCTGAAGGCGGCGAATCCTACCAGTCAACAACCATTCGGCAGCGTCGCAGACGCTCGTTTTTGCGGTCCCGTTGTCAGCCAGCAAGACAGTGATGGAAGCATCAAGCCTCAATTCGATTGAGTTCCGAATCCCCCGGAAAGCTTCAATGCGCAGGCGGTCAAGAAGCATGAAAACCCTCCTTTTCGCGAGCCAAGCGCATAGCTTCTTCCGCGACCACCTTGTAGCTGGCACCGCTCTTTAAGCGATTATGGATGTCCTCAAGAAACTTGGGGCCGGGCGAGGGCGGCTCGGCAGGGATAGCCGGCGCTTCAGCTTCGGGGAACGCCAAAACCGTCACGCGGTCAAGACGGCCTGCCCATGATCTGGCATTATTGTTTGTGGTTTGTGGCTCCGGCCAGATTGCGTGTCGGCGACAAACGGAGCGGCTCAGTTCAAAGCTGCGGAGACATTGTTTCGTTTCGGGAGAGGATGGAGCCGTTTGGATTGCCGCCAATACGTATCCGTCGCGACTCCAGTCTTTGGCACCGGCCTTGGCAAGCTCGGCACGCATTGTTTCGCACGCGAAGTTCGTTCCGTTGACGATCTGTTGAGGATTGGTGCTGGGAATTCGCACACAAAATAATAATGCGTACGGTGCGGCAAAAGCCGTGTAAACGACGCCGTTCGTTTCTGTTGGCGGATTGGCCGGAAAATCAATCACACGAAAACCAACTGCAGAGAGACGCGGAATCAACTCCGCGTCAAGCTCCTGCCAGACGTTTGTAGGCGCACTCATGCTGCAATGCGATTCAACAGCGCTTCGATCGCCAGGCCAATGCTATTTGAACGCTGGTCTTGGGGGATCTGCAGCCAATCCTCACGCGCAAGGAGTGCATGAAGCTCGCCACTCGGCATCCAGAAGATGGGCGCAGGAGCAGGCTCCGTGATGTCATCATCTTCCGGCGGCGGGCCGTTGCTGTAGTCTGTCGTTGCCACGGGCATCACGCGGGTGAAGCCCGGCGAAGCGCCTCCGGCCCCGCGTGCAATCACCAGAAGCGCCCTTTGGTAGCGACCGTCAAGGGCTGCTTCTTGAAGTTTCTGGTATTGGAAGTCGCTCAGTTTGTCTGGCGACGACCAGATAATTATGTCTCGACCGGCACGGTCAGCCATTGTCGGCCGATGAAAATGCCCGCGATTAGTGAGCGGTTCAAAATGAAAGTCGGAAGTTTGCATGACTGAGGAGACAATGAGATAAACCTCATCGAGCGCGTCAAGGACGTGAGCTATCGTGCCGGCTTCGTCCACATGGAAAGCAAAACCTGTGTCGAGTCCGCGTCCGGTGAATGCTTCAGGCCAAATTGTATTCGCTAAGCCGACTGGCTTCAGCGCAGTTCGCATCCGAGTAAAACCCGCCTTGATATAATCGTCGCCTGGGGAGTTTGCGCTCAGCCAAGGCGGGCGACGAACACGATCGCACCAGCGTTGCATTTCGATCTGTACGGGTGCGTCGATGGCATGGATTAAAGTTCCACTTTCGAGCGTCGAGCGTAAATTGGGCAACCAAACGAAACGATTCTCGAGCCCAACCTCGCGCCAAATGAATTCACCAGCAGCTATTCCAGGTGCCGTGGAACGAAGAACATAACCTGCGATCCCATCCAGCGTGACAGGCCGAACTGGATAGGGAACCTCCCGATGGTCGGGAGAAAACTGCTGAACGCTAACCAGCGCACCTGAAAGGCAGCGCAGCCGGTCATCAGTCTCGGAACTTAGCGGCGAAACCGAGACGTGGTTGCAGGTGACGACCGCCACCTTGAGTGGCGCCGCTTGGATCATATTAGCGAGCCGAGAACGCCAAGCGGGGTTGGACGGCTTGCCGTCGAGCATCAGTACAGGGATAAGCACTTTATTTCGATCCATATTGGAGCGAATGTTCGCGGCAATCCGCTCATGGACGCTATTTGGTGTGGTGGATAATATATCAGAGCAAATAACTGGAAAGATTGTGCAATCATCCGCTACCAAGCGCACTGTTTCAGTCCCGTTCGCGATGTCTGGAATTCCAATGCGTTCGTTGCGCTGTTCTGGCCAATTCTTTAGAAGGATGTAACAGCGGTGGGCATTGGGACCGTGCTGTCGGGGGTCGTGTATCCAGCACCATGCCGCATTGTAATGTTTTGTGGCATCAATGCCTCTGAGGCCGTTCTGCCAACCACATTGGACCCGCCCTGCTTGGATGATGTTCCGCAAATTTCCACCGTGAACGGCCCCGAAACCTGCAAAAACCATCAAAGGTCGAGGTTGTGCTTGGATGAGGGCGTCCAGATGTGTGAAATCACCTGACCCAAAGGCGAATTCAGGAAAGAGGACGATGGCAGTTTTGGTGGGAGCATTGATTGCAATTGGATACTGACCATCGCCGTTGGGCGAAAAGAGCGAGTTTGCCAGTGCGAGCGCCTGTGGTCGGGTGGTGTCATCTCCGATCCGTGTCGTCCCGACAAGGGGCGGTTTGACAATCGCCAGCCAGAGTTGGTCGTCCGGTAGCACCCAATTGCCAGGCACAAGTATGTCAAAAATTCCTTCCATTCGGAGATGTGGGGCGGCGCATTCCATTTTAAGGCGTGACTCGGTAATTTTCCATTGGGAGCATTCCCCTAAACCCATTTGGCGGCAATCCGAAAATGAAGTCTAACGGATCGGAATCAAGAGATGCCAGAGTCGATAGGTGGGCGGAATGCAGCAGGGCTTTCCGAATCCACCGGAAACATTTCGAAAGCGCCGGAACCTCGCCCAGGCGGTGCTCCGGCGAATGGGGGTTCGGAAAAGGATTCAGGACAAGTGAAAGCACTCGAACAAGAGGTAATGGATTTGAAAATCGTTAACCGGGGAAAAGATTATTTCATTGAACAACTACGAAATGAGCGAGAAGGACTTTTGGAGAAATTGATCACTTCGAGCTACAAAGTCGGCGAACTGGAGACCCGATTATTACAGTTGGGAGCACCTGGCATTTCGACCGGCAAACCTGAACATGCTTCCATGTCCGATTCAGAAGAGCACCCGTCTCCGTTGGCCTAATCTGAATGGTAAATTTTCGCCTCCGAAGGAAGGCGTTTCCCCCTGGGGAGGTATCGTTGGAGGGGGAAATACAATGGGGGTGGGGAGCGCGCCTCACAACTTGCGGCGCACAACTTGGCCTTCGTGATCCGCAGGCCGCCTCTGAATTACGAAGGCTCTCCGAGAATCGCCCCAATATCCCGCGAGCCGCGGAGCACTCTGACTATTTCCACGCCCCGCTGTTCAAGCGGGCGATAGAAGATAAGAAACTGATGGAAGCCGGGGATGGGCCAAAGCCGGACGCCCTTCAGCCCTGGATTGCTGAGCTTGCGCCGCGTGCCGAGTTGGGGCATCGACGCCAGGCGTTCAAATGCGCGGAACGCAGCGTCCCGCACTCGGTCAGCGGCTTCGATATTATCGCAAGCGATGAATTCCCAGATGTCCAGGAGGTCTTGGCGAGCGGGAATTGAGACGACTGCTTCAGGCATGTTGTTTTTTCCGGCGGACGTCGCTTCGTTTGAGCAGTTCGGCTTCGACCTCTCGGGCCGGTATGCGCTCTCCACGATCTAGCGATTCGACCCCTTCGAGGAGATTGACCTCAAGCTCCTCCCGCGTTGAGAACGAAAACCGCTTTTTTTGGTCCTCCTGCTCAAGCAATCGCAAACTCTCACGAACCACTTCACTGGCGGAGCCATAGCGACCACTCTTCACTTTGCTGGTGACGAATCTTTCGAGTTCTTTGGTAAGCGATACATTCATAGGCATGGTTGTGGTCGATAATTCTTAGTCAGTTCCATTCTATCAGATATGGCAAAGAATGGCAAAGCTTGACATTGAGGGCCACTCGTCGCGAGTAATTTCAATTGCGCCGCGTGAGGACGATTCCTTTGTCGTTCGATTCCCCAGATGTTCCCGCTTGGGACTTGCGGAGCAGGGAGGTGGGCAATCCCGAAAGCTCGGCCGCCAACGCCAAGGAGGTAGGGGTGGAGAACCCCGTTGAAGAAACGTGACGACCGAGCCAAATTGGGATATCACAACCTTCAGATTTCTTTTACCGAATCCTGCGTGGAAATCGAGGGAAAGTTATTCACAATTCCAAGCGAGTCTCAGAATTTCACCTTCTCCGCCATCTGTCGGCTGTGCTCATTCCGAAGATGTCCATAGGTTTTCATTGCGAGGGCTCCGCCGTCCTTATGCCCTAGCCATCTCGACACGGTCGGAATATCGACACCCGATTCGATACAGCGCGTGGCAAAGAGATGACGAAAATCATGCAAGGTAAGCGTGGCAATGCCGATTTTGGCGCAGGCTTTTGTTAAAATGGGATCACATCGCGGCACATGGAGAATTTTTCCTTTCTCATCGGTGTCAGCCTTCAATCGCCCAAGCAATTCGTCCATATTCGGCAGGATCGGCACGCGACGAATTTCACCGTTTTTGGTGGCGGTGTCGGGATGACCCCGAACAATGATTTCTTTGCGTTGCCAGTCAATGTCCTCCCAGGTAATCCATTCAGCCTCGGAAAACGCACGCACGCCACTGTAGGCGAGAAATTCGATCATCTGAGCGGTTTGCATCCCTGCCTGGGGTGCAACCTCTTTGACCGCGTTGAGAAAATCCTTGAACTGCGAGGGTTCGGGCAATCGCAATTCGATTTGTCGCTTTTTAGCGCGGGGGATCACGGCGGCTGGATTGAGAAAGGGGACGCCGCCCTTGCTGACATGTTCCTTGATTCCGGTTGCCAAGACCAAATTCAGCGAGCCGATTACATTGTTGTAGTAATCGCAGGCGGTCTCCTTACGAAGTTTGGCCGCCCATTCAATGCACTCGCGCTCGTTTAGGGACGCAATACCTCGTTTTTCCAAATCTGGCCAAGTCGTCAAAAGCTTCTGAATACACCATTGCCGGTATTCCTTGCTCTGCGGTTTGATCGCGGTGTTGATGGCCAAGTCCGCCCGAAAGAGCTTCAGTGCATCCCCGAAAGTAACCACCTGTTCAGGGATTCGGGCCTGGGTTTTATCCTTGAGAAAGTCAATAAGCCGGAGTTTTGCCGTCGTCCAGACGTCGGTTTTCAAGCTCTGGCGAATGATCTTGCCGTTTACTTTGACGCGTGCATAGTATGTTCCAGTGCTGAAGTATTGCAGCAAATTAGGGACTTTAGAAAACGAGCGCCAACAGCCGTCCTTGGACAGCGTGGACGCGCGTTTATTGTCATTCATCACCGTCGGTTCGGCAGTGTCATTCATGCAAGTTGATTCTGAGGGATACAACGGCGGGATACAATCAAAATCTCTTACTTGTGTAAATGCTTGGTATTAAACAATGCCCGCGTGGCGGAATTGGCAGACGCGCTAGATTCAGGTTCTAGTGATTAACATCGTACAGGTTCAAGTCCTGTCGCGGGCACCACAAGGCATCGTAGCGAAAGCGATGCCCCTCTTCAGCGAAGATATATTTTGACTCCTTCGATTCATGGCTAACATCATTCGCCAAGCAACAGTAAGGGATGCTCCGCAGTGGTCGGAACTCATTAAGGCCACCCTTGGAGCGGATTACCCTGACAAGGAGATCTATAATCCGTCTTGGGTGCTCTCTCAATTCGGTCCTGGGTCCGAGGTCGAAACCTGGGTCGCCGAAACCCAAGGCCGTTTGACGGCCACTATCGCGTTTCTGCCGCCGCTGCTTCACAACACCAATCCCATCGCTAATGTGGGTCGCCATTTGGTGCATCCGGACAGCTATGCGGATGGTTCAGCCGGTGAATTGTTAAAAAAGGTCACGGACATAACTATTCAAAGGAAACAACATTGTGTCGCGCGGGTCCTGGCAACGGATCATGTTCAGCAAGTCCTCTACGAAAAGCTCGGCTATGCTTGCGTCGGTTATCAGCCGTTCAAGCACATGAACCGAGTTCGCGAAGGGGTTTTGTTCTATGTTCGTGTGACGCGACCGGACCTCCTTGCGCGTTCGCCAATCTCAGAATCCTTGCCACAAATCAGGGAGCTATCGAAGCTTGTTCTGGCCAACTTAAAAATTGCCAACCCCGTTTCAATTCGGGACGGCACGATTGGCTACCCATTGCAAACCGAGTTGAAATGTCTCGATGCTTCCATCGCTGATTTCGACCGCTACCGCGCACAAGCCCAGGGTGTCAATCCGTTAGTCGAGGTTTCCGGATCTTTCAATATGGGATTCGGCTATTTCCGCACCCCGTCAAATTCTCCGTTTCGCGCAATCCTGGCTCAACGCGATGATCAAGTGACTGCGGGATTAGCGTACATTTTTGATCCCTATGACCGCTGTTTGCGCTTGATCAGCTCTTTTGCTCTGGACGACCTCTCCATGGGAGCGCTCTTGCGCCAGGTCCTGAAAATTGGGCAGGAACAACTCAGCGCCGTTTATGCGGAGGTGGACATCCTCATGACTGCCCCGCGTTTGCTGAAGACCGCGGAGCAGCTCGGCTTTGTTCCGATCGCTTATCTGGCGGAGTTTTATATCCAGCAAGAGAGCTGTACGGATGTCGTGAAAATGGTGAAGCTCAACATGGTTTATTCGCATGACACCGCGAAGTTCACCCCGAACGCCCGAACCATTGTTGATATCATTGATCACAATTTTCAGGATCAAAAAGTCGGAGTCGCCATCATCAACTTGCTGCATGCGCTGCCGATTTTCGACGGCCTGGGTGATGGGGAGCTCCAAAAAATTGCGCGGCTCTTCACCCAAAAACTGTATCGGCCTGGTGAACGGATATTTAACAAAGGCGATTCGGGTAAAGAGGCCTATGTGGTCATGAGAGGGGCTATTCAAATTTTGCTGGAAGAAGGTTCTCCGCCGATCGCAACGATCCACAATGGTCAAATTTTTGGAGAACTGGCCTTCCTGGATGGAGCTGCGCGGGGCGCCATGGCGGTGGCCTCCCAGGCAAGCATTCTATTGGTCGTTCAACGAACGGCTTTCAACAACTTGGCCCAACGTGAACCGCACCTGGGCATGGTCGTGATGCGCAACATCGCCACAGAACTTTCCAACCGTCTCCGAAAGACCAACGCGGCTGTCGCAGGCGTCAAAAAGTAAGGTGAGTGTATTCGAATGGGTCGGGAGGCCATAGCTCTGGACCTATTTGCGATCTTCATCGCGAATGACGAATTCCGAAGGTCAGAGTGCTGAATTCGCCTGTAATAGTGCCGCGCCTGTTGCCATCGACTCTATAAGCCGTTACAAGAAACTGATCCGATTTACGAACCGAGAGATGAAACATTTCGTCACTAGAAATACGATTGGTCGATTGTGTCACCTGGAGGCATAAACTCGTTAGCGTGGTCTCGGGTGCTTCGGAGCCGCTTGGTTTTGTCGGGCCTCCTCATCGTTGGCTCGCTCGCCCTTCTGGCATTGATCGCGCCGACGCTTTCCCAGCATCACGTTTTGCTCGATCCAGTCGAGCAATCTGCTCAAGGATTGGATCAGGACGGCATGCCGCTCGCCCCCGGCAAACAGTTCCTCTTTGGCACAGACAATCTTGGGCGCGACGTGCTCAGCCGGGTCATTCACGGAGCGCGTATTTCACTCTCCGTTGGCATCGCTGCGATGGCGACGGCGACGATCATCGGCGTCACGGTGGGAGTCCTGGCGGGCTACTATGGAAGGCCTTTGGATACGTTACTAATGCGTTTTACAGAAATCACGATGACGATACCTGCGCTGCTTCTGGCGATCGCGTTCGCCGGGCTAATGGATGGCAAACAGGTCCATCCGCACCCGTCCTGGCTGCCATGGCATTTTTTGGACGTGACCCTCCGACCTGGGCTGGTCAGCATTTTTTTAATCATCGGCTTCGTCAGTTGGACTGGCATTGTCCGGGTTGTGCGTGGACAGGTTCTGGCCCTCAAGGAGCGGGATTTTATCCAAGCGTCACGGGCACTCGGTGGTTCTGACGCAAGGGTGATGCTGCGCCATATTTTGCCCAACGTGCTGCCGACCATCATTATCCTGGCAGCCATGAGTACGGCGGGGACAATTTTGCTTGAAGCCGGGCTCAGCTATCTCGGGATCGGCGTGCCGCCGCCTGCGCCATCATGGGGCTCATTGATTGCCGATGGCCAGCCGTATTTCATCGCCGCTCCGCACATCGTCATTGTGCCCGGGATTGCGATCGTTCTCACAGTGGTAGGCTTCAACCTTCTTGGCCAGGGGTTGCAAGACGTTCTCGATCCGTTTCAGAAGCGAGTGAAGAAATGACTCTGTGAGCGATCCTGTGAGCCGACGGTTTCTCCGAACGCCAAATCACCCATGAATCTCGCCACGATCAAATCCGAGATTGGGACCTGGCGAAACCAGCGTCGGCCGCTGTTTGGAGTTCGTCGTTTTCTGGTGTCTAGGATCTTTTCAGCCGCGATTTTATCGGCTTTGGCGGTATGCTGTCTCGTAGGCGTTGACTCGATGGCTGGAGTCAAGGGCATGCGAGATCCGACCCTTGGCGGAACGTTGCGATTGGCGCTGCCCACCGATGTGCGTTCACTTGACCCAGCGATCGCCTACGAGCCTGAATCGTGGCCGTTTCTGCGGCTGCTTTATCACGGCCTCCTTGATTATGACGAAGATCTCAATCTGGTGCCTTGGCAGGCGAGAGATTGGAACATTTCGCCGGACGGGCGGACTTACACTTTCCATCTGCTGCCGGGTGTCCGCTTTTCCAATGGCCGCGAAGTGCGAGCCCAGGACTATTGCTTTACCTTGGAACGAATTCTAAATCCGAAAACAAAATCCCCGGGCGATGGATTCTTTCGCGGAATCCTCGGAGCGAAGGAATTTCAAGATGGAAAAGCGCCACATGTCCGAGGTTTGCGGTCGCCCGAACCGGACACTTTGGTGATCGAGCTCTCCACGCCAGACCTCTCGTTTCAATATATGATGGCAATGCCGTTTGCGTTCGTCGTTCCTCAAGAAGTGGTCGAGCTTTACCAAGACGATTTTGCTCAACACCCGACGGGCACAGGTCCTTACATCCTTCGCGATTGGCGGCGCGGGGCTCGATTGCGGTTTGGCCGGAACCCGTTCTATTCGGGTCGTGAGATCTCTTATTTAGAGGCCATTGAAGTGATGATTGGCGGCGATGAGACGCTTCATCTGATGATGTTCGAGCGCGGCGAACTCGACATCGCGTGCATCACTCCGGCGGGGGTTCCCATACCGGATTTTACGCGCATCATGCGAAATCCCGTTTTGCGGAAAGGGCTCGAGCAAATGCCGCATAGCGCCACTTGGTATATCTCCTTGAACACGGAATTGCCGCCTTTGGATAACGCAAAAGTGCGTCGCGCGATGAATTACGCCACAGACAA
Organism: Akkermansia muciniphila; assembly: GCA_945861765.1. GTDB lineage: Bacteria > Verrucomicrobiota > Verrucomicrobiia > Limisphaerales > SIBE01 > SIBE01. Next base: position 4,733 of record CAMAWP010000125.1, on the reverse strand, counting down.
GCAGCGGCTGATTCGATTGCTTAACAACCGCGGTATTCCGGCCCGGGGGGTCCTTCCGCCGCCCATGCCTGGTTTCAATCCAAAGTTGAAAGGCTACGATTACGATCCAGCGAAGGCGCGCCAATTGCTCGCAGAAGCGGGCTACGCGCAAGGTTTCAAGACGGCGATCTGGCACGAGAACGATCTGGCGTCGTCCCGATTGGCCGCGGCGATCAAACAGGACTGGAGCCAAGTGAGAGTCGAAGTCGAATTGAGACCCGCGGCGTTGGCCATGTATCTTGAGGCGGTTAAGAGGCGCACGAACGCTCCATGCGCTTTGGGTCCATGGTTTCAGGATTATCCCGATCCAAGTAATTTTCTGGATGTCCTGTTCCATGGCGGTCGGATTGTGGACGTGAATTGCAACAACCGCGCATTCTACAACAACGCCAAAGTAAATAGGCTCCTCGACGAAGCAGCGAGCTGTGGCGATGTCGAGCGGCGACTCGATCTTTATCAGCAGGCAGAAGTCATCATTGTCGAAGAGGCGCCTTGGGTTTTCTTGTTTCACCCTTTTCTATACAAGCTGAGTCAACCGTGGCTGCGGGGGCCCAAGCTGCATCCGATCTGGCCCTCGCGTTTTGAACGGATGTGGATTGAAAAATGAATGTGACATTCACCCGTTTTCTGAATCGTTTGCTCTGGTCAGTTCTGGTTTTGCTCGGAACTTCCGTCATCACTTTTTTCGTTGCGCATGCGGTGCCCGCCGATCCAGCCCGCACGATGGCAGGAGCTAAAGCGGATGCGGAGACGATTCGGCGCATTCGGCATGAAATGCATTTTGACGAGCCTCGCCTCAAACAATATGCCCGCTACCTTTGGGGCCTGACGCATGGTGATCTCGGAAAGTCCTACGTGACAAACCAGCGTGTCACGGATGCGATTCTCACGCGGTTGCCAGCCACTCTCGCGCTCTCAGCGATGGCGGTTGTGTTTTGGATGCTGCTCGCCGTTCCATTAGGCGTGCTCACCGCGAAGTTCCGTGATTCGAAATTTGATCGAACAGTGCTTGTCCTGGGAACCATCGGACTCTCGCTGCCGGCGTTCTGGCTCGGGCGGATGCTGCAATATGCGCTGGCCTATCGTGCCGGGTACTTTCCCGTGGCGGGTTTCAGTGGCTGGAGGCATTTGCTATTGCCGGCCTTGACGCTCGTGATTCTTTTTGCCGGCTATTACGCCCGGCTCATCCACAGTAGCATGGTCGAGGTGTTAAGCAGTGACTACGTCCGGACGGCGCGGGCCAAGGGATTGTCCGAAATCGCCGTGCTCTTCAGGCATGGGCTGAGGAATGCGCTGATCCCCGTGATCACGGTTTTAGGAATGGATGTGGCTGGACTGCTGGGCGGAGTCATCTTTACGGAGAATGTTTTCGCTTTGCCAGGGATTGGGACGCTCGCTCTGCAATCGGTCTTTAACCTGGATGTGCCCATCATCATGGGAACGGTGCTTTTCAGTGCCGCGATGGTGGTGGCTGCCAATCTGGGCGTCGATTTTCTGTATCATTGGGTGGATCCCCGAGTGAAGAGAGATTGACGGTCGGTTTTCCACGAAGTGATATTTGGCTCGGGCGAAACCCCTCCCTTTAGACTCGAACACTTGAAATTATCTTTCGGAACCTTCCTTTCACTGGCATGGTCTGCTGATGCTCAGTAAAAGGCCTCCCCGAACGAACCTGACCCAGAGAGCGCCCAGCGCCTTCGAAGGCGCAAAGCAATTAAGCGCTGAGTCTCGATCGCTTTCTAGCGCAAGACTGAATCGCTTCGGCTCGATAGACCCACAACCTCATCGAGGCTTCAAACGCGATCCGCAGCCTCACGGATTTTTGCGAGAAGGTTTTTAGAGTGATTCGCTTAACATTGATGATTCCATAAGGGACCTCCGAAATTGCGAAAATGGCGTTGCTCGAGATCAAGAATTTGACATTGGAATTTGGATCTTCGCGCAGTTCAATGCGGGCCGTGGACGATCTTTCGCTGGAGGTGCAGGCAGGGGAAACAGTCTGCATGGTCGGGGAAAGTGGCTGCGGAAAAAGCGTCACAGCGCTCTCGATCGCCAAGTTGGTACCCACTCCGCCGGCGCGTTATCTCTCGGGTCAGATTCTAGTGGAGAATCGAGATGTGTTGAAGATGACCAAAGCGGAGTTGCGCACCATCCGTGGCGGCGTGGTCAGCTACGTTTTTCAAGAGCCGGGCGCTTCATTAAATCCTGTCTTCCGCATCGGGTTTCAAATCAAGGAATCGCTTGAACTGCACAGGCCTGCCGCGGCGACTGATGCTGAGGTCGTCCGCCTGTTGAAGCTGGTTGGCATTCCGGCGGCGGAATCCCGGATTCGCGATTATCCGCATCAACTCTCTGGCGGCATGCAGCAGCGGGTGATGATTGCGATGGCGCTCGCTTCGGAGCCGAAGCTTCTGGTCGCCGATGAACCGACGACGGCTTTGGATGTGACGATTCAGGCGCAGATTTTGGACTTGCTTCGCGATCTCAAGAAGCGCCTTGGGATGAGCATCCTCCTCATCACGCACAATTTGGGTATTGTGGCTGATATCGCGGACAGGGTCGCCGTCATGTATGCGGGCCAAATCGTCGAGCTGGCGCCAGCCCATGCTTTATTGCGCCGTCCGTTGCACCCTTACACCCAGGCGCTGATGCGGTCTATTCCCAAGTTGGGAAGCGATGAGGCTCGCTTAACGACTATTCCAGGCCATGTGCCGCAGCTCGGGGCTTTTCCGAGCGGTTGCCGGTTTCATCCACGTTGTTCGAAAGCTCAAATGGATTGCTCGGAAAATAGCTCTGCGCTCATCGAAGTGGAAACAGGACGCTGGGTGCGGTGTGTTTATTGGCGCGAAGGACAGGGATGATGCTCGATCCGTAATGCGTGAAGATGAACTTGCTCGAAGTCCGAAATCTGAAGGTGTATTTCCCAGTTCAGCATCGGTTATTCAGACGCGCGACACAATTTCTCAGAGCTGTCGATGACGTGAGTTTCATTCAAAATGCTGGGGAGACGTTGGGGTTGGTGGGGGAGAGCGGTTGCGGCAAAACGACCCTGGGCCGGTCGGTGATCAGGCTCGTTGAACCGACGTCTGGGAGCGTTTTGTTTGAAGGTGAAGATATTTCCCGCCTGAGTGGTTCGGCGTTGCGAGCGCGCCGCCGGAAATTCCAAATGATTTTTCAAGATCCCTACGGCTCGCTGGATCCTCGAATGACCGTGGAGCAAATTATTGGTGAGGCCATCGACATCCATAAACTCGCCCAGAACTCGGCGGCCCGAGGGAAGCGCATCGAGGAATTGCTTAAGGACGTCGGTCTTGATCCAACCCATGCCCAGCGCTATCCCCACGAGTTCAGTGGTGGGCAGCGGCAGCGAATCGGGATTGCCCGGGCGTTGGCCGTAGAGCCAAGGCTCATTGTCTGCGATGAACCGGTGAGCGCCCTCGACGTTTCCGTCCAAGCTCAGATCATCAATCTATTGAAGGATTTGCAGCGAGCCCACGGTTTAACCTATCTTTTCATTGCTCATGATCTGGCTGTCGTCGAGCATATCAGCGAGCGGATCGTGGTGATGTATTTGGGAAAGGTCGTGGAATTAGCGGCAGCCAGGGCGATTTGCCGATCCCCCAGGCACCCGTACACGCAGGCATTGATTTCCGCGGTGCCGGTGGTTGATCCAGATGCAAAACGATCTCGCATTTTCTTACCGGGCGAGGTCCCTTCGCCGATTGATCCTCCTAGCGGTTGTCCGTTCCATCCCCGATGCCCCATCGCCGAGGCGCGTTGCAAAACAGAAGCGCCGCCATTGCGTGAGTTGGCTCCCGGACACCGCGTTGCTTGCCATTTGGCCAAGTGACGAAGCGACAATTCAATGAGAGTGAGCGGCCCTCGGCCATAATCCCCCTGGGGGGGAACCAAGAAGGGCGACTCCATTCACCAGAACCGCCCTCGCCCCCTTCGTTGAAAATCATTGAAGAATGAATTTGAGGTCTGGTCCCTTAAGCACAGCTCGTGCCGTCTTGAGACTGAGAAGATTTTGAGCGTGATTCCTACTCGTCATCCTAATCCTCCTCTTACTCCAAAAACGCTCACACCGAGGAGAATAGCGCGGATGGAGAAAGAAGGTCTTAGCGCAGAGATGGCAGAGAACGCAGAGATCGGATATCGGAGGATTGGAGATGGAAGATTGCGGATGGAGGAGGTCGATGGCCGGAGATAAGAAGTCAACTTGGACCCATTGTGAAATGTCAGCAAACCGTCGACAGCAGTTCTGCCCATGAACCTGGGTGGGGTGAGAGTCCCCTCGAACCCTGACCTTTTCTGGCGCTCGAGCATGTCAGGGCTCGACGGCTTCCGGCTCGGAGACTACAGCTCGGAGAGAGTCTCGCCCCACCGTTCAAGGGCGCACTGCGCGCACAAAGTTCGGGGTGTTCTCATTTTGGCTTCCGACCGCCTGAAAGCGCGACCCTGTGCGTTCGCCAGGTAGGTAGAGCCTGTCCCAAAAGGGCGGTTTTTCGGGATGTTGTTATCGGCCGCCATGATTTCCATGCGTCAGAATCATGCGAAGGCGTTTCTTGGCGTGTTTCATTGGGTTTTTCGGGAAAAACCTCGGGGTCAGTACACACCGCGTGGTCAGAAATATCGTCAGAAGAGTGGCCTGGCGTTTCAGGCCGCTTTTGGCTTGGCCTGCTCGGCTTGGC
>CAMAWP010000124.1 GCA_945861765.1 Akkermansia muciniphila | reverse complement strand
CGAGGCCACCTATGGAGTCGATGCGTCAAGCGATCTCGTGAACTGGACGAGTAGAAACGCCCCTGGAACAAATGACCACTGCGCCCATGGCGACGGTTGAACCAGACGCTGTAGCTGACGTTCAACCATTGCGCCGCAGGGCTCAGATTCAGAGTTCCTGATCCCTCGGAAACTGCGCTGAACCTTTCCTGAGACTACAAGTGTGGTTTTCGAGCGTAACTCGTTGCAAATTAACGCAGAACTTCTGGAATGGTCTCGTGACAAATCCGTCAATCGTTCGGAATGATGCGGAGGGATCAGGAACTCTGAGATTGGGCTCCCTCAACTCCAGGAGCGGATGACGTATTCGACCCGAGCTTTCCGTGCCATGCGTCCAAGATCCTCTCATGAATTGGTCAAATAGTCAGGAACTGACCCCATGTAGTGTACAACGAGGTCCACGTTGGAACTAAAGGTGGTGGTCGCGGAGAACGCAGGGTTCGCAAGGATCAAGGGAACCGCAGGAATGCTGCGGGTCAATTGCGCCACGCGGCTGGTCACGCTGCCGTTGAGGTTGCTGACGACGACGAAGTAGCCCCCCCCACGTCGGCAGGTTGGACGTTGTTAAGCGCCAGCGAGGCGTTGGTGCGCCTGGCCATCGGCCCGCTGCCGTTGAACCATTGGTAAGCCAGCGGCCCCGTGCTGGCGGCGCTGACGTAGAAGCCAGCGTTGCCATTCTCAATCACGGTGAAATCCATCGGCTCGCCCGTGATGACCGGGCTGGCGGTAGCGACGCCCGCCACGATATAGATGCCGTAGCTGTTATCAGTGGCTTGGGTATGGGGGGAGAGCGTGTCGTTCTCCGCCCTGCCTCACTGGAAAAAATCAGACCATCGCACCAAATAAACTTTGCTGAATCTTAGAGGCGCGAGCATTATCGGGCAGTCCTGATTTGCAGAAACAACCTCAACCACCAAAAGATTCAACAACCCATAGAATCCTCATGTTCCAAAAAGTAGATTATTTTTTTCTGGGCGCGGCTTTCGCCAGCCTCGTCGCCAGCGTTTCGCTGTGGTTTCTCGTGAACCGCGACTATGGCGTTTATGTCGGTCTCTGGGTACCGAGCATCCTCTCCCTCTGGGTGGGCGTTCGCGTGGTCCTGCTCACCTGTGCCACCGCCAATCTCAATCGGAGGAAATAGCCATGCTCAATTATTTTTTCCCGATCTTCGCCTTCGGGGTGGTAATCAGCGGGATCGTGTTCCTTGGTCTCCAGCAAGCAGCGGACCTTGCCAAAGCCTTGGCTGAAGAGCGGAATCAATCAGAGCGCGATCTCCAAAAGCCGGGGAGCCCCGTGCCGTCGTCCGGCGGCACTCCCGGCAAACCGCCGGCGACTTGAGTCACCCTTGATTCGACGACTAACCCTGCCAGTCAGGGTCACAACCGAAAACTAGCGAAAATTATGCAGCTAAACTTTGATTGGTTGATCGTCTTGGAAAAATTGCGCCGTGGCATCATGGTTACGGACACGACCCTGGAAGGCCCCCAAAGTCCGCGAATTATTTACGTCAACACCGCCTGGTTGAAAATGACCGGCTATAGCCGCGACGACCTGGCGAACCAGACTCCGCGGATGCTTCAAGGCAGGCACACCGACAGCACCGTGGTTGGGTCGATTAAGCAAAAACTTCTCAACCGCGAAGTGTTTCATGGGCAAACCTGGAACTACCGCAAAAGCGGCGAGCCGTTCCTCATGAATTGGTATTGCTACGCGATCTACGGTGAGCGACCCAAACCGATCTACTACGTGGCCGAGCAGGAGGACGTGACCGAACTGGAGACCCTGCGCCTCAAGGAACGTCTGCTGGTCAACCCAAATGATACGGTCGCGCTTCAGTTCTTCTCCGTTTTGAAGGAGTGGAAGATTTCACGCAAAACGGGTTGAGAAATTAGGTTGAACCAGACACCCCCTCACCACTTCCGCTCATTCGCAATCGCAGGCCGATACGCTATGATTGGTTTATTATGAAAAACACCAAGATCATTCAGGAACTTTGCCTCTCTTACGCCATGGAGCTGGAGACGGTGCAGAATTACATTGCGGCTTCCGTCAACCTCGACGGCGTGCGCTCGGAAGTTATCAAGAAGGCCCTGGCGGCGGATATCGTGGGTGAGGTGCAGCACGCACAGTTGCTGGCCACGCGCATCAAGACCATCGGGGGCCTCGTCCCTGGTTCGCTGGACCTGCCCCGCAGCCAGAAATTTCTCCAGCCGCGCAAAGACACCACCGACATTGTCTCCGTCATCAAGGGCGTCATTGCGGCCGAGGAAGGTGCGATCGCGCAATACACCAAGATCATCAAGCTCTGCGAAGGTGTGGATTACGTGACGCAGGACATGGTCATCGGCATCCTCGGCGGGGAGGAAGATCACCGCCGCGAGTTCATCGGTTTCCTCAAGGAATACGAGCAGCGCTGAGCGATCTGCCGGGCAAATATTTATTGTGAGCAATTCATTTGAAAATCGGCGGGCGATCATTTTTGGTGCGACCGGTGGGATCGGTTCGGCGCTGGCGCGGCAGCTGGCGGAGCGTGGGTGTCAATTGAGCCTCGTGGCCCGTGATCAGGGTCGGCTCGACGCCCTGGCCGCCGAGTTGCACGCCGAAGCCGTCAGTGTGGATGCGACGGATTCCGCCGCGGTCGAGCGGTGCGTGGCGGAAGTCACCGAAAAACATGGCCGCGTGGATGGCGTGGTGAATTGCGCCGGATCCCTCCTGCTCAAGCCCGCGCACTTGACGACCGACGCGGAGTGGGCGGCGGTGTTGGGGGCCAACCTGAATTCTGCCTTTCAGATTCTGCGGTCCGCCACGGCTCGAATGATGAAGACCGGCGGTGGCTCGATTGTCCTGCTGTCCTCCGCAGTCGCCCATCGCGGCATGATCAACCACGAAGCCATCGCTGCGGCCAAGGCTGGCGTCGCCGGCTTGGCGTTGTCCGCGGCGGCCACTTATGCGCGCTACAACATCCGAGTCAATTGTGTCGCGCCGGGCCTCACGCGCACACCGCTGACGCAGGCGCTCACGAAAAACGAAACCTCGCTCAAAATGTCCGCCGCCTTGCATCCGTTGGGGCGCATTGGCGAACCCGATGAAGTGGCCAATGCCATCCGCTGGTTTTTGTCGCCGGAGAACAGTTGGGTGACCGGCCAGGTGCTCGCCGTGGACGGTGGCTTGAGCAGTGTGCAACCCCGAATCGTCGCGTCATGACATCCGCATTGCGTTCCCTGATTTTGGTCCTCGGCGACCAGCTGAATGCGCAGTCCGCGGCGTTTGACGGCTTCGACCCGAAGCGCGATGCCGTTTGGATGGCCGAGGTGGCGGAGGAATCAACGCACGTCTGGTCGCACCAGGCGCGCATCGCATTGTTCCTCGCGGCCATGCGCCACTTCCGGGATGGTTTGCGTGAGCGTGGTTTCACTGTTCATTACCGGGCGCTGGAGGACACGCCCAACTCGGGCACCCTCACCGAAGAATTGCTCGCGACGGCCAGCCGTTTGACCCCGCAAAAGCTCATCGTCGTCCAACCTGGCGAATGGCGGGTGGAGCAAAGCTTGCGCGAAGCTGCCCGGGCGGCCGGCGTGGACCTGGAAATCCGCCCCGACCGGCACTTCCTTTGTTCCCGGGAGGAATTCGCCGCGCACGCCCAGGGCCGCAAGCAGTTGCGGCTGGAATATTTCTATCGCGAAATGCGCCGTCACCACAAGGTGCTGATGGATGGCGACCAGCCGGTCGGTGGCACATGGAATTACGACCAGGAGAACCGCGGCAGCTTCGGCAAGGAGGGTCCGGGCCTGATTCCAAAGCCGCGCGCCTTCCCGCCCGACGCGACCACGCGGGCGGTCCTGGCCTTGGTGGAAAAACGGTTCGCCTCCCATCCCGGTCAACTCGCGGCGTTCGACTGGCCGGTGACGCCGCAGCAGGCGAGGGCGGCGCTGGATGATTTCGTCGAGAACCGGCTGGCAGATTTTGGCCGGGTCGAGGACGCCATGTGGACGGGCGAGCCGGTGGTGTACCACGCGCGCCTTTCGGCGGCGTTGAACTTGAAGCTGATTGACCCGCGGGTCGCCATCGCGGCGGCGGTGGCGGCGTATCAGCGGAAGCGCGCGCCGCTGGCGGCGGTGGAAGGCTTTGTCCGGCAATTGCTGGGCTGGCGCGAGTATGTGCGCGGGGTGTATTGGCGGTTCATGCCCGAGTATGCGATGCGCAACGAACTGGCAGCCGATCGGCCCTTGCCGGAGTTCTACTGGACCGGTGCGACTGATCTGAATTGCCTGCGGCACGTCCTTGGCCAGACGTTGGAATTGGGCTACGCGCATCACATCCAGCGGCTGATGGTCACGGGACTTTTCACGCTGCTGCTCGGCGTCAAGCCGCAGGCGGTGCATGAGTGGTTTCTGGCGGTCTATGTGGACGCCGTCGAATGGGTCGAACTGCCGAACGTGCTCGGCATGTCGCAATACGCGGACGGCGGCGTGATGGCGTCCAAGCCCTACGTGGCCACGGGCAAATACATCCAGCGCATGAGCAACTACTGCGTGGGCTGCCGCTTCGACCCCGCGAAGTCCACGGGCGCCGATGCCTGCCCGTTTACGACGCTCTACTGGGACTTCCTCCTCCGGCACGAGCAGTTCCTCGCCAAGAATCAGCGCATGGCGATGCAGCTAAAAAACCTCGCTCGCCTCGACGCGCCCAAGCGGAAAGCCATTCAGCAGCAAGCGACCCAAGTCCGCGCCGCCTGCAACTCGAAGACCGCCAGCCCCGACCGCAATCGAGGTTGACGAACCTGACAGAAGACCCACAACTCAACATTCGCCATTCCCTCACACCCACTCCGCGCACAGCAGCTCCGCCTGCGCGAGCACGGTCTTCACAGCTTCTTCCTGCAAGTCGGGCGGGTAGCCGTATTTCTTCAGGATGCGTTTTTCCATGACTTTGATCTTCGCCCGGGCGCTTTCGCGCAGGGTCCAGTCGATCGTCACGCTTTGACGGACTTTGGTGATGAGTTCGGCCGCGATGACCTTGAGCTTGTCGTCGCCCATCGCTTTCACGGCGCTCTCATTCGCCGCGAGTGCATCGTAAAAAGCAACTTCATCATCGGTGAGGCCGAGGTCTTGGCCGGGCTTGGTGGCGGCGTCCAACTCCTTCGCCAGTTTGATGAGTTCTTCGATCACTTCCTGCGTGGCAATGGCACGGTTGTGGTAGGCGTTCAGGGTTTTCTTGAGCTTCTCGAAAAAGACCTGCGATTGCACGAGATTGCGCTTGGAGCGCACCTTGAGTTCGTTCTTGAGCAGCTTCTCCAGCAGCTCAGCGGCGACGTTTTTGTGTTTTAGGCCGCGGACTTCGGCGAGAAAACGTTCGTCGAGGATGCTGATGTCCGGTTTCTTCAAACCGGCGGCAGTGAATACATCAATTAGGAGGCGTAAATAAATAAAGGTAGCAACTGCACTAAACTTTGCGGGGTTCGATAACGTAGTTCCATTCGCCATGAAATCGACTTCGTCTAATGTTCACGCTTTTCATCTCTTCGTTAGTGACTTTTCTACCTGTCGGATACTTTCGTCGGTCCAGGCGGCACACGACTATCAGGCCTTTCGCCGTAGTAGTTTTTGCAATCAAATTGACAATCGTTTCGTAGCCCGCCGAAGCCTTGGCGAAGGAGGGTTGCGCGGTTCTATCCGGAGTTCGAGAGGGTCTATGAAGAGCGCTACCGGGAGCGCTATGGTTTTTGGCGACCGACCTGCCCGCCGAAGCCTCGGCGCAGGCCGGTCATCGCCAAGGCGGTGGAGAGGTTTCTGGACTGTGGGGATCTGAAGAAGGGGTTTGCGCGGGTGCGATGCCCGAAGTGCCCGCACAAGTTGTTCGTGGCGTTTTCGTGTCGGGGCCGGTGCGTATGCCCGAGCTGCCTGCCTGCCGAAGCCTCGGCGCAGGCAGGCCACCAGAAGCGGGCACTGGAGAAAGCCGTCTGGGCCTGCCCTCCGAAGCCTCGGCGAAGGGGGGTGGCTGAGGAGGTGTGCGCCCAAGTGGCCCACAGGCAGTTGGTGTTCACGATTCCCAAACGACTCACCGGAGACAATCGCCTCGGGCGATTTCCCGAGGTCGCCAGCGATGATCCGGTGGCCGGTTCCAAGCGCAACTTCCAGATTTTTGATCCGTTGTCCCGCGCCTGCGGGATGGCGGAGGTGACACAGCACGTTCCGGAGATCGGGGAGCACCAAATCCGCTATTACGGATGGTATTCGAACAAGAATCGCGGCCAAAGAGCCAAGACGCAACTCGCGGAGGCGGAGGCGGAGCCGCAGGAGAGCGGAGCGCCTATCGCCAGCTTGGCCTGCTCCACATGACCCAGCAGCACGACGTTTTGGACGGGCCGCCCGAATTCCAAAACCGGCCGCGTCCCTGCCGCGCGCTCCGCCACCATCCCGGATAAACGGGGATTTGCGGTTATGATTCTCTTTCACCTCCTTTCATTCACCGTCTCATCACTCCTTTAGTGGCGGGAGTGGGGAAATAGGGACCTGAATTCACGCGACCGAGTTCCGCGAGGACCAACTCGGCCCGGATTTCGAGGATCCCGGAATCCCGGTCCCGCCCTTTCCGGCAAGGGCTCCGTCGCTGGACCTTTCGGTCTTGAATCGCATTTTTGAACTCGCGGTTTCCGATGCGCCAACTGTGTCCAAAACTGTGCCTAAACGAGTAGTTCTGGGTAGTGAACGAGTAGTGGCAGAGTTTGCTTGATTAGCCGTAAACATTGGCTATTTTTGAGCAGGAAAAGGGCGCGAAGATGTCCAATTCCGACCCTCGCCTCCAGCCTCTTTTCCTCGGTTTTCGGGGGATTTGGGTGGGGAAAAGGCCTCAAAAAGGCCCGACTGTCAGCAAAAGTGTCAGCAAAATGGTCTGCTCCAGCAGGCCCCGGCTTAACCGGACTTAACTCCCTGACACCTGACTAACGCGAGGGAAGACGCTCGCCTTACGCTTCGTAATCGACACGATTATGAAGCCGAAATTCCGATTGTTCCGACGCGGCCGAGTCTTCTGGTGCCATGACTCCCAATCCGGGCGGCAAGAGTCCCTCGGCACCAAGGACCGCACCAGCGCCAAGCGTCTGCTCCACGCCCGCAACGAGGCCCACACCGTCCCCTTCGTGAACCTCCAGATGGCCCGCGCCTACATGATGGCCGCCGATCCCAAGGCGGCCTCGCGCACCTGGCGGGATGTTCTCACCGAGATCCTCAAGCTCAAGCAGGGCGAAACCCACCGACGTTGGATCATCGCTTCGAAGGACAAGGCCTACGCTGGCATCATCGACCGACCGCTCATCGAAACGCGTGCCGAACATCTGTTGCGGACCATGGAACTTGGGAAAGTCTCGACCAACGTCTACCTCCGTCGCATCCACAACTTCGCTTTGGACATGAGCTGGGTGCCCGCACCGATCATCCCGAAACGGCAGTGGCCAACCGTCCGGCACCGCGAACGCCGGGCCATCACCTTCGATGAACACCAGAAGATCATTGCCCGCGAACTCAATCCGGAAAGAAAGGCGTTTTATGAACTCGCGTGGCACATCGGGGCGTCGCAGTCCGACATCGCGTTTCTCAGGACCGAGGACATCGACTGGGGCCAACGAGTGATCAGCTATCAGCGCAAGAAAACCGGAGAATACGCGCTGATCCGCTTCGATGAGACGATTGAGGCCATCCTGCGCCGGTTGCCCAAAGACGGGCCGCTGTTCCCCTACCTGCGAACGGTCCGACCCGGTGACCGGGCCACTGAATTCATGCAGCGAACCCGTGGATTGGATATCAAGGGGGTCTCGCTCCATTCCTACCGCTACGCGTGGGCGGAAAGGGCTCGCAAATGCGGGTATCCCGAGCGCTTTGCCCAGGAAGCCCTCGGCCACAACAGCAAGGCGGTGCATCGCGCTTATGCCCGCAGGGCACAAGTGGTGGTCCCACCGCTCTCGGCTTACGAGTCGCAGCAGGTGACCGACCTCAGCCGCCAAATTCGGTTTCCTGGTCCAGCCGTGGTGACCAGCCCTGCGGCCACCGAACTACCGCCTACAACAATAGTTGCCAACTTATGAACTCACGCTTGAATTGCGACATCCAGGCCGTCCGCCCTGTGGCCACCACCAAACGCACTCCCCGGTTGGGCTCCTCTGACCGCGCCGCCTCTCGTGTTTCGACATGCGATGGGCACTTGCAAACAAGTGCCGACATATTGTATAGTGTCGGCATGGCGACGATCATCGACTCGAAACTCCGTCCGCTGCTGCGCAAGAAATCAGTCATCCGGACCCGCGACCTGGCGCGCCTGGGCCTGCCGCGCACGGCGCTGGAGGTTCCGCTGGCGGACGGGGTGGTCTCCCGTCTCAGTCACGGGGTCTACGACGTCACCGGCTACGACGTTTCGGAGCACCATAGCCTCGCCCAAGCCGCTGTCCGAGTGCCGCATGGGGTTGTCTGTCTTCTCTCGGCGCTCGTGTTCCATGACCTGACCACGCAGTCCCCGCACGAGGTCTGGCTGGCCATCGACCGCAAGGCCCGCCAACCGGCGGAAGGATTTCCGCCGCTGCATGTCGTCCGGTTCGGAGGCGAGGCGCTCAACTCCGGAAGCACCATCCACCAGATCGACGGTGTCCCCGTTCGAATCACCACTCCTGCCAAGACGGTCGCGGATTGTTTCAAATACCGGAACAAACTCGGCATCAGTGTCGCGGTCGAGGCGCTGCGCGACGGTTGGACCAAGCGTCGATTCACCATGGACGAACTCTGGGCCATGGCCCGCGTGTGTCGTGTGCACAACGTAATCCGCCCCTACGTGGAATCGCTCGCATGAAGACGCCCAATGTAGCCGCCTCGGTGCGGCACCGACTACTGACCCTGGCGCGGGCAAAGAACTGGGAATTCAACCGCGTCCTCACTCGTTATGGTGTAGAGCGTCTGCTCTGCCGGCTGGCCGCTTCACCGCACGGCGAAAGGTTCCTGCTCAAAGGGGCCATGCTCTTCACGGTGTGGGAAGGAGTGCCTCACCGGGCCACGAAGGATCTCGATCTTCTCGGGCTCCGTCGGCGTTCCCTGGATGAACTGCTCGCGTTGTTCCGTGAAGTGATCGCGACGCCCGTCGAACCCGATGGGCTTGTCTTTGGCGAGGTGAGCGCCGAACCGATCCGGGCCGCGATGGAAGCGGGCGGCATCCGGGTCATCCTGCGGGCCGAGTTGGCGGCGGCACGGGTGACGGTGCAGGTCGATGTCGGCTTCGGTGACGCCACGGTTCCCCCGCCCGTGATGGTGGAATTCCCGACGCTGCTGGATACGCCCAAACCGAAGCTCCGGGCCTATCCCCCGGAAACCGTCATCGCGGAGAAGCTGGAGGCGATGGTGCGCCTCGGCTTGGGGAACAGCCGGATGAAGGACTTCTTCGACCTGTGGCACTTGTCGCGGAGCTACCCGTTCGAAGGAGCCGTTCTCGCCGGTGCCATCCGGGCAACCTTTGCCGCCCGCAACACTCCGTTGCCCATGGGTCGAATCACGGCGTTGACGGCAGACTTCACCGAGGACCGGAGCAAGCAGATGCAGTGGAATGCTTTCGTCCGGCAGGCCGCCGTGGCGGAGCACACACCGGAGCTGTCAGAAGTTGTCCGATGCCTGCGGGAGTTCCTCGAACCCGTGCTGGGAGGTCTGCAAGTCAATTTCACCCCGCCTGGTCAATGGCAGCCCACGAAAGGATGGCAATGAACGCTACGTCACAGAAGTCGATGGAATGGAAAAACAGCCTGACCGCCCTGAAACAATCGGGAATCGCGGGGAACCTGACCCACTTGGATTCTCGCACCAGTTCCGTCACCACGTCATGGGGCGTGAATTGGGACGAGAACTACATCGCCCGCGACCTGATGCAGAATTTCTACGACGCCAATCGAGAGCGTCTTGGGGAGGTTCGGGTGCTGGTTCAAGGAAACACGGTCGAAATCACCGCCCCCGCTGAATTCGAGTTAATCCGGCTATTCTATCTCGGCAGCGAAAAAGGGGCTGACGATGTGGGGCAGTACGGGGAGGGATTCAAGGCTGCCGCCGTGTGCCTACTGCGTGACCACAACATCGAGCCCATCGTCCTTTCGGGGGACCAAGTGGTGTACCTCCGGATCGAAGATCAGATGGTGGCGGGAACGCAATTGCAGCCGGTGGTCTACGACTTTTTCCGCACTTCTGAGCCTTTTGCCGGTGCCCGCATGATCCTGCGAGGCTGCTCCAAAAACCTCATTGCGGCGCTGAAAGTTGGGCTGACCCACTTTTTCCACGAACACAATCCCTTGTTGGGCTCCAAGCTGTGGTCATCGTCGGACGGGGCATTTGCGGCCTACACCTCAACGACGGCTACCGGGCATGTGTTCTATCAGCGCCTGAAGCGAGGAGAGATTCCGGATATTCCGGTGGTGTTGGTGATCAACAAGAGTTTTGAACGCATTGAAAAGAAGATCCGGTCCGACCGAGACCGCAACGCCTTTGGTGGAGCACTCATGGACGTGTTCTACCAAATCTTTGCCCGCAGCGGAGTCCGGAGCAATCAAGCAGGCCAAATGGCTATCGTGACGGCCGTCCGCAATTCCTGGATTCGTGGTCATCCGTTAATAAGTCAAATCGCCGAGTCAGGACATTATCGCACCGGCTCCTGGCAGCCTGAGGCAGTTAGAAAGGTTTTTGGCGATGGGTACTATGCCGTCTGCACCAGCCAGCAGCCGGCCGAAGCGCTTGAATTTGATCACTTGGAACGTAAGTGGAGGGAACAGGGCAGAAAGGCGCTGCCGGGTTACTTCAAACGCTTTGGAGTCCTCAATGCAGACGCGCACTGCGCCGAACTGAGACGGAAGGCCATGGAGGAGGAGAAAACGCGCCATCATCGGCCTCTCTTGAGGACCGAACAGTTGGCACTTTCGATCCTTGGCGAAGCCGTCCGGAACCTAGCCCCGGCCATCATGCAGCACTTTGACAAAAGTCGGACGACTTACAGCGTCGCCGAAACCGAAACCATTCTTGGCCAACTAAAGCAGTCGAGAGGTTATCGCGAGCGGGAGGTTTTCCTGTCGGGCCAAGTATTCATCAGCGATTTTGCCGAGGCGTTAGCCATTTTTCTCCACGAGCACGCGCACATCTTTGGCTATGACGGTAGTCGCGGCTTCACTGACTGTCTCACCGAAATGCTGGAGACGGTTGTTCGGGAGCGTTCCCAAATTGACCAATATGAAGTCAAATGGGAGCACGCACGCCGAGAAGTCATCTTGGAGCGGAAGACCTCCTTGGAGCCGAACCAGGAACCAACGCACGACTTGACGTTAGAAACCATGAGCGCGGAGCAGCTTCGCGACCTCATCCGACGGCTGCCGTCGTCGGCCGTAAAACGCGCGATGAAACCCGTCAGCGAGGATTGACGGCTCGGCTGAAATGTACGCCGTGTCGCATCGGAAGCCTGTTCAATCGCGGTTAGTGAAGCGATCGGCACCGAATCGGCTTCCTTTGCTTTCGGCGGCTTGACTCAGGTCACGCAACTAAAGCCCCGCTTGAACTATAGCGCGCAGCCTATGCGACTTGCGGCTACGCCACCAACCATTCAGCGGAGGCTCAAGGCACTTCTCAATCGGCGACGCCCTCGGACGGAGCCCCATTCGCACGGAGCGGACCGCGACCGAGGGTGCGCTTCGCTTCGGCCCGCACCGGCTCTAGCCCCGTCGAAGACCGTCGCCTGCGTTGAACTCAAAACGTAGTTACTTGTGAAGATGTGCCGCCGGTTTGTAGCATTTTGGAGTCTTGGTGGGAAACAAACCGCACGGTGAGAGAAATGAAGTAAAAACCGGCGGCAAATCCTACTTGGAGGACGCTGTTGGGTCACCTCGAGATGGTAGAGGACACCCGCGCCTTGAATTCATGGCAGAGTTCCATGCGCAGAGGTCGATTTGCCGCCGACAAGGTAGCCGTCGACAAGGTTCCGCAAATGCGTGAGGGATTCCATCTGATCAGAATGAAACGGATGAAGAATTGCCCTGCCAGACACGGAGATTGCCTCCCCAATTCCAACAGCGAAAAACAGGCCGTATAGGCCTCATGTTCGATGTCCACCGTGACCACCAACTCGAAGTGCGACTTGGCCCTATGTTCGACCAGGTGGTCTTGCCGATCGGACGCGCTCCAACGGGCTATCCCTCCAACCAGGCTTTGGACTTCAGCCGGCCCAGAAAGCCCCATTGGTCCCTGATCGATAGCCAGCATTTTCTGGGGTCTGATTGCGCAAAGGAGTGCCTTCATGTGGAACAGGGAATTTGTTGGAGGTATCCTCTTCAGTCCCTGCCACATCACTGGTTCCATCTCGTTAGGACTCCCCTGGATGGTTCTCTGCGGAGATCAAAGGTTGTTTCTTGGAGCTGTGCAGCGGCGATTGATGTCGCGGCGATTGATATTGATTGTCTGTCCCTGGTGATGTTGATGTTAATTCCCGACTTTGCCCGCCGGTGGACCACCTCGCCAACTGGCGAGCCGATTACCGCGAGATGCTTGGCCCCATGTTCTTCGGGGCGAGCTCGACCTTGGAGCAGATGATGGCCGCAACCACTGGTCGAAAGCCGGGCGGGTCTGCCGCAAGTTCGTTTCCTTTCGGCGCCTGCGGGCGGGCAGGGCGATTCCCCTTCGAAGCATCTCAATTCGAGGAGGACGCAGGCGTGACACGCGAGGTTGTCGAAAACTCGTTTGAAAGCCGCGGTTATTGGCCCACCCGAAAATAACCCGAGGGTTCACCACTCTCAATCGCGTACGGGCTCATCGCATCGGGGACAACTTTCCACGGCCCCGTGACGGCGGGAGCGGCTTGCAAGGGTCCCCCGCCGAACCACTCCACCACAATTCTATCAAGGGAGCGGCGAATATGAATGGCCTTGTCCGCCGCAAGGTCCGCAACGGAGGCAAAGAAAATCCCGTCCTTTGTGGTAACGAACACACGGCCAAAACTGTGGTCGACGCGCAGCCGGCGGATCGGGAAAGGAAAGTTGAGGTTCTGCATGGGCACCCCGAGTTTCCCTAGAAACAGTCGTTGATCACTTCTACCGATGACGTAGTCGGCGTAATCGTCGACCTCTCCCCATGTGAACGCGAGCATGGACGAGCACTTGGTCGAGGATGCCTTGGGCGATGTTTTCGACCGCGATCAACCGCCGCCGCGTGTTGAGGCACACGACTTGGAAGTGTTCGACCTCATAGAGTCGGTTGGGTTCCCGGAGGGCTTCGGCAACTCGTTCAGGGGTGTCGAGCAGGGGTGCTTCCCGAGTGCTTTCCTGACTCAGACGCTGAGCCAGAAGGAAGGCGGAGCGGATAGCCGTCGCCTTGGATTTCCCGATCCCTTTCAACTGCTGAAGTTCCTCGAAGGAGGCCCGGGCGAGCGGAGAGAGACCTCCGAAGCGCTCCAAAAGTGTGGCTTAACAAAAAGCCACAAAACGATCAGCAGAGAGGGACGTATTTCCCTCTTCGGAAGGAAAAAGAGTACTCGTTCTCACGCACGCCCTAATCCCGTTCCCCAACGGACAAGTTGCTCTTTGGATGGTTTTCATGACCGCTGTTTTCAATCCCGGAAAATGCATCGGCTTTCCGCTCTTAACTGATATGAAAGCGTGTTTTCAATTACAATCCACGGTGTCGCGTAAACCCATAAGTGAGCCCTGTCGAGCTCACGACAAGACAGCTTTCGCAAGCACCCTTGCATGGATGCGTGTTTTCATTGTTCTCATTCTCTTAACGATCACCAACGGTTGCCGACGATCCTCCTCGTACGAAACTAGACTGGCTGAGAATGAGAGGATCGCAGAAAAGACCGCAGTTCTGCTGGACCAATCCGTTGTAGGATATGTGAACAGTATCAAGATGAAAGGTGAGGATCGCATCGCCGTTTTGCGCCTTACCAACGAAGATACCAGACGGACAGTATTGAGGCAGGGCACAGTACGTGTCCTCGTTGATGACGGGCAAATCCACTTAAGAACCGACGAAGCTAAACCTGAATCTCCAGCACTCCCCGAGGGCGCGATTATTCCCGTGATGTCGAAAACCGGATTCGCGATTCACCGCATTTCCTCGAATCGCGTATTAACGGCCATTCTGATCGGCTTGGCTGGAATCGCGGTAATCGTGCTCCTGTTTCGTCAGTTGGTTCGCGGGTGGCTGCTCCTTTTGACGCTTGTTCTGTCCGCAACAAGCGCCTGGATTCTATTGCCCTGGACAGCCGGTGCTGTCGCGGGGGGATATGCGCTCATGCCAAAAACGCCTCCAATCGCCAACGGCGCACCCGCAACCGCCGGAACCTCGCAAAACCTTTCCACTTTTTTCGAGAGTCCGCCAAATCCTCATGCGGTAGCATACGCTGCGGTATTTATCGTGGCATTCATTGTCCTGTCGGTCGTCTTGCGCGGCGCATTTAATCGTTTGGAAAACCGTGAATGATCATGACCCTGCAAACTGCCAAACAGGTCTTCGATATGATTGAAGACAGCGGAATCTCCGAACTAAAAGTGGATCTGTATCGAGCAGCGGAAAAATATACCTCTTATCGAACCGCCTGGAGGCAGACGCCGCCAGCACATCGACATTTGATTGATTCATCACGAACACAATCACACAACGCGCTGATCGACGCGTTCAATATTTTGAGCCGCGAACAGGCAAAACTCGGCGAGGACAATTCCTGGCGAGGGACTCTCGGGGCGGACAGAAAAGCAATCGGGGACATGGCCGCATACATCGTTTTGTTCCTTGCACTCTCAGCTCGATGAAAATCCAGATGAAAATAACAACATTTACGATTCTCGGATCGATTCTGTTGCTCATGGGGGTTGGGTTTGCTTTGGTCCAGAAACGCATCGCGACACCGACCCCAAACTCCACTTTTGCGCCAAGAATTCCGATGGCGATCTCGTGCGATACTTTTCAGCGTACCGCGGATCGTGATTTAATGGCGCGGCTGGGTCGAGCCGAGGAAATGGAATTTACCAAACAATTGGATTCTCTTTTCGTGAAGCCATTCGTTGATGACGTGCATACTCGCTCGCTCTCTGTCGATGGATTGGAAGTGACGCGAGCACAATTCCCGGCGTTGCACTCGATCATTGTGGATTGCAGCCGTGTCCTTCATATCACTCAAATTCCCCGTGTATTTGTTGTGGAACGGACGGGGCTTTTGATCGGGCTCGAAAACTTTTCTGAACCGGTCATTGTCATCCACGCCAGTGTTCTCCGGCGATTCAAAGACCAGGGGGAGTTGAGATTTCTCATCGGTCGGGAGTTTGGTCATCTCCGGGCCGGCCATGCAAGATGGCAGAGCGTTTTGCGAACCATTCGGAGCGGCGCGAATCAAGTCGGAGTCGAAACGCCAATCAGGTTCGCGATTCTCCCGTTGCTGAATTGGGCACGTGAGGCCGAGAAAACGGCAGACAACGGGTTTGATTTGTGCGCAGGACATCAAAAGTGCAGAACGAGCCTTGGTGCGATTGGCAACAGGGATAGACGACTTTACTTTGCGGGACATCAGTGTGGATGATTATCTCCGACAACAGGATTCTTCCCGGTTGAGTGATTTCTCAGGCGTCGCATTGGTTTGGAAAGAATGGAACCGGGCCGTTCCTTTCGCAGGAGAACGGATAACGGAATTACGGGCTTTTGAGGCATCCGACCGCTACAGGAATCTCTGGAAATAGACGACTAGGACGTACATTTGTAGTTCCGGGAACTCCAGGGACGCAGATCCCAGAAGGCAGTGAAGGGTCCCTTTTTAGAATGTTTTCGCAAATTGTCCTCACAACCGATCCTGCGCGCCCGAGTTCGACTGCGGCACGTTCAACCCCGACAAGGCCCCCGACAGGGTCCCGTTGTCGGTTCCTGTGGAGGGTCCGACGAGCCTCGTCCTCCTGCGCTTGGGTTACGTGGTTCCACAGACGCCCTCGAACGAGCGCGACGAACACCCGAACGGGATCACGCGCACGGGTGGACCTCGCCCTCACGGCAGCGGCGAAAAAGTTCAGTTTGTCGGCCTCGCAATCGGTCAACCAATCCCGAGCGACGGCCTGACGGTGCAGCGAACTCAGACGCTCAAGGTCGTGCAGGTCCGCGAGGCGGATGTTGGCCAGCGTTGGGGGCGGCGGCGGTGTTAGACACGCCGGTCGGTCCTTCCGGATCCCCGATCCTAAAACACCAGGTTTCTGGTTTTTAGATTCCGAAGGAGTTTTCCGGTCTTCTTTAGGGGGTGCAATGGAGGTGCAGAAATGCGGTGTGGGGCGTGCAAATCGCACGCTGTTCGTGGCACCGCAGGCAGCCCCTTCCGTCTCCGCCGACAGCGCTTTCCAGTTCAGGTTGATGCGGAACCAGGCTCCGTGGCGGTTGAGCTTCCATTGCTTTGAGCCGATGTCCTTGCCGATCCAGCCAAAGGTTTTCAGCTCCGCTTGAGCGTATCGGACGGAGCGGAGGCTCAGACCAAGCGTCTCGGCCAGCCAACTGGCCTTCACCGTGCCGGCTTCCCGCACCGCGCCGCCCTCGCGGTCCAGGGAGAGACCACGGCAGACGTAGCCGAGCATCACTTTGCCGAGGGCCGCCGAGGGTTGTCCGGCGAGGAAGCGCAACAACCCGCGTGGGACCGGAATAGGCCGTCGCGCGCTTCGTCCTCCGGACAGCGCTCGAATCGTTTCCATCGCTTCCGGCATCGGAACCTCGGTCACTCCGATGGCGGTCGCCGTGAACGCCACCAAGCCATGCCGCTGAAGAATGCCCAGAGCCCGGCTGACCGCGCGGGCGTTCAGGCCGGTGAGTTCCGAAAGTTCGGACCGCTGAAAATCTGACTGGACCCGGCGCATGTCGCGCCGCTGGCGGCGCACGCGTTGGGCGGCCTCCCGGATGGCAACCAACTCGACACAAGCAGCCCATACACGGGCTGCCAGCCATGGAACCCGGCGCGTCGCGAGGGCGTGCAGCAGGTTGCCGATTTGATTGGGGGTGAGTGTTTTGTAGCCGGTCGTCATGGGAATGCTCCTGAGTCTGATGCATCCCGCACTTCATGGGGTTCGCGCAAGGGGTGATCTGCATTTTCGGTCGTCCCGTTGGCCAAGCGGCCAGCGCGCCCGTTGGCCGACCGCCGACTCATTCGCCCCTTGGCCAAGAGGTCGTTTGGCCCAATGAACCCCGCTCCACCTGCTTCAAAACGAAACCGTGGGTCTATGGCGTCGCGTATCGGAATATGGGATAACTCCGAACGGCCCATTGGCCCGACGGCGCGGTCCGCGCCGGTTGGCCCGTTGGCCAAAAATAACACGTTTGAACAGGAGGAAAATGGCAGAGAAAATCCGAAACACCGTTGTCATCGCCGTGGGAAACCAGAAAGGTGGCGTTGGCAAAACCACCAACACCATACAACTGGCCGGGGCGCTCGCCGA
>CAMAWP010000123.1 GCA_945861765.1 Akkermansia muciniphila | reverse complement strand
CCGAATCTCTCTCAACTTCACTTCTCAAGCTCGGCTTCCATCTTCAGCAGCTCTGCATCGGAACTGGCCTGCGCCACCGGACCACGGAAACGTCCGCGGACGCGCGCCGCATAGAAAATCATTAATGCGAGGAATGTGGCTGCGAAGATGTAGCCGGTGAGGTCATTCGGCGGCAGCACGAAGAGCACTGTAATAAACGCGATCCAGATCAGAGCGATGACATTCACGGGGCCGCTCCAAGCGCCCAGGCTCCAAGGTCCGTTGGCGCGCGATGCCCAGATGCCTTGGCGCATCGCGCGGACTTTGAGGAGCAACGGAATGCCGTACGAGAGATAGAGTCCGATCGTGCTGATGCCGGTGACGGCTGGATAAAGCTTCGAAAAGTCGAGCCGCTTGGGAAATGCGGCGACCAGGGCCAGAATCAGGCACGGAAGCATAAACGATAAGATGCTCGCCAACCACACCGCTGCGGCAGGTGTGCGGTAGTGTCGGCTCACCTTCGCGAAGACTGGCGAAAGCGGCATCCCATTGTCGCGCGCGAAAGCGAAGATCATCCGTGAGGTTGAAGTCACGCAGGACAAGCCGCAGAACCACATGGCCAGCGTGACAATCCAGAGCACGACGCGACCGAAGGTGTCACCAAGGGCTTGTTCGAAGATGTAGATGAATGGATTGGCTGCGGCCGCGGCGGCGCCCAGGTCTTTAATGGCCAGTGTCACGAACAGGAGCATGACGTAGCCAATCACGCCAGAGATGACAACGGAGAGATACATGCCCCAAGGCGCGCTGACGCGAGCGTTTTTGGTTTCTTCAATTGTGTGCGCCGAGGCGTCGTAGCCGGTGTAGGTCCACTGCGCTTGAAGCAATCCGCCGAGGAACGCGAACCAATAGGGTTGGTTCGTGACGGTGGTGAACGTTTTAGTGAACAACCAACTCACCGGCTGCTTGGGCGCGAAGAAGGCCAGAGCCACCACAACCACAGCCACGCCCACGATGTGATAAACCGCGCTGAAGTCATTCAATCGCGCCACCGTTCGGATGCCGATGTGATTCAGAATCGCATGCGTCAGCAGGAGGGCGCCGAAAACGGACATGAAGTTTTGGGGCGTTTCTTCTAGGCCGAGCAGCGGTGTCATGAATTGAGCGCATCCGTAATCGATGCCAGCAATGGCGGCGATGAGTCCGATAAGATTCAACCATGCGGTGATCCAGCCCCAGGTCGGTCCCCCGAGCAGGGACGCCCAATGGTAGAGCGCACCTGACGTGGGAATAGCCGAGGCCAGTTCAGCGAGCGACGCGGCGACGAAGAGGACGAAGAGAGTGACCAACGGCCAGCCGATGCTCATCACAACCGGACCGCCGGCGTTGAGTCCCACTCCGTAAAGTGTCACGGCTCCGGTCAGGATGGAAATGATGGAGAACGAAATGGCGAAGTTCGAGAAGCCCCCCATCTCGCGCAGGAGTTGCTGCGCGTAACCGAATTGGTGCAGCACCTCCTTGTCACGGTCGGTCGGATGTTCGGGTGGGTTCATCATGAACGGCGCGGTCCGAGGAAGCTTTCGTGATGCTCTTCGCGAAAGCGGCGCGCCGACGCATGGGCCCTTGCTCCCAGCATCCAGGCGCAAACGCTGACGCTGACCAAGAGGCCTGCTCCAAGGATTATGCCGTATTGTTCCATGCTGAGCGCCATCCGATGAACTGATCGCGGTCGCAGTTTTGCTGGTCTCGGGTGTGAGGGTATGGAGTCGCTCCGGATCGTTTCAAGACAAAAGCTGAACGGAGTAGGACAAGGAGTTGATTCCTGGCAGCGCCCAGGCAGAATCCTCTGCATGAACCAAACACTGGGAACTCATCCGTTTCGTTTCGCCATCGGTTTCATTCTGATCTGCGCGAGCCACCTTGGGGCTGGGGCCGCGTTGGAGCCTGTTCCTGAAAAGCTCGTGGTGTTAACCTTCGATGATTCGGTGGCGTCGCATCATTCAGTTGTCCGGCCCTTGCTCAAGCAGTATGGATTCTCCGCCACTTTTTTTATCACGGAAGGCTTTTCGTTTCGATCGAACAAGACGGATTACATGACGTGGGAACAGATTGCCGAACTCGATCGCGAGGGCTTCGAGATCGGCAACCACACACGGGACCACATGGGGTTGACCGCTGGAAATCTCGACAGGCTGCCTGAGCAAATGGAAGCGATCAATGCCCGTTGCGTCGAGCATGGAATTCGGCGTCCAATCAGTTTTGCCTATCCGGGAAATGGCCTGGAACCTGGCGCATTGCCGATTCTCAAGCGCCAAGGAATTCGCTTTGCCCGCCGCGGCGGCGCGCCGGAGTTTCCTTATGATTGGGGTCGAGGCTCGGCCTACGAGCCTGGTAGAGACCATCCCTTGTTGATCCCCTCCGCGGGTGATGCTCGGCCTGATTGGACACTGGAAGACTTCAAGCGCGCTGTGCAGCAGGCGAGGTCTGGCCGGATTGCGGTGCTGCAGTTTCATGGTGCCCCCGACAACGAGCATCCGTGGGTACATACTCCTCCGGAGCGTTTCGCTCAATACATGAAACATTTGCACGACGAAGGATATCAGGTGATCGCAATGCGCGACTTGGCCAGATTTGTCGATCCACAGCAAGAACCGGCAGAGCCGTTTGCGATCATTGAAAGGCGCAAGGCCGAACGTGTCGAAGTCATGGTGACAGGTCAGATCAAAGACGCGGCGACTGATGCGGCAATTCCCGCTCGCCTTTACATCCGGAGCCATGATGGCAAATGGTATTTCCCGAAGTCAAATTCGCGCGACGGATCGGCCGTTCGCTACGAGCGGAGGAACGGGTCGAACACCAACGCGGTCGAGATGCATACGACACTATCGGCGCACCCGTTCCGTGTCGAACTGACGCCGGGGCGGTACACCTTCACAGTCGAGCATGGCAAGGAATATTTGCCCGTGACTCGAGAGGTTGTTGTCGATCGCGCGCCGATGGAGGTGAGTCTGAAGATGCGCCGTTGGATTAACATGGCAGCGCGCGGATGGTTTTCCGGTGACACGCACGCCCATCGTGATCCGGCGGAGCTACCGAATACAATGCTGGCGGAGGATGTGAACGTTGTTTTTCCAATGGTCTATTGGACGACCGACGCCGATATTCCACCGAGCGAGAGCATCCGGAATTTTAAAGGCAGCTTCACCGCCGCGCCCGTGAGTGTCGATCCGACCCACGTCTATTATCCGCTCAATACGGAGTATGAGATTTTTACGACAGGGAAGCGATCGCACACCCTTGGTGCGCTCCTGGCTGTTAATCATAAGAGCGTCTTCGATCTGCCCGCGGTGCCTGTGAGCAAGGTTGCGGAGAGGGCTCACGCCGAGGGGGCGCTTCTCGATATCGAGAAGCATAACTGGCCTTGGTCGATGGCGCTTGTGCCACTGGTGAAGCCTGATCTTTTTGAACTTGCCAACAACCATCATTGGGAGACCGAGTTTGCAATCAGGAATTGGGCCGTGCCGGCACCTGCCTGGATGAACATCGGAACGGGCATCGGCACTGAGCGCGAGTGGACTCTGTACGGCTTTCTCAATTATTACGCGTTGCTCGACTGCGGCTTCCGGCTTCGGCCGACTGCGGGCACTGCTAACGGAGTACATCCTGTGCCGCTCGCGTTTAGCAGGGTGTATGTGCATTTGCCAGGAGGGTTCAATTACGATGCCTGGGTGAATGGTTTGAAAGTGGGCCGCAGCTTTGTTACCACCGGCCCGATGCTCATCACGACTGTGAACGGCGAGCAGCCTGGGCACATCTTCAACGTGCGCGCCAAAGGTAAACAGAGTTTTCGCGTCAAGGGCGAAGTCGTGAGCGTCGAGCGCGTGACCAAGGTTGAGATCATTGTGAATGGCGAAGTGCGGGAGGCTATCGCGCCGAAGAGCACCCGCAATGCCTCCGGAGCGAACGAAGCCCATTTCGAAGCCGAGGTCGGGATGGACGGTTCCGGCTGGGTCGCGGTGAGGTGCTGGGAGGAACGAGAGAATGGGCGCTTTCGCTTTGCCCATACAGCACCGTGGTTTGTCGAAGCGGAAGAAAAGCCGCTCCGACCGCGCCGCGAAGAAGCTGAGTTTCTGGTGAAACGCGTGGAAGAGGAGATTGCCCGCAGCGGTGCTCTTTTGCCGCCGACGGCCTTGGAGGAATATCGCCGGGCCTTGAGCATCTATCAAGCACTGGCACGCACTGCGCGATGACCCTGCTTCATCCAATGTCTTGCGGAAGCGCCGAAAGGTTTCGTCATGGCAGGGATGCCTCCGTCGTGATGTGGTCGGCCGGCGTCGCCGCGACGATTGAATCAAGCTTTGACTAAATTGTCTCAAGTGCTACAACAAGGCTGTAATCACACTTAATCGCGGTATAGAACTAAAAACCAATATGAAAAAACTTATTTTTTGTTTAACTCTGGCTCTTCTCGCAACGGCTTCATCCGTTCAGGCAGGCGAGAAATCTGAAAATGCGAAGACTGCTGTCGCTGGCACAGCGAAAACAGAATGCACTGTGGAAGCCAAGACCAGTTGCGCTGACAAGTCCGCTTGCTCCTCGAAAACGGTTGCGGCAGCCAAGAAGGCGCGTTCTATGAAGGGCGCGCAATTGCTTGCTCTGAGATAGTCTGATTCCGAATTTCATCATCCCCATCTGGACTCCAGGTGGGGATTTTTTTGTCGCGGGAAATTGCCTCCCAGAGCGCCAGCTTCGTGCGGGCTTATGAAGAAATCGTTTGATTCCATTGAATCTGTCGTCTCCGATTTGCGGAAGGGCCGGATGGTCATCGTCGTTGATGATGCCGACCGCGAGAACGAAGGCGATTTGATCATGGCCGCGGAATGTGTCACGCCGGCAGCCGTCAATTTCATGGCCAAGTTCGGCCGCGGATTAATTTGTGTGCCGACCACATCCGAACGCTTGAAGCAGCTTGGAATTGAACAGATGGTTGTGCAGAACCGGGACGCCTTCCGAACGGATTTTCAAGTCAGTGTCGATGCAGCGAAAGGGATTACCACTGGGATCAGCGCGGCAGATCGGGCGCGAACGATCAAGATCATGTCAGATCCAACAGCCATTCCTGACGATTTAGTTCAGCCAGGTCATGTGTTTCCGCTTCGTGCAAAGCCAGGCGGTGTCTTGCAGAGAGCTGGCCACACCGAAGCGGCGGTCGATCTGGTGAAACTGGCCGAATGCCGGCAAACGGCAGTCATCTGTGAAATCATGAGCGAGGACGGTTCGATGGCCCGCTTGCCTGAATTGACCAAATTTGCGCGGCGCCATCGGCTCAAGATCTGCAGCATAGAAGCGCTGATCAAATACCGCCGGACGCGAGAGAAATTGGTGGAGCGGGTGGAGGTCGTGAAAATGCCAACTGAGCATGGCGATTTCGATATGCACCTTTATCGCTCGCGAGTGGATGGACAGCATCATCTGGCGTTGGTTCACGGTGATGTGGCGAACAAAAAGAACGTGCTCGTGCGGGTCCATAGCGAATGCCTTACCGGGGATGTGTTCGGGTCGCGCCGATGCGATTGCGGGCCGCAGCTCCATCAAGCGATGCGGCAGGTGGCTGACGCGGGACGAGGAGTCATTGTTTATATGCGGCAGGAGGGGCGCGGAATAGGACTGGTTCCAAAAATTAAAGCCTATAAGTTGCAAGAGAACGGCTATGACACTGTTCAGGCGAACCTTAAGCTCGGCTTTCCCATGGATCTTCGAGAATATGGGTTGGGCGCTCAAATCCTGGTTGATTTGGGTTTGAAGACCATCCGATTGCTCACCAATAATCCGAAGAAAATCGTCGGCTTGGAGGGTTATGGGTTGGAAATCGTCAAGCAGGTCCCGATCAAAGTGGAGCCGAATCCTCACAACGAAAAATATCTTAAAACCAAACGCGAGAAGCTTGGGCACTTAATCTGATACCATCTCATGCTCAAAACTATTCGAACGAAGGAGCGTAAGGCCGACGGAAAACGCTTTGCCATTGTGGCGTCGAAATACAACGGACGATACGTCAATGGGATGTTGCGAGCAGCGCGCGCAGTCTTAAAACAAGCCTCGGCCGACAGTGTTCGGGTGGTGCGCGTGCCGGGGGCTTTTGAAATTCCAGTGGTGGTGGCGAAACTAGTTCGAGATTGCACGCCGCCGCTTTCGGCAGTGATTTGCTTGGGAGTTATCGTGCGAGGAGAAACAACCCATGCGCAGCACATCGGTGAAGGCGTCAGCAATGCCTTGGCACAAATCCAAATCACGCACCGAATCCCGATCGTCCATGAGGTGCTGCTGCTCGAGAACGAGGACCAAGCTCGAGTCCGGTGTTTGAGCAAGACTCATAATCGCGGTGCCGAGGCTGCATGCACTGCCATTGAAATGGCGCGAACGATGGACGAACTTGATCGGATGATCTCTCCCCATCGTAGGGAACGAAACAACGGCGCGGCTCAATGATTGGAGGTGTCCTATTTCCACAACTTCATTACTCTGGTTCCCCGCGTCAAGCAGTTGGTGCCATGAATAAGTTTGATGAAAAAGAGTCCAAGTAACAAAGTTTGTGAAAAGTTTCACAAATCACTTGCAGCTCAAAATACCCAATGATAGGGTCCGATTATTAACTTACCTAGCTCGACAAAGACTATGAAAATGACGACTCAACTTCTGACAGCCGCTCTTCTGGCGGGGTCCATGCAATTGGCATCTGCCGCGGATATTACCGGCAAGATTACCTTGAAAGGAACACCCCCCCCGGAGATACCACTGCCGTTGGATGCCTCTTGCGCCAAAGAACGCACCGATAAGCCCACGACCCGACTCTATGTGGTGGATGCCGGTGGCGGATTGGCCGATACGTTCATCTATATCAAGGAAGGTTTGGCAGGAAAGAAGTTTCCTCCCTCCACTGAACCGGTTGTTCTGGATCAGAAAGGCTGTGAATATGTGCCTTACGTCTTTGGTCTGCAAGCAGGACAGAAGCTCATTGTGAAAAACTCCGACAAGGTCCCGCACAACGTGCATCCAACGCCTCAGGTGGCTGGGAACCCGGAATCCAACAAGATGCAACTTCCGAGCGGGCCGCCCTTCGATTACGCGTTTAGCAATCCGGAAGTTTTCCTTCGGTTTACGTGCAATATCCACGGCTGGATGTTTGCCTATGGCGGGGTGGTGGATCATCCGTTTTTCGCTGTGTCGGGCAAAGATGGCACCTTTAAGATTGCGAATGTTCCTCCCGGCAAATATGTGATCGAGGCCTACCACCGCAAGGCTGGCAAGATGACCAAAGAAGTGACCGTTGCAGATAAAGGTCAAACAGCCGATTTCACTCTTGCAGTTCCCGCGCCGCCTAAATAGTTCATAGTCCTTTTGTTACATCGCCGCTGTGGTCAATCACCATAGCGGCGTTTCAGTCGGTATCGAAGCGTGACCCGATCAAGCAATAATCGTTGGCTACATTGTTTCGCCGTTTTCACGGCGGCGGCGACGCTCGTTTTGGTTGGCATCGGAGGTTTGGTGACCAGCCACGAGGCGGGCATGGCCGTGCCGGACTGGCCGACGACCTACGGGTACAACATGTTTTTGTTTCCGCCATCCTACTGGGTTGGCGGCATTTTTTACGAACATACGCATCGACTGTTCGCTTCGCTTGTCGGGTTGCTGACGACGGTTCTGGCGGTTTGGCTTTGGCTTAAGGAGTCGAGGGCTTGGATGCGCCGGCTTGGTGTGGTTGCTTTTTTCGCCGTCGTGCTGCAAGGGGTCCTGGGAGGGTTGCGCGTGACGTTGTTCAAAGATCAGATTGGAATTTTCCACGCTACATTGGCTCAGCTTTTCTTAGTCCTCGTCAGTGCCATGGCGTTGATGACATCGAGTTGGTGGCAAGCTGCGCAGGGGAGCAGCCAGGTGTTGCTGCGGTCGAAAAAATTGAGGCGTCTGCTTGTAGCGGCCATCGCTTTGGTTTTTCTGCAATTAGCGTTGGGCGCCACGATGCGCCATCAACATGCAGGTCTGGCCATCCCAGATTTTCCTTTGGCACACGGGAAGATATGGCCTTCAACAGATCCCGCTTCTCTAGACGTTTTTAACCGGACCCGTCTGGGTGTTCGGGACCACAATCCGATCACGGCGTTTCAAATTTATTTGCACATGGCCCATAGAATCGGAGCGCTTTTAACGCTCCTGACCGCAGGATTTTTTGCTTGGAGTGTTCGACGGCAACTCGGTGCCAAGGATGCGGTGTCAAGGTTGTCGCTCGCCTGGCTCACTCTGATTTTGTGCCAGGCAGGCTTGGGGGCTGCCACCGTGCTGAGCAAAAAGGCGGCAGATGTTGCAACGGCTCATGTGGTGCTGGGAGCGTTGAGCCTTGTCATGGGAGCTCTTGTTTGCGTCGTGGTTTTTCGCTTTGCATTCCACCGAGATGCCGCATGTGCTTTTGTGGGAAAACCAGCGCTCTTGCACGATAGATCCGTCTCCGCGGCGAAGAGGGCCACTTCCACCAGTTGAGTTCCGTCATGAAGGTTTCTGCTCCATCGCTAGACGTGCCGCAAACCATCGAAAAGGCTGGGTGGGGCGTATTTCTTGAGCTGACGAAAGCCCGGTTGACTGCCTTGGTTCTGGTGACGACCTTTGTCGGCTTCTACCTGGGAGTTCGTGAGTCGATCGACTATCTTTTGATGTTGAATACTCTTTTAGGGACGGGGCTCGTCGCAGGTGGGGCCGCAGCGCTGAATCAGCTTTTGGAGCGTGAGTTTGATGCCAAGATGCGGCGGACCGCATCACGGCCTCTGCCTTCGGGTCGATTGCAGCCGGACGCTGTATTGATTTTTGGGGGTATCTGCGCTGGGATTGGGTTAATTTATCTGGCGCTGACGGTCAATCTTCTGACGAGCTTGCTAGGGGCCGTTACTTTGACCAGTTATTTATTCGTCTATACTCCGCTGAAGCGAGTGACCTCTTTGAACACGATGGTTGGGGCTATTCCCGGTGCATTACCTCCGTTGATGGGCTGGACGGCCGCTCGGGGCGAGGTGAGCGGCGAGGGATGGGCACTTTTCGCGATACTTTTCTTTTGGCAGCTTCCGCACTTCCTCGCGATCGCCTGGATCTACCGGGACGAATACGAGGAAGCAGGCTTCGCGATGTTGCCTGTGGTGGATCCGGGAGGCCGCAGCACCGGGCGTCAGGCAGTCAGTCATACTCTCGGCTTGCTCCCCATTAGCTTGCTGCCGTTTTTATTTAAACTTGCTGGCGTGTTATATTTGGTCGGAGCGTTAGTGCTGGGCTTGGTTTTCATTTGGTTTGCCATACAGTTTTCCCGGCATCTGACTGAAGCACGGGCCCGCCAGCTTTTCTACACATCGATTATTTACCTGCCGCTCTTGCTGGGGTTGATGGTGCTGGACAAAATCAAGTAGAAGACAGGAAACAACTATTCTGCCGTTGACACTGGCAGAGCGCTAAAGTTAACTAGGCCCCTTATTAATTTAGCCGGAAGAGACAGTTCAATCTATAGGCTCACAGCATAAAAAAGACATGCAGCCAACAACGACACATTCCCATCCCGCCGGAACTCATGAAGAACACCATGAGGAATTAGGGTTTTGGCAGAAGTATATTTTTTCGACCGATCACAAAGTTATTGGAATCCAATACGGCATCACATCACTGATCTTTCTGTTTTTTGGTTTTTCGCTGATCACGCTGATGCGATGGCAAATCGCGTATCCCAACAAACCGATTCCCGTTGTGGGGCATCTGCTGGAAAAGATGTTGGGAACGGCCGCCGCCGGGGGAGTGATGTCCTCGGATTTGTATAACGCATTTGGCGCGATGCACGGAACGATCATGGTGTTCCTAGGTGTTGTTCCATTGGCGTTTGCGGCGTTCGGCAATTTCGTTGTCCCTCTCCAAATTGGAGCCGTGGACATGGCTTTTCCGCGCATTAACATGGTAAGCTACCAAGCGTATGCAGTGGGTGGCGTGATCATGCTAGTCGGTTTCTTTATTCCGGGCGGTGCCGCGCAGGCAGGTTGGACGTCGTATTCGCCCTTGGCGACTTTGATTCCTGGAGAAGGCCAGACGGTGTGGATTCTTGGAATGGTGTTTCTTATTACTTCCTCGCTCTTGGGGGCGGTGAACTTCATCGCCACCATTATTCAACTGAGAGCTCCTGGGATGACCTGGATGCGGTTGCCTTTCTTTGTCTGGACTCAATTTGTCACCGCTTTTATTCTGTTGCTTGCTTTTCCTCCTTTGGAAGCGGCTGCTCTCATGCAGCTAATGGATAAGGTAGCCCATACGAGCTTCTTTCTCCCGACAGGGTTGGCGGCGGTTGGAGGTGTCGCAGGAGCGGTTAGCGGAGGAGGCAGTCCTTTGTTGTGGCAGCATCTTTTCTGGTTTTTAGGTCATCCAGAGGTTTACGTGTTGATTCTTCCGGCAATGGGGATTGTTTGCGAGATCTTGGCCAACAACACACGCAAGCCGATTTGGGGTTACAAGTCGTTGGTCTATTCGGTCCTCGGCGTCGGCTTTCTTTCATTCATCGTATGGGCTCATCACATGTATCTGACGGGGATGGGGACCAAGATCAGCACCTTCTTTCAAACCACGACAATGATTATCTCCGTACCATCGGTGATCATCCTGTCGGCGTTTTTTATCACGCTGTGGGGAGGGTCGATTCGTTTCAACACGCCAATGTTATTTGCCCTCGCGTTTCTGCCGATGTTTGGAATCGGCGGGCTGACAGGTTTGCCGTTGGGTTTTAATTTCAGCGATATCCATTTGCATGATACCTATTACGTGATCGCGCACTTTCATTACGTTGTCGCTCCAGGAACGATCTTCGGCCTAATGGCGGGAATTTATTTTTGGTATCCAAAGGCGACGGGACGCATGATGAACGAGTTTTGGGGAAAGGTGCATTTTTGGCTCTCGTTGGTGTTTATGAATCTCATATTTCAGCCGATGTTTGCGCAAGGGATGGCTGGTATGTTGCGACGAATGGCTGACGGCGGAGCAAACTATTCGCTAGCTAATACCCCGAATGCGATTGGCGGTCTGAGCGACAGTCTGATCCTGCGGAACGCGAGCATTTCACATGCGGCCTGGGCCTTGGGTTTGGCTCAGATTCCCTTTATTATAAACTTTTTTGTCAGCATGTATAATGGCAAACGAGTGACCTCAGATAACCCTTGGGAAGCCACCACGCTGGACTGGCAAACGCCGACGCCGCCTCCGCATGGCAATTTTACAAAGCCAATTCGCGTGTATCGTGGACCCTATGAATATAGCGTTCCTGGCCATCCCAAAGACTTCACCCCGCAAGATCAACCTAGTTAAACAATCACAGATTCATGGACATCCCGTACGTCGTACAACCGCGTCAGGACACTGGCCTTTATAACGCAAAGCTAGGCATTTGGCTTTTTCTAGCGTCCGAAGTGATGCTGTTTGGAGCCTTATTTTCCTCATATATTTTGTTGAGAGTAGGGGCCGCTCCAGGCGCTTGGCCTCATGGGTTGCTCAACATTCCAATTGGGACTGTGAATACCTTGGTGCTGATTACTTCCAGCATCACGGTCGTCATGGCTTGGGCTTCGCTGAAAATGAATCAGTTCGGCCGATTCAAGGTGTTCCAAGGTTTTACTCTTCTTTGCGCTTTAATGTTCGTAGGAATAAAGTCCTATGAATATCACGACAAGTTCACCCATTACGAAGTTATTCTCACTGACGGAACTGTCGTGGACGGTCACTTGGTCGAGAGGACGAAAGAGCATGTGGTGATTCATCCGATGGCCAAACATGGTGCCTCGAATGCCGCCGACAAGAGTCATGGCGACGCACATGCGGAGGTGAAGATCCCCGTGGCGCAGATTAAGAAGATCGAAAACTATGGGCCTTGGCATAACACCTATCTGGCGATTTATTTCACGTTGACGGCTCTGCATGCGTTGCACGTTCTTGGCGGTGCCCTCGTCATCGGTTACCTGTGGGGGCCTGGCAGCAAGATGTGGAAAACTGATCCCGAGCGATTTACAAACCGCATTGAGGTTTCGGGTCTCTTCTGGCATTTCGTTGATTTGGTCTGGATATTCCTTTTCCCAGTTTTATATCTACTGTAGCGAATTATGAGTGATCACGACGTCCATGATATTCAAAAGTCGGTGAGACGATATTTGTTCGTCTTTTACGCCCTCATCGTTGGCACGATTGTAACGGTAGGAGCGTCTTATGCTAAAATCGAGAGCGTGGCCATTACGGTCGCGGTGGCTTTGCTGATCGCCAGCGTTAAGGCATTTCTCGTGGCGGGCTATTTCATGCACTTGGTCTCGGAGAAGAAGATGATTTACGGGATTCTAGCTTCGACCGCTTTCTTCTTTGCGGGCATGATGTATCTGACGGTTTGGGCGAGAGATCAAGTGCCCATCGGCACCATTCATTTTGGGGACGCAGCCACCCATCAGTCTCAGCCAGCTAAAGCTTCGCACTGATCATGTCGCTTAAAGCCATCCATGTTGTTTTCATTATGGCGTCAACATTGTTGGCTTGCGGCTTCGGCGGTTGGTCCTTTAGAAATTACTTTTCTCCTGACGGGACGAAGCTCGACATTGTTTTTGGCGTGTCGTCTGTTGTGGCCGTCGGAGCTCTGTTAGTTTATGGAAGATATTTTTTGAAGAAGCTGAAAAACATAAGTTACTTATGATCCGGAAAGGCTTTCAAATTCTTCTGAGTATTTGTGCATTTGGTTTGGCTTTGGAGCCGAGCAGCGTGCTCGCTTGCGCGGCTTGTTTTGGGCAATCGGATTCTGCTCTAGCTCAAGGCATGAACTGGGGGATTTTCAGCCTCTTGGCGGTGATCACTTCCGTCTTGGGCGTGATCGCTTCGTTCTTTATTTATTTGGCAAAAAGGTCGGCTATGGCAGCGGATTCCGATTTATCCGAGGCTTTGGTGGACGTAAGCAAAAAGGTTTGATAATGAAGGATCTCTTAGGATTGCCCGTTCTCGCTTCTAAACACGGAAAGGATGTCGATCAGCTTATCATCTACGTTCACCTGCTGATGCTGGTGCTGTTTGTGGGTTGGATCATTTATTTCGCCTATGCCCTGTTCCGTTTTCGTGCGTCCAAAAGTCCGAAAGCCGACTATGCCGGTGCCAAGACTCACCTTTCCACGTGGGCTGAGGTTGGAGTGGCGGTAGTTGAAGGCGTCCTCTTAATTGGATTTGCTGTTCCCCTTTGGGCAAAGGTGGTGGATCAACCGCCGAAGGAGGGCGAAGGAACCCCGATTAGGGTTATTGCTCAGCAATTTGCTTGGAATGCTCGCTACCCTGGAAAGGACGGTGTGTTTGGCAAGCAGGATATTAAGCTCCTAGCTCCCGATAATATTTGGGCAGTAGATTTGAAAGACGCCCAAGGCAAGGATGATTTCACGACTTATAATGACATTCACGTCCCTGTTAATAAGCCAGTCCTAATATACCTCTCTTCTAAGGATGTCATTCATTCGTTTAAGGTGATCGCATTGCGAGTGACGCAAGATGCCATTCCGGGAATGATGATTCCGGTTTGGTTTACGGCCACGATACCCGGCAGGTACCAAATTAATTGCGCCCAGCTCTGTGGGAATGGTCATTACAATATGTCGGCAGGGTTTTTGACAATCGAGAGCGTTGCTGCTTTCGATGCATGGGTCGCCGAAAAAAGCAAACCGAGTGGGGCTGCTCCCGCGAGCTTCGAATAGAGGTTCTCTGAGACAGAATAACGGCGTCGAACGTAATGAAGATTTTCATTGTTGTCTTGAACTAGCCTTTCGCTTTCTTCGAACCAGGCAACTTGGAGCATACTCCTGCGTCTTGCGCGGTGTCGACTCTGTTCGGAAATGAATTCTACATCCCGAAAAGTTCAATGGACTGTTTGGGGAGGGCTCGCTCTGATAATTCTCACTATCGGGGTTATTTTCCTTTCGACTCAAATCAAAGCCAGAACTTCTCCGTTGCCGGTTTTGGGCCGAGTAACAGATTTCCATCTGACCAATCAATTGGGCGGTGTCGTTACCCTAGACACCTTGCGCGGCAAGGTCTGGGTGGCGGACATTATTTTCACCCGATGCCCTGGCCCGTGCCGTGAGATGACCCGGCGGATGAAGGAATTACACGCCGCCTTGCCGACGAGCGAGCGCCTCAAGCTGATCACTTTGACGACTGACCCTGAGTTTGACACGCCGACCGTATTGAAGAGCTATGGTGAGCAATTCGGCGCGCCATCGGATCGCTGGTGGTTCTTGACCGGAGCCAAGGACGAAATCGCACGCCTCGCTATCGATGGCCTCAAACTCACGGCGCTTGAAAAGACACCAGAAGCCCGGACCAACGCGAATGATCTGTTCATCCACAGCACCTACTTTATCGTCGTCGATCAGAGTGGCCGGCTACGAACAGTGATTGAAGCGATGAACCCTGGCGCGCAAAAAGAGGCTGTGCAAGCTATTGTTGGATTGCTCGGCGAAAAGAACCCATGAGTCTGACCGATTTGCCTGCTATCAACGCTTGCCTCAACTCCTTGAGCGTCATTTTCCTGAGCGCTGGTTACTTTTTCATTCAGAAGAAGCAGCACACCGCTCACCGGAACTGCATGATTGCGGCGTTCGCCACCTCAACGATTTTCCTGATCTGTTACCTGATCTATCACTTTAATGTGGGCAGGACCGTTTTTGCGGAGCCGAAATGGTTTCGTCCGATTTATCTTAGCATCCTTCTCACTCACACAGTCTTGGCGGTGGTGATTGTTCCGCTGATTCTCGTCACCTTGAATCGTGCTGCAAAGGAGCGCTTCGAAGGGCATAAGAAAATCGCTCGATGGACCTGGCCACTTTGGATGTATGTTTCCGTGACCGGCGTGATTATTTACCTGATCCTTTACCAAATTTATCCGCAGCGCTGAACGTGGCATGCACCCAGCCACTGCAATGCATTCAGCTTCTTTGCGTTGGTGGAAGAAATCCCGAGGCGGTGAAGTGCCGGATGATTGGAGTTCCAGCCTCGATTCGATCACTGATTCAGGGAAGGAGTTTACCAACCAGGGCGCTGATCGTTTTCCCGTCTGCCCTACCAGCGGCCTTTGCTTGCACGGCTTTGATCACCAGCCCCATCTCCTTTTTGCTCGAAGCGCCGACTTCTTGGATCGTGTCACGAACCAGTTGCGCCAATTCCTCCGAGGTCAAGGCTTGAGGCAAAAAGCTCTCAAGCACTTTTACTTCGCGCTGTTCAAGAGCTGCTGATTCTGAGCGTCCGCCTTTTTCGTAATGTTCGATGGCATCCCGTCGCTTCTTGATTTCCTTTTGAACGATGACCACGACATCGGCATCCGGCAACGTTTCCGTTTTTCGTTCGATCTGAGCGTAACCGAGAGCGGACTTCAGCAAGCGCAAGGTTGAAAGACGTTCTGCATCTCGGGCCAGCATGGCGGCTTTCAGTTCCTGTGAAACACGTTCTGTGAGAGTCATGAACTATTTCGATGTTTTAAGGTTTCGCAAGGTGTCTCGCACTTTGGCGGCTTTCTCGTAGTCTTCTCGTCGCACAGCGTCATTGAGCGCCTTTTCCAGCCTTTCCCGCTTCGTAAGAGGGCGGCTGGCCAGCAGCTCCTTCAGCCAGATGTCGAGCGATTGAATTTCTCCGCTCTGTTCGATGAGATCGGTGCGCGACTGTTTTTGATAGAAACTCCGAATCTCCTCGATGCCATGATTCACCGCGTCGATGGCCTTGGCGTAGTCATCTGAATCGAGCGCCAGACAACCGATGGCGCGGGTCTGCATCATGAGCAATTGCGGACGGAATTGCTGCAAAGAGAAACCCAAGTCGCCGGAAGCCGCATATTGCTCAACAAAATCAAATACTTTGAGATTTCGATCCGTGTCTCGGATAACTCCTTGATAATCCTTCAACTGAAACAAGCAAATATATCGATGATGATACTGTATGGCTTCCTGCTGCAATTTCGAGCAATCATCCACGTTGAGCTCAAATCCATCGTCCTTGCCATCATGAGCCTTGATATGCTTGATCAAGCGAGCCTCGTAATGTTCCAAAAGGGATTCATGACCAAACGGACGCTTGCCATCCGGACGTCCCTCGGCACTTATTTGCAGCAAACCGAGATCGACGCGCAACTGAATTTTCTCCACACCGTCCTTGCCTTTGAATTTTCTGACGTCAATCTGCCCTGGCCTGTATTCCCAGTCGTTCAACAGGGCTGAAATGTCAAAATTCATACTCCGCACTATGGCCAGAGATACCGCTCAAGTCAATCCAACCCCGTGATTCGGTGCAGTTGCGAACAATTTCCTAACCGGTCTTCGACGATCATGATCGTATCGAGGTCTCTCCGGCGCGATACTGCAACCGTTAACCTATGCCAACCACCACCCTCCCTAACACCGCAGCCGTCGCTATTCACAACAGCCAGTGGCCTGAGAATGTCCGACGCGATTTAGTTCAGTCACTTCAGTCTCGGATACTCAATCACAAGTTCCTTTACGACAGCGTCCGGCAAACTCAAAAATGGCTCGCGCTTCATCGAGCTTACTCCCCGTCTCAAACAGACTCCAACTGTGCCGCTATCTACGAATCCAGCTTTGGCGCGGTGGCAGCCG
This sequence comes from Akkermansia muciniphila, assembly GCA_945861765.1. Classification (GTDB taxonomy): domain Bacteria; phylum Verrucomicrobiota; class Verrucomicrobiia; order Limisphaerales; family SIBE01; genus SIBE01. The sequence goes on along the minus strand of CAMAWP010000123.1, from coordinate 851 downwards.
CCTGTGCAAACTCGGATCGCGTGCATTTGATTGGCCTCGGTTGTGGCGGTGGCCGGAAGGATTCGCGTTTGCTCCAACTGCTCCACCGTGACAAAAAAGCGTTAGCGTACACGCCGTGTGACGTAAGCACATCGATGGTCTTGGTGGCGTATCAATCGTCATTGGCGGTTGTGCCAGCAGCCGATTGCCACCCGCTCGTTTGTGATCTTCTGTCAGCCGCAAATCTCGGAGAATTACTCAGCCTTTCGGTAGCTCCCGAGGCGACGCGAATCGTTACCTTTTTTGGCATGATCCCCAATTTCGAGCCTCAAGTCATTCTGCCCCGCTTGGTGGATGCTGTTCGGCGCGACGATCATTTGCTCTTCAGTGCCAACCTCGCGCCTGGGTCCGATTACCATGCGGGTGTCGAAAAGATACTCCCTCTTTACGATAACGAGCTGACTCGCGACTGGCTTCTTTCTTTCCTGGTGGATCTCGGAGTTGAACGGGATGCGGGCCGACTCCGTTTCCTGGTGGAGAATTGTCCAGCCGGCATGGGCCTAAAGCGAATAGCCGCTTACTTCGACTTTCATCGCCCTTGTCTCATCGAGATCGAAGAAGAACGGTTTCAATTTAACGTCGGCGAATCGATCCGACTCTTTTTCTCTTACCGCCACACTCCGGCGAACATTTGTTTGCTCCTCGAAGAGTCGGGATTCCTGGTGCTGGACCGTTGGATCACACAGTCCGAGGAGGAAGGAGTCTTTCTGTGCAGACGCAAAGATTGATCGGCGAAGCCACTCGCGCCGACCGGAGCTGTTTGATCAATTGAAGCGGCGATGAAGCTCGTCATTCCCGCTCTCCATTTCGAA
>CAMAWP010000122.1 GCA_945861765.1 Akkermansia muciniphila | reverse complement strand
GTTTCGCGTGAATGGCAGATGTTCCGGATTCCACATGCGGGCATCCAGATCCGTCGTAAAGAAAACTGCGCCTGGAAACTTGGGGCGCAAAGTCCGCAAGAGGATCAGCTTGTCATAGAGGTCGCCGCCCAGTACCCCGACCGCCTTGATCTTGCCTGTGGTAGCGCCTCGTTGAAGGTTCTCGCCGAGCCGATCCACATAGTCCAATTGGGACTCGCCCAGGGCCATCGCTCCTTGTTTGCTAAAAACCTCGGCCAACACTTCGTCCGGCGCTTTGGCACCCGTGCGGGCAGGTGCTTTCGCGTTCCCTTCATTCCCCTTCTGCTGGTCAAGCCCGCGCAGATAGCGATAAATCATCAACTTGGGCTCCCAGGGCGGCTTTTCGCGGTTATCTTGGAGCCACTTCGTTGTATGGCTCGAAGAGATAGCGTAATTTATGGAATAATGGATGTTGCTGTTGCGATAGCTATCGAGTGAAGCTTGAATCGCCAGCGGAAGTGATCGCCCGTATTGCGTGTCTGCCTCCGCCAGAATCAGAATCTTGTCTTCCGAATTAACACCGAGTTTCACCACCTCACGCAGCGCCAGTTCCGCCACCAGCAAATCGGTCAACTGGTCGTCGGGCGCGATGAAGTTGTGAAAGTAGCGCCACGAGTCAGTTGTACCAAATCCATTTGTGTAGCCGATAAGGGTCTCGTGCAGCTTGCTTGCAAAGTCATCCCTCGCCTTGGCCCACGTCTTTTGTGGTGCAAGTTCGATCAGCGGATCGGGCGTGGTCGCTTGTGGCGAGAAGATGGACAGCTTGTTCATCAATGAATACTTTTCAGTGTTTGTCTCGCCTTGGGCTGGGACCATTTTCTTCAACGTATCCGAAGACCGAGGCCCGATGACAAAAACATAAGGATATTCATTCGACTGCACCGGTTGGAGGTTGGTTTGCAATTGATGCAAAAGGTCCAAAGGCGCGCTGCTGAGGCGCCCCTCCGGCAGCCAGAGCACGAGCACCACATTTGCTGCAGCCTTGCTTCTAGGAATGAACCACTCGTAGGGCACATACATCTTTGATTCTGATGAATCTGTATTCGTCGGAGACGGCAACTCGAAATAGCCCAGTGCCTTTCGATTGTTGGGCGCGAAGTTCTCTGCCGCCAGAGCCATCTGCACGCTATATCGCATCCGCAACCGCGTTTCGAAATCATCCGGAAAAGGGGTGTCCGGGATGGGCACCACCAATAGACACAGATGGTTTGTTCCGGCCTTGTCGATCACTGCTTTCTGCATCGCCTCGATCGTGTGTTTTGATGGCGCATTGGCTTGGTTGGTGTTGGAGGGCTTGTCGCGAGCTTTCTTCGATAACTCCGCCTGCATCGCTTGCAATGGATCCTCCCACAACCGTGCGATCACATCCTGTTCGTCAGCCGGAACCTGCGCCGAAGTCCGGTTATCGGCGACGCGCGGGACGCCAGGACCTTTCAAACCAAACCACCCGAGCGTTGCTGCTGCCACGAGCAACAGTACGGAAAAGATCTTCGGTATGCCTTGGTCGTTATTCATTCGACTTTTTCATGCCGATTTGCACCTGCTGAATCATTACTGAAGCTCGCGCCCGCTTCCCAGCCGGTGCAGTCCACCTCACAATCGTCATGTCGCCGAGGCCGCCGCTGGGGATTTTCGCATGGTTTAGTTCGCTTTCGAGGTGGGCGGTGTCGGAGTCACGCAGAATTGATGGTTGCGCAGAGCGGTTCATGAGACGAAGACGCAAATGGAATTGACCGGAAGCGCCACGTTGGCGGACTGCTGGAAATCATGCATCGGGCCTCCGTCAGCGAACACTCCTCCGCCGTTGCCCTGACGCCAGGGGTTCACCCAGTTGTCGTAAATGTCGCTGTTGAAGGCTTCCTCCCAGCGGCCCGGGCGGGGCAGGCCGAGCTGGTAGTTGGGCCAGGTGTGTTCGCTGAGGTTGATGGCGATGATGACGTCGCGGCCTTCTCCGGGAACCCAGCGGTGGAAGACGAGAACGCGGTTGGCGTCGGCCCGCAGCACGGGCAGGCGCTGACGGAGGTGAATGGGAATAAGCATTTTCTCCGGTTTTCAACTCCGCAGACAATATTTCACCACGTCCCGGTTACGAGGATGAGACCATCCCCCATCTTGGTGTATTTGCCATCGAAGTCCACGTCTGGCGGCGTGCCAGTGGCTTCGCTAACCGTGAAGTCATGAATGTTTTCCACAGTAACCTTGGCTCCGCGCTTGATGAGGTAGGCTTTGGTGTAGTCGGCCTGTGCCGGATCGGTGCAGATGGTGAGTGATTTTTCCATAGTGCTTTTTCCTTTCAGCTTTGTTCAGGTCTGTTTACGGGACATTTTTGTAAAGCTTGCCCACGAACGGCTCCCAACTGCGCTGAAGCTTTTCTTTAAATTGCGCAGGAGTCATTTCGGCAATCTTCTGCTCGTTTGCCACGAGGGCAGTCCCGGCAACCAGAGCTTTGACCTTGACGGAGTCGAGATGATCCGTCTTGGCCGGGTCCGACGCATAACCGATTATCTTTTCGATTCGCTCATCCGATACGGCGATGGCTGAGGAAGCAGCGGCAGCGTATTTGGCGGAGGAATCACTGACTTGCTTGGCGGCCGCCCCAGCGGCGGTGGCGTTATTCTTGTTTCTTGCGTCGGCGATGTACATCGCGGTTGCGGCGGGACTCATGACAGCGATTTTGCCCACGGCGAAACTCTCCGACACGCTCACGCCCAGCAGGAGGTGGCGTGCGTCCGACTCCATGCGGATGCCGCTTACAATTTCCGGCGTGATATTTGCCTCATTGCTGAGATGCGTGCCGCCGGCGGACTCGTCCTCCACGTTCTTGCCGGTGGGCACCGAATAGAACTGGCTGCGTATGTATCCTACCTTGACTTCGTAGAGTTCAGTCTTCGGGTTCTCCGCTAGAGTTACGCCAATGCCGGTGTTGATGCTGGAGATGATATTCTCGCGAACCACGGTTTTACATCCCGTCGTGAATAGAACGGACGGTATCGCCGCCATGCACAAGAGGATTCGTTGCGCGGTTAATGTTTTCATGGGGTTTGTTCACTTTCTCTTGTTGGTTTGTGTGTTTCGATGGGGTATGGATCAAAATTTTTCACGGTCAGGCCAAACGAATTCACCTTCACAGAAACCACCACATTCGACGCCAACGCGGGGTCAATCGCCACGCGATGATGGCGCATCCAGCCGACACCGATGCCGTCCGGGCCGATTTCTGCTCCCAGCACTCTGGAATCCAGCACGTCAACACCCGTGCGATTGGTGGTGGTGATGACTCCGAATCCGATCCCAACAATCAGATGATGGGTGCCCCCGGCATCGGTCCAGGCACATCCTGACGAGAACCAAGCCATCGCGGAGACTCCCACCATGGCGGCGAATGTTCGGGAGACCCTCATTTCTTTTCCTTGAGTGTCTCGGGTTTCTTTCCAGCAGCCCGGAGGTTGACCAGCTTGCCGAGTAAATCGAACCAGAAGGGCGCACCGAGCGACAACGCACAGGCCGTTACCAGCAAGCCGCCGATCTTCATGGGCCAGTCTTCGCCCGGCCGGAGAACCGAGGCCACGGTCACCGGCGGGGTGCTCGCGGCATTGATGACATTGGTATGCCACGCCCAACCGATGGGCAACTGCAGCTCTTTGATCTTCTGTTCGATGGCCGCCACGGTGTTCGATCCCATCAGGGGATTATTGCCCGCAGTGGGTTGTTTTACGGTTTCTTCGGCAGAGGCCACCAGCGTGGCGCGCAGTTTCGAGTTGCTCATCAATTCCCGCATTATGGTCAGGGTATCGAGGTTGAAGAACCCGACCACGCCAAGGGCCAGAACCGCCGTCCAAATCTGAGCGTGCTTCTTATACCAGCCGGTGGCACGGTCCATCCCCTCATTGAACCAGGCTTCAAGCTTCTTGCGCGCCTCTTCCATGTCCTTGGCCCCGCTGAGAAGGCTTTCCAGGATGGGTTGCATCTCAACGCCTTTCAGCGCACTCACCACGACCCGCAGCGGATCCAATTCTTGGCTTGCCTTGTCGAGGGTGATGTCAGCCAGAGTCGGATCAACTTCCGTGGCTTTTGCCTTCACCAGCGCCAGCAATCCGTCCACGAATGTGGCACTCGAAATATACGAAGGCTTTGCTTCGTCTTTGATGGCCAGACTCCGGATCAACGGCAGGTTAAAAAAGTCATTCTTCGTGTCGGAGCACGCCAGCAGCCGTTCAATTCCGATTTCGAGCGTCTTGGCGCGCATGCCGCGCATGTGGCCCACGATCCATTCATTGAGTGTGCTGCAGAGCACGCTGAATAGGAAATAGACGAGGAACAGGCCAATGGCCGCGTCGAGGATGTCAGAGCCAAACATCAGAACAACTCCTTGAGTTTTTCCCCCAACCGGTGGTCGGCGAGGGCCGAGCGGCGGCGGGCGATGGTATCGGAGGTGTGCTCGATGAAGATGGGGCTTTCGCTGCCGCAAAGGGCGTTGTCCCTGAAGGCGTGCAAAACCAGGGAGGGAGGGCCCATGAGAAAAGGAAATGCCCGAAGGGGTAGGACGGACATCAGGCCGCGGATGGCGGGTGAATGGTGATTCACGAATGTGAATTTACGGTTTGGCGTGGCCGCATGCCGGCCTTCTTCGAACGCGTCTTCACCCTTGTTCTCGCTCCATTCCCGAAAACCTCTCGCTCGGCTGACTGTGTCTCTCTCTTGTCCGACGGGCGAGTGGCTCCCTGCTGGGCTTTGGTAGCGGGAGCGGGTAATGGAAAAGCCAGGGCGTGTGGTTTTCATGCTGGCCTCGGATCACGCGAACAGGCGGGAAGTCTTGCGGCAAAAGATGCTTTGGCTGAGTTGAGGTAGCAGAGCAAAGCAGTACGCCATGGATTAAAGCAATCCTTTGAATTTGCCCAGCACGTTGCTCTCATGCGGTTCCTTGCGTCCAAAAATTTCTGCCGTGATTTTGCCGGAAACCTCATTCCAGCCTTCCTTGCGTGAGGTTCATAGCGGCTCGTTTCGCCCCGCGCAAGAAAAATTTGGTTAGAAAAAATGTCCTCTCCTGGGTAACAGTTGGTTTTGGCGCACGACGTGGGGTGGGGAATTTGGACGCACGCCATTTAATGAAAAGGGTAACGGTCGTGACCATAACCCGTGGGGCTTCACAATCTTTATGGCCGGCGGTGGGGTCAAAGCAGGAACAGTCGCCGGCTCGACGGATGAGATCGGTTTGCGCGCGGTCGAGAACCGAGCTCACGTTCATGACATTCATGCCACGATATTGCACCTCCTCGGATTCGACCACACCCGCCTGACTTACTTGCACAATGAGCCCGAGGAATGCCCGACGATCAACGACGGTGAAGTCATCGCCGAGGTTCTCGCGTGATCCAAGGCAGTCGCCTTTTCAGACTCGGAAATCCTGCTGAACTGGATGGAGTAGATTTGAACTCGCTTCCGGCTTTACGAGGTTGAGTGCCTAGCTTCCAATTTGGTTTCCAATTGGTCTCTTCGACAGATGAATTGCCAGGCCAGCAAACTTGCGATGCCAGCTATGCCTGCGGCAACCAGGTAAGGAATTGGTTTGTGGATGTAATAGAGGGTGGTCGCGAAGACGGGGCCGAAAATCCGGGCCAAAGTTCCAGCACTTTGGGCGATGCCAAGCGTCGCGCCTTGCTCCTCGGGCGGCGAATTCAACGAGATTTGGCCCATGGTCGGCGCACGATTAATTCCTGAACCGGAAGCGAACAATCCCAGCGTCAGCAGCAGGCCGGCCAACTGCAGCGAGTAGGGGATGAAGACAAGGCTGATGGCGACGATGAGGAGGCTGCCAGCGATTAAGCGTTGGTCGCCGAATTTCTTGATGAGCCGCCCAATCGCTCCACCCTGGATAAAGGCCGCAATGATTCCGCAATAGGCAAACAAGTAGCCAACCTGCTTCTCGTCGTAATAGACCTTTTGGCGAACAATTTCTGTCGGGTAGGCATCTTCCAAAAGGAGTCGATTTTGGTGGATGATCGTCTGCGGGTTGGGAGCTTGCGCCACCAGCTTTCTGGTCTCCTCGCGCAGGTCAACGGCTTTGAAGCGCTGCGCGTCGAACAAGGTGCGTGACTTCATCTCCTCATTCAATTCGTTCAACAGGCTTTTCCGGAGCGGCTCCGGAATGGGGCCTGTTCCCTGATAATTAGCCAGGTCCTGGAGCGTCGATTGAGATAAGCGCGAACGGAAGTATTGGGAGATCGGATCGCGTGGCTCCTTCAGCTTTGCAGCAAAACTGGCCGAATTCTTTAGATCATCCATGTGAAAAGCCGACGATCCCACTAGGAGCGGGAGTGTGCTCTCGAAGCAGGTGAAGCAAAAGGTCGCCAAGAAATAGATTCCGATGAGAATTCCCAATTTGGGATGCTGAAATGTCTGGACCCATTGCTGGAACCGAGGGCGGGCTGCGATTGGCTCGGAGGTTGGCTTCCAGCTTTCCTTCAAAATAAAACAACCGAGAACAAAATTTCCCGCGCAGAAGGCCGAGGCGACCCAACCCGGACCGGTGAGTCCGAATTTTGCGGCGCTCAACGCTCCAATCGCTGGACCAAGAATAAATCCCAACCCGAAGGCCATGCCAATCAAGCCCATGCTCTTCGAGCGGTTTTCACGGTCGGTCACATCCGCGATGTAAGCGGAGGCGACGGATAAATTCGCGCCGCAGATGCCGGCAAAAATGCGCGACACCAGCAGCACGAGCAGTGCTGTGCTGTCGTCGGCCAATGGAGCCAGACCAAACAGCGCGTAAGAGATGGCCGACCCCGCATTGCTGATGAGCAACACGGGACGTCGGCCAATACGATCAGAGAGCCGGCCCCAGGCGGGCGCAAACATAAATTGCATGACCGAAAAAGAACTGATGATAAGGCCAATGACGAATCCATGAGCGCCGAACCTCTCCGCATATTTTGGCAACAGAGGCAGAACGATCCCAAAGCCAATGAGATCAATAAATACGGTGAGAAAGATGATCAGTAACGACGCTTTTTTCATTTCTGGTTTTTGTCGGCCCAGAAACTAACGTAAGAGCGAAGGAAATGCTAAGGAGAAAATCAACCGAGCCCTAATTCAATCAAAGGTGGGATCAAAACCATGGCTGAAGTTACGGGATTGGCCTCAATCGCGTGCTGCTACTCTTTGACGACGCCGCCCTCGATAGGGTCTTGGCGAAAGTTGTGATAGGCGAGCATCGCCAGCATAAACGCGGAAAAAATGCGCTTCGTCGATAGCGCCCAGATACAAAGCAGCACTGCGAGCGCAAAACCAATCCATCGGGTGATCTGAAGTCTCCTCGGGCCCAGAACTTCCCTTAAGATTTGACCACCGTCCAGAGGTTGAATCGGAACCAGATTGATGAAGGTCCAGACGAAGTTGATGTAGAGGGCAGAGTGCAAAGCGACTTTCAAAAACCAAGGCCCGTCCCTCATGACTAAACTGACACCGAAAACGATCACTCCCAACGCCAGCCCGGCCAGGGGGCCAGCCGCGCTCACGATGATGCTTTGACTTCGGCTGAAGTGGCCGCCGGGAAGATAGGTCGTTCCGCCAAACCCATGTAGTCTGACGGCTGGATCGGATCCGAAACGTCGTCCGGCGAATGCGTGACCCAACTCGTGGACGATGATCGAAACAAAAACGACGAGAGACCAAATGCTGACATCGATCCAGTCATCTTTTCCTTGAGCGGTGATTCCGCCTCCCAAAAGGATGCAACTCAACCAAAACCACCAGTCCACAATGATCGGTATCCGGAACAGAGAGAATCGCATCATGCGGTCAAGTTATTCACCCAGATGATCCTCTTGACGAGCTTAAACGCAGGCAATCTGAACTCTGTTACGGCCGTAACTGGGTCAGTTCTCACAATCGGCAATCCGCCCGGTGGGTAGTCAAATGGGAAACCTAACTTACGCTCCCGATATGCAATCGCGCCGCGATCCTTTACCGAGTCATCGGAGTTTGCTGTCGCGCGCTGCTCGCGAATTCTGAGATCACCGAAGCATTCGAAGAGGTTCGGCAGATTCCATTGGGATTACCTGGGATATTGCACAAACTCACCCCTGAGTTCTGTTAGCTCATTTATCCAGAGGCTTTTTCGGTGAGTGGATGCCGCCAGCGCAAGCCGAGAAACCGTTCATAATCCCGATCGGTCGTAATCCATTCACAATCGGATTCGATGGCCAGCGCAGCGAGCCATGCATCGGGCACCAGATTGCCCGTCGCAGGAACTGATTGGCACAGATTGCTGAAGATTTGCCAGTGTCGGGAACCTGGCGCAATGGAGCGGCAATTCGACTGGTCGCGAACCTGTCGCGCGAAATCGAGTGCGGAGCGAATCGGACTGGGCGGGTTGAAAATTCGCGTATGAGTGACGATGCGAAGGAAACCGCTCAACACATGGTCGCTGATGCCGTAGGGCTGGCCGCCTTGAATGATCCCTTCCAGCCATTGCCGGTAGCGCGTGTGATCCACGGAATCCTCGCGATGGGCATAGACCAAGATATTGACATCGGGCATAATCATGCGCGTCGTTCCATTAGGGCCAGTAAAGCGGCTGAGTTATTCAGATCAACTCCGGGGCGGATACCGCTGCCCGCCACCGTGGTCAGACGAACATTTGTTTGTGGCGCAGCGGGCGGGCGGGGCGTGATTTTATCCCGCAGCGTCTCTTCAATCAGACGCGACAGGTCGCAGCCTCTCTCTCGGGCCAGTTTCGAGGCTTGGGCGAGCAGGTCGTCGTCGAGCTGGATTGTCGTTTGCATGATGACAAGATTACGGCAAGGCCATTCGGCTGTCAAAGCAGCGTCCCACTCCACTCCTCCTTGCGCTCCCGATATGCAATCGCGCCGCGATCCATTGCCGGGTCATCGGAGTTTGCTGTCGCGCGCTGCTCGCGAGTTCTGAGATCGCCGAAGCATTCGAAGAGGTTCACCAGATTCCATTGGGATTACCTGGGATATTGCACAAACTCACGACAGACTCTCGCTCGGATGCACGAATTTTCAGCTTGCGAGTACGGCACCCTCGGCGAAAGTCTGCGTGATATGAACATTCTAAGCTTTTCTCCTATTCTCGCCGCTCGCGGTGGAGGCTTCGGTGGCATCGTCCGCTGGTTCATTCAGATCGTCATCTATGACATCTGCATCACCGGCATCCAAGACATCCTCGGCGTGAGTCGCATGGTGGCTCTCTTCATCTTCCTGGGCATCATGATTTCGATCAGCATCGGCGGCTATCTGTTGCGCAAAAGGATGAGCAGCCAGGCGGATGCCGACATCTAGCGCACCCTGCTAAGTTCCACTGGCACGATGAAACACGAGGTGCTCCACGCGCCCGCATTCTCAACGCTGAGGCTGGACCTCGACCAGGGGGAGTGTGTGCATTCGCAGCCTGGCGCGATGCAGGCGATGACGCCTGGCTTTGACATTGATGTGAAAATGGGCATGCAGATGAAAGGCCGACGCCCTGGAGTTTTCGGCGGCTTCCGTAGTATGTTCGGCGGTGAGAGTTTCTTCCGCGTTTTGTACACAGCGAAGCGCGACGCGCAATACATCATGCTGGCGCCCGAGCAGATGGGCGATATCCGCGTGGTGGAGGTCACGCCCGAGTCCGGCCTGCTCCTCGCGAGTGGGGCGTTCCTGGCCTGCACACCTGATCTTTCTTTCGACCTGCACTACGGGGGTGTGAAAGGTATGCTGGCCACGCGCGGACTTTTCTTTCTCAAGACGCAAGGCAGGGGCACACTCTTCCTTTCCAGCTACGGTGGCGTGATCGAGCAGACGTTGGCCGAAGGCGAGCGCTTCGTGCTCGACAACCGGAACATAGTCAGCTTCTCGCAAGGCATGCCCTTCGAGTCCGTGGTGCTCACCCGCTCGGTGAAGGATTCGTTTTTCTCCGGCGAAGGTTTCGTGGTGCGCTTCACGGGGCCCGGCAAGGTGATCTACCAGACGCGAGCCCGACCGTCGGCGGGATTGATCCGAGGACTCATCCAGAGCATCACTTGAAAAAGGATGCTGCACCACCAGCAGCGCCGCTGCCGCTGTCTTCGCCCCGTAGGCTCAAGACTCCGTCGCGCGAGATGTTGCTGAAAAAGTTTCAAGCTCAAGAGCAGCGATCCGTGATCTGGCTCGGTCTGGAGCTGTTTGCCATTCTCGCGGGCATGGCGTGGTGGGTGGCGCAGCCGCCTGGGCTTCCGGATTGGCAGTCGGCGCTCCTGTTCAGTGGGGGATTCCTCGGCTTGTTCGATTTCGTGCTCGGCGTGTTCATGACGAACCGCAAAGCGCTCGAAGACGTGCGACCCGATGCTCGGTTCGGTGTGCATACCCGCGACTCGCTGCTCGCGGCGACGCGGCGAGTGCAGGAAAAGCTCGGCCTCGGCCGACATGGAGTGCGTGTGTATCTCGCAGGCGAAAAAGACGTGAACGCCTACGCACTGCGCCTGGAACTGCTTCCCGGCTGGCGGCTTTTCAACAGCGTACAATTGAACCGCTCGATCCTCCACTTGCTCGACGAACAGGAATTGGAGAGCGTGATCGGGCACGAACTGGGCCATGTGTTTCCGTACTCGCCGCTTGCCAGCCGGTGTCTGCTTGCGCCCGCGCTGCTCTCCGGCGTGCTCAGCCTCGTGCTCGCTCATGCGCTGCGCGATTACGATCTGTATGTGGGCGCGCCATTGCTCGCCATCGGCGTGGCCCGCTGGGCGGCCTTCTCCACATGGGCCAGTCAGATTCGTTTGGTGGAGTTTCTCTGCGATGATCTTGGCGCTCGCGCCTCAGGCCTTCTCCCGGCGATGCGCGTCGAGATGAAGCTCGCTCTTGAGTCCGAGGCCCGTGGCGCACTGATGGAGCGCGTCATCGAGGCCAAGTTGCGCCACCAGCACCTGCCCATCGGCGGCTTGATCCAAGACTATGAGAATGCGTTGCCATTCGGCCGCGTCGAGTCCGCCGAGGCTCGCGCGCGGTTGGAGAAGAATTTCACCCAGCGCTTGGTTGAGGCCGATCAACTGTCCGTGAAAGGCATGTTCGATTACGTCTTCAAAAGCAACGATGTCGATGAGGACGTTCTGCGCGAAGACCTCGCCAAACGCCGCCGGATCCGCCAGGCCGTGAAGGTGCCCGTGTCGATCAAAGAGCTTCTGGCCAAGCCCGGCGGCCCTTCCATTCACGAATGCGATGTGCTCATCACCGCCATCGAGACGCATCCCGATCACATCCTCGTTCACGACATCGAAGAGGTAGATGACAGCCTCTCCACGCATCCGAACGTCAGCCGCCGCCTACTTTACCTCTGGCGAAATTTCGGGCCTGGTGCCGGAAACCATGCGCCTGACTAGATCGACCATCTTCCGTTCATCGCGCTGCTAGGACTCGATCACTCCATGAACATCAAGAGAGGGAAAGATGCCTGGCAGGCTCCTACACTCACCAACCCAAGAAGCCATCTCTCAACATCTTCAGCTAAGCAACTTGGAATTAATTCCAACCCCGAACTGACGGTAATTAGCTCTTAGCAAGCAGCACCTGCTCGAGTAGTTCATTCAATCGCTTCAGCATGGTCCTCGGGTCTTCGAGCAGCCCCGCAGCCACTTTGGCGTTGTCCAAGATTTGCTCGGCTACTTTCGCTGCCAGAGGCGCATCGGCGTGGCGCATCCTTTCCAAACGGACGATCATGAGGTGTTGCGGGTTGAATTCGAGATCCTGCTTCGCCGCAGACGCTGTATCGCCTTCTTGACCCATGGATTTGAGGATCCGGCGCATGCTGCCGGTCATAAACTGATCGGCATCGACAATGACGGCTGGACTTTCGACGAGACGTTTGGAAACACGCACTGCCGCCACGCGATCGCCGAGCGTTTCTTTCAGCCACTTGACCAAACTCTGAGATTCGTCCTGGGAGAGTTCGCCCGCCTTCGCATCGATCTGGTCCAATGTCGCATCCGCTTTCTCGGCTGGACGCAGCGGCTTCTTATCGAACTCGTGCAGATGCTCCATGACGAATTCGTCCCATGGATCATAGAGAAAAAGCACCTCGTATTTCTTTGCTTGGAACACCTCGTAATACGGGCTGCTTTCCGCCGCTTCGCGATGTGGCGCTGTCACGAAATAGATCTCCTTCTGCTCCGAGGCCATTCTCTTCACGTAGTCCGTCAGCGAAGTCTTTTGTCCCTTTGGCAAGGTTGAGGATTCGTACCTCAGCAACTTGCCGAGAGCGTCGCGATGTGTGAAATCAGTGACCACGCCTTCCTTCAAGAAGCGGCCATATTCAGTCACAAACTTCTCGTAAGACTCCGGGTCCTTTTCCGCCTTTTCGTCCAGGAACTTGATGAACCTTCCGGTCAGCACCTTGTTGAGTTTTTGCATCAGGGAAGTGTCCTGCATGGTTTCGCGGGAAATGTTCAGCGGCAAATCCTCGCTATCCACGACGCCTTTCAAAAAGCGCAACCACTCGGGAAACAAACCTTTGGCTTTCGCCTGGATCAGAATCCTGCGGCAATAAAGATTAACTTCCGACTCGGTGCGAGCCATGCCCAGAGTTTCGAAACTCCTGGCCGGAACGAAGAGCAGCGCTTGAATCGACAGCGGTGCATCGGCTGTAAAATGGAGGCGGTAGAGCGGCGGTTGTTGATCGTGGCCGATATACTGGTAAAACTCATTATACTCCTCGTCCTTGATCTCGTTCTTGCTCCGCGCCCAAATGGCCTGAACGGTGTTGATCTTCTTTCCGTTCAGCTCGATCGGGAACGGAACGAAATTGGAATAGCGCTTGATGATGTGCTCAACCTTTGATTGTTCCGCGAATTCTTTGTTGTCATCTTTCAGGTGCACCACCACTTTGCTGCCTCGATTGAGATCCTCGCCCGGTTCGATTTCGTACCCGCCGCTTCCTTCCGAGCTCCAGACCCACCCCTTCTCGTCGGGCAAATAGGATCGCGAATAAACCGCGACCTTCTTTCCGGCCATGAATGCCGAGTAGAATCCGACCCCGAATTGGCCGATCAGTTTGGCGTCGGGCTTTTTATCTTCAGCCAGTTGCTTGAGGAACGCCCTCGACCCGGAGTGCGCGATGGTGCCAAGGTTTTCCACCAGCTCGCCATGAGTCATTCCGATGCCCGTGTCCGCAAATGTGATCGTGTTTTCCTTGTCGTCTGTCGTGATCGAGATCGTCAGAGGCTGATCTTGCTGATAAATTGTCTGGCCTGAAGTTTGATAAAATCGGAGCTTTTCGACGGCATCCGCCGCATTTGAAATAAGTTCGCGAATGAAAATCTCTTTATCCGTGTAAAGAGAATGAATGACGATGTTCAGTAGTTGCTGAATCTCCGCCTGAAAATGATGTTTTTCTGCCGTGCTCATACGATTCTTTCCGATAATATTTTCAATCGACCGAGATCAAGCTCGGCGTTGAGCCTCTATTGAGGCATGGTTTCGCTCCGCCACAATCATAATATCTCTTCGCGATCAAAAATTGTTCTTGCATTCCTCAGCCTGTTTTCCAATTTGTGTTCAGTGCTCCGGGACCATCGAAAGGATGTTTCGGCTTGGGGCAATCAGCGGTACCTCATAGAAGGACAAGGAGGAAGGTTTGATCTGTGTTGCCGGGTGTTTCACTGTAAGGCACACCCGATTTTCTTCCCCTTGGGTTACTCGGTTCTATGACGCTGTTCAGCGGAGGCGATCGTTTATCTTTTGAAGCTCGGCAGCAAGGTTGATGAAATGAAAACTCTCAAAGAAATCCGATGTCATGGGGGCAAGAAGAGAATCAAGCTGCTCTTGGTTGACGACCACGAGATCACCTTGGAAGCGCTCAAGCTTTACTTCTCGACGCGGAGAAATTTCGAGGTGATCGCAATGATCTTCGAAAGTCTAAGCGCGGTTCCCAAGGCCAGGGGAACCTCGGCGGATGTCGTGATCATGAATATGCGAATGCTCCTGGTCGATCCTGCAATAGCCACCAAGCTGCTTCTCGAAGCTCTTCCCCGAGCCAAAGTCATTGGATTTAGCGGACTGGAAGATCGAAGATCTGTTTTGTCAATGATTCAAGCTGGGGCTCGAGGTTATCTGTTGAAAGGATGCTCTCCCACTGAGCTGTTCCAGGCTGTCGAAACCGTCAGTACTGGCGCGCCGTTTTTTAGCGCGGCGGTCTCTAAGATCATACAAGACGATTACATTCAAAGCCACGCCGCGCCGAACAAGGCGAAGACATTGGAACTAAAGGACTGTGAGCGAAAGGTTCTTACAAGGATCGCTGACGGACTCAGCAACAAAGAAATCGCCGACGCGTTGGTAATGAGCGTTCGAACGATCGAAAAATATCGAGAGTCGCTGATGGCGAAGCTTCAAATCAAGAGCGTCGCGGGATTAACGAAGTTTGCGGTCCGCACGGGCATCAGCAGCCTAGATTAGCCCGATGCAGTCTTGCTGTCGGACTGGCTCAGTCTCGTTCCACGCGCTTGCGCTTCGGAAGGACAGCCCAGTTTGGATACGGGGCTGAGTTTCCTTTCTGAGCGTTCCAGATGATACGGTTGAGCAACTCCTCCGGGCACTTATCTGCTCGGTCGAGAGGGAGCTGAGTTGAAAGGAGAGCGTAATGTTTCTGCACTGGATCGTGGATGGCGCGAGGATCGGGATTCAGTTGATCGAGCGGAATATTATTTCGCAATGCCGTGAAGGGCGTGAAGTTGGGTTGGGCCGTAAAGCAATCAGTCATCGGCGTGGCTGCGGCGTCCATCTGGTTCATCGGCGGCAAGCCAAGCATCAGCTCGATAGTCCGCAGCATCGCGGGCTGGTTGTACTGAGTGCTGACGACGGCTCCGCGCTTGGTGTAAGGACTGATGCAGTAGGCCGTGGTCCGATAGCCGCTGACGTGATCCCAGCCATCTTGAGGATCATCCTCGATTGCGAAAACACAGGTCTCATTCCAAAATCGGCTGTGGCTGATCGCTTCGACGATTTGGCCAAAAGCAAGATCGTTGTCCGCCACATGCGCCGCCGGAGTGGGATAGCCAGGTTTGGTGCCGGAGGTGTGATCATTCGGCAAGCAAATGATGACGAGGTTAGGGAACTTGCCAGACTGCTCATACTCCTTCAGCTCTTTGATGAATTGCGCGGCGCGAAACACATCGGGGACATCCATGCTCCACCCGATCGTGTTGGTCATCATATGGGGCCGAAGCGATTCAATCGCGGGGCGACTGCCCACAACTGTCAGGCCGGTTTGGTTCATGAAGTCTCGATAAACGTCCATGAACGTGGGCGCCGGTTTGCGTTGGCCATCCTTCCAGCGAGTGACGCCGATCGCGAATTCGCCGTAATCTCGAACGGATTTGCCGTGCTCGATCGCGTTGTCCCAAATAAAACCGGTTGGCGCATACGCCAGTGCATCGACATCGTCATCTTCCATTCCATCCGGATAACTGCGCGGAAAACCGGCGAACGATTTCTCCATGTAATCGGTTGCGAAAGCGGTGGTGGACCACTGATGGCCATCGGCGCTCAGGATCCCTGAGCAATAGGTGTTATCTAGGAGCACGAAGTCGCTCGCCATCTTGTGCTGGTTGGGTGTGATCTGCTCGCCAAAGACGCACAGATTCGGATCGCCATTGCCCTTTTTGATATCGCCGAGCACCTGGTCGTAAGTGCGGTTCTCTTTGATGATATAGACGACGTGCTTGAATATCGACGGTTCGCCCGCGCGCTCCGGCACCGGCCGCGGCGGCTGGTTCGGGCGCGGCGGCAGTTGAGCGGCCTCGATCATTTCTCGACGGCAGTTGGCCAGCACGGCGCGGGTGTGTTGCGCGAGCTGATATTTGTTCGGCACGGGGACGAGGGAGAGGGTTCCGAAGTACTGGTGTGAATTGAATTTTTTCGGTTCGGTGGGAAGGGTTCGCCGCCCGGAACCGATCCCTTTGATATTGGCGACGTGCAGCAATTGGCGACGCGCATCATGCACGATAGCGCCTGGGAACCAGCCCACCGGAATGAGCCCGAGAAGTTTTGATTTGCCTGCTCGAAATGAGACAACGGCCACGGCGTTGTGAGTGCCATTGCAAACGTAAAGCGTCTTTCCGGACCGATCGAATGCCAGAGCATTCGGGCTGGCCCCAAAATAATCTGTCGGTTGCCAACGCAATGAAATTGTTTCAACCACGGCATCCGTCCGTGTATCGATGACGCTGATGGTGTCGCTCGCCGCGTTGGCCACAAGAAGGTGGCGGCCATTGGGCGTGAGGGCCATGGCAGAGGAATGCAAGCCGGCCTGAATTTCTTTGGTCACTCGTCCTGCCTCCATGTCGATCACTGAGACCGAGCCTTCGTTGGCGATGTGCCTCACGGCATCCACCCGAACCAATGTCCCACGGCCGGCGGGGCCAGTGAGGCTATTCGTGTCTGGTCTGCGTCCACCCCAGTTGCTGACGTATCCCTTGCGACCTGCCAGCACAACATCATAAGGCGCTACGCCCACGTCGAAGGACCGGATCACCTTTCCGGTGGCCGCGTCTAATTCGAGGAGTCGGTTCGAGAGATTCAGCGCGACGAAAAGTCGTTTGCCGTCCGCCGAGAACCTGAGGCCGGCCGGAATTTCTTTTTCGCGGCGCGGCAGATTGGTTGGCGGCAGAGGAATCGAAAATAGCCCGGTGACTTCGTGGTCCTTCCCGACGCCAAACACTTTGATATTCCCATTAACGTTGGAGAGATAAATCCGGGAGCCATCCGGGGAAAAGATCAATCCCGTAAAACTCACTTGGCCTTCCTTGTCGGGCTGGAGAATGTGCGTGGACACTGCGTCTGGTGCTGGTGTGCTTGCTTGGTCCGATGGCAGCAGGACGCGCTGGAGGATAGCGCCGGTGGAGGGCTCGATCACGACGAGTTCGTGTGTCTTGCCAGCGGTCACGAGGATGTGACCATCAGGACTCAGAACCAGGACTTGGGGACGCAGGCCGGGGAGCTCGACCTGTTTGCCGGTAGGTGTGAGGATTTGGCTAACGGGAAGCACCACGCGATTTGAACTGGAATATCCGACGGGTTCTGAGAGATCTGGTATTTGTGCGGTCGCGCCACTCTTGGTCAACGCGGCGACCGCCAGCAGGTAAAGGGGTAACACACGCCATGCGCTTGCGGCAATGACCAGCCTTGTGATTCTAGATTGGCGGTCTTCGCTGGTTGGAGAGTTGGTCAACTGGCGCATTGTTTTCATTGGCTCGCTATTGTTTTGAAGAGTGGATGGTGAGTGAAGGGAACCTTTGGACGCCAGCTAATTTACAACCGTCAGGCCGGGCAGATAACCGACCCACCCCTACCCCTCCCAGGAGGGGAGCTCTTTCCGGTCCCCTCCTGGGAGGGGTAGGGGTGGGTCGGTTCATGGAGAGCCTCCACCTCCGACATTGGACCCGCATCGGGACCATGAACCTGGGAGCGCCGGCGTCTCGCCGGCGAGTTGCTGTGGCGAAATTAGGAACACGCCGGCGAGA
>CAMAWP010000121.1 GCA_945861765.1 Akkermansia muciniphila | reverse complement strand
AGGCGATGGCTTTGGCGCAAACACGGTTGTCGGAAGGGTCTCTTCAAGCATTACACCAACGAACGACTGGCAAATCATTATGGGTTGAATCCATTTCCGCTCTGGACAAAGTGGCGTCGAGCCACGAGCAGAAGGCCGACTGATGAACGAACCAGTAAAGCCGTGTGCGGGAAAACCGCCTGCACGGTTTGATGAGGGGCAGGAGAACGACGGTCATTGGCCTGCGGGCCTCTCAATCCGTCTTCTCCTGCCTACTCTACTGATTAATCGAGTGATCAAACGCCTGCTCGATGTCCGAAATGGTCATGCTGACACGGACAATTGGATTCAAAATTCCGGGAGCATCGCGTCGTAGATGCCGGCATCCTAGAGATCGAGAGCGATGGATTGAGTGCGGACCATGAGCTGGAGGCTATCAAATAAGAGTTTGATACTGCCGCCGAGTGGGGCTCTTCGGAAACACGGTTCGTCCGTTGTCTTTGGCCTATTGCACGGAAGGACCTGTTGGCTTTCGACTCAAAGCCCCTTCGGCCACTTCAGATGTTTATGCAGAAACTCGTAAGTGCCCTTTCCATTGATCGTGTGTGGGCCGACAAACGATTCGAGTTCACAACGATCACCAATCCCCAGCTTCGCCGCATAGAGAAACCGAACCTTTCCAAATTCGTATCCGACAGCTTCATCGGGCGCGACGCCATCGAAATGGCCGCGTTCGACCATGAAAGGCCGCGGAGCTATCAGCGACGCCATCTCCGAATAGTTGAAGGTGCTGCCGAGGTCGAACTCGAAGATTTCGTACTCGCCCGACCAGACATAGCTATAAGGACTGCGCGTGGAGGCGTTCTTCCAAACCCATTCGTTGAAATCCGCCGAACAAATCGAGAGACAATAGTCCGTCACAAGGGCCGGCACGCGCATAGCCGTCTTCCCGCCGTAGCTGAGTCCGTAAAACGCGATGCGCTGAGGGTCCACTTCAGGCAGCGTCTTAAGCCAATCGACCATCTGTTGATGCTGGGGCGTGATGACAGAGTACAAGGTTTTCTTCAGCGGATTGGCTTTGCGTTGGAGGGTGCGAAAACGATCGGTGAAAATGTAGAGATTCTGCGGAGCAAAGGTGATGAATCCACGTTCGGCCAGCTTAGCGGCGAAGTCGTGGTAAGCTGCCTTGTCACCTGCAATGACGTCTTGCGGCCGTCCTTCAAGACCATGCTGGCAAACCACCACAGGCCGCTTCTCGCCCGGTTTCAGATCCTTCGGCAAGAGCAAGACACCGTAGGCGATCACGTCCGGGAACACGTCCATCACGACTTCGTAACCAGTCCACTTCGGCATGTCATACGCTTTGCGCGACCGAACATTCGGCAGCAGCGGCTTTTCGTCAAACCGACCGATCACTTCGTCGTAGAAAAACTTCCGGTACGGCTCCGCCGACTTCTCGTATTTCTCGATCGAGGTCGTGTCCACCTTCTTCATGAAGTCGGCGCGAACGTAGGGGCTTTCGGTCAGAAGCCACTGATTATGCCGGTCAATCTCGTGCATCTGCCGCGCGAGCCGCGCTTTGGGATCAAAGTTCTGACGCAAATCTTTCAGAGGTTTCCCAGAGGAGCCCGGCAGCTTCGCTCCCGGCGAAAGGGCATCCAAGAATGTGGAAGGGACACCGTCGAAAGTCCCAGTCCCGTCAAAGGTGTTCGCCCCGTTGTCTGTAATCATTATTTTAAATCCTGAAAACCGAGGCAGATCGCGAACAAGCGCTGAAGCTCGGTCGAACTCCTTGCTAATGAAATGTCCTTCGCTGCGGTCTAACTTCGGTGTGACGAGTCGCGCCGGAGCCCCGCCGCCGTTTCCAGGCAACGTGAGCTCAGGACCTTTCGCCGCCTCAATGATCAAGGCTCGCGGAGCGACCATGCTCGCCAGCTCCGCGTCGCCGAATTGCTCGAGCAATCCAAAAATGTTTCGATCAATCGGCTCTTGCCAAATGTTACGCCGGTCGTCGAAGTAGCCGCTGACGCAAGCGACATCGATCCGCGCGTCCAACGCAGCCGAGTAAAGCGCGATCATTCCCCCTTCGCCCCAGCCCACCACGCCGATCTTTCGACGGCTTGCCGAGGCGGATGAATTGGTGGCGGAAGCATTCTTCGCGGAACGCTGGCGATCAAACCAATCCACCGCCGCCAAAACTTTTTGAACCTCGTAACCCATCAGCGTCCGGCCCATCTCGAACGCGGAGCGGTGAAGAAACTCTCGATTGCTCAAACCGGCGCCACGGTTCGAGTGGGAAGCTTTCGGATCGCCCATCTGACGGTTGATCAACATCGGCACCAAGACTCGGCAACCGCTCTCTGCAAGACGCCGAGCAAACTGCGACTCTCGGGCCACACCCTCAGCCAGGCCGACAATCTGCTCCGGAGTTTGATCGGCATCGGGGATAGCAATAACGTCGGCATCCGCTGTGTTGGTCATTGTATTCGCAGGGGGAGACAGTCCGTAACGCTTCATCAAGGCCGGGTCCAGTCCGTAGCGCTTCATCAAGGCCGGATCCATCTTAAATCTGTTTGACCCTCCATCGGTCGGAACCAACAAAAGCCCTTCGCCGTGAACATCACCCAGTACAGGCCATCGGACAGCAAACACTCGGAAGCTGTCACTCCGCGCAATTGCGCCGTCATCGAGATTGGTCGTCACGATCTCGAATCCGTCGAAACGTACGCGTGGGTCTCGAACGCCAATGATGTGAGCTAGCCGCTGTCGATTCGTTTCGATCGATTTGCTGTAAGCCTCGGGCGATGAGAAATCGCGTTTCCAAAACTTAGCTCGACGCTCGACTGATTTGTCGATCTCTCGCAACAAAAAGCGGTCCACCCCGGCGACGAGGTTGGAAGCGATATCGCCGGACATCGTCAGCAGTTTTGTTCCTGCTAAGGGTTCAGCGTTGTTAACATCAGCCGCTCGCGCCAAATCTGGCGAGCAGGCCATCAGCAGAACGATGGTGATGAGAGTTTTTTGTTTCATGGGGCATACCTTTCTGGTGGGGCGAGACTCCGTCGAGCCCTGTTCTTTTGGCCAAAGATTCCAGGGCTCGACGAAGTCTCGCCCCACCCTGGTTGGCCGCGGCAAAACCACGCCGGGCCCCTCTTTAGTTCGACTTCCATTCATGTCAAAATTTCACGGACCACTTCGCCTGCAACATCGGTCAACCGGAAGTTCCGTCCATTATATTTGTAGGTCAGCCTCTCATGATCGATGCCGAGCAAATGCAAAATCGTGGCGTGTAAATCGTTCACGCTCACTTTGTCGATGACCGCTTTATGGCCCAACTCGTCAGTCTGGCCATAATGAACGCCGCCTTTCACTCCGCCGCCTGCCATCCAGGTCGTGAACGCATGTGGGTTGTGATCGCGTCCGGGTTTTTTCGATTTTTGGCTGACGGGAAGCCGTCCAAATTCGCCAGCGCAAAGCACCAAAGTGGATTCCAGCAGCCCGCGTTGTTTCAAGTCCGTGAGGAGGCCCGCGATGGGAATATCGGTTTCGCCGGCGAACTGCCGGTGATTGCCTCCGATATCGGCGTGGCCATCCCAGCTCCGCTCGTTCTCCATGCCACCGCTGTAGATCTGGATGAAGCGCACGCCTTGCTCGACCAGGCGGCGCGCCATCAAGCATTGTTTTCCGAAGTGGGCGCACTTGCTGTTGTCCAATCCGTATAACTTCTGAATCGCCTCGGGCTCGCGCGCGACGTCCATGGCTTCAGGGGCCGCCATCTGCATGCGATAGGCAAGCTCGAAACTCTCGATACGGGCGGCAAGTTCAGCCTCGTGCGGATTCTGCTGTTGGTAGCGGCGATTAAGTTTATTCAACAGATCAAGCTGAGCGCGTTGCTGGGCATCGGTCAGCTCATCGCTGCGGTAGAGATTGTTAATCGGCGCTCCTTGAGCATTAAGAGCTGTGCCTTGGAAAACGCCGGGCAAAAAGCCCGCCCCCCAGTTCTGAGCGTGGCCTTTGGGAATGCCACGGCCCAGCGTATCATACATCACGATGAAGCCCGGCAAGTTCTGGCTTTCTGAGCCGAGGCCGTAGGTGACCCACGACCCCATGCAAGGGAATCCCATTCGGCTCATCCCGGTGTTGATCTGGAACAAGGCTGGCGAGTGATTGTTCGTCGCGGTATAGCAGGAGTGAACGAACGCCATCTCATCGGTATGCCGGGCGATGTTGGGAAATATTTCTGAAGCCCACGTTCCCGATTGCCCGTGTTGTTTGAACTCGAAAGGTGACTTCATAAGCGGCCCAACATCGTTCGTGAAAAAGCCTGTATTCTTATCAAAGCCTTTCAAGTCCTGGCCATCGCGTTTCTCGAGTTCGGGCTTGTAATCCCAAGTATCGACATGGCTTTGGCCACCGTTCATGAACAGCCAGATGACTGATTTCGCTTTGGCTGGGAAGAGGCTGAGCTTTGGCTCCAGGGGATTCAACGTGGAATGGCTCGTCGGAGCTGGAGCACCTATCGAAGTGTGCGGATCGAGCAACGCGCCGAGGGCGAGCATCCCGAACCCACTGCCAGCCCGCCGAAGAAAATCGCGGCGGTTGCTGCGCGGCGTGGCGAACGTGTGCGGTAAGACGTTCATAACTCCTCTTTGATCTGTGAATACCGGAAGCAATCCGTTGTGTGATCATTCACCATACCGACAGCTTGCATGAAGGCGTAACAGATTGTCGAGCCCACGAACTTAAAGCCGCGCTTGAGCAACTCCTTGCTCATCGCGTCGGATTCAGGAGTGTGGGCCGCGATTTCCTTCATCGACTCCCAACAATTGGTTCTGGGATGCCCGCCGACGAACTGCCACACGAACGTATCGAAACTTCCAAATTCTTTCTGCACCGCCAGAAATGCCTTCGCGTTCTGAATGGCCGCGGCGATCTTAAGCCGGTTGCGAACGATCCCCGGATTGGTCAACAATTCCGCCACCTTCAGTTCGCCGTACCCGGCGACGTGGCGGGCATCGAATCCATCAAATGCGACGCGGTAATTATCCCGCTTCTTGAGAATGGTGGACCAACTCAAGCCGGCTTGAGCTCCCTCCAGAATGAGAAACTCGAATAGGACCAAGTCGTCATGCTGAGGCACGCCCCACTCGGTATCGTGGTAGGCGATATCCAATTCTGTCTTCGGCCATGAACAACGTTGCATAAGTTCAAACCACCTCCGGAATCCGGTAATGCTTTCGATACGCCGGCTTGAGCAATTGGTTCGCCGCGTCATTGTTCGCGAACCGCTCGGACTCCCCGTCAAACACGAGTTGTTTGTTTCCGACCCGATACGAAAGATTCCCCAGATGCACCAGACACGAACTGTAATGGGCTTGCTCGATATCGGAGTTCGGCCGCTTGCGCGTTCGGATGCACTCGATAAAGTTCGGCTGATGCCACTGGTCCGGATGATAGCCCTTCTCTTCGGCAACGACTTTGCCGTCGGCTTCCATCACTTGCCACCCAATGCCATGGCGCCCCAGATACATGAGCTGCTTGGTGCCGTAGATTTCGATGCGCTCGGAGTTCGAAGGCCAATGGGGCCACTTCTTCCCATAGCGCTCCTCGCCATTCGATTTCCGCAGATGGTTGGTTGAATTACCGCTGTCGCACGTCATTGCAAAATCGCCAAAGTCGTAGGTGATCGCCTGCAACTCGGGCGCTTCTCGCTTCGAGTGATAAGCGAAATTTCCCCCGACGCAGAAAGTTGATCTCGGATGCGGCGGATTTCCTAGAACCATGCGCGCCAAATCGAGCTGATGACTGCCATCGTCGGTGAGCGCTCCTCCCTTGTAATCCCACCAGTCGTACCAACCCCGATGTCGGCCTACATTATAGGGCACCTCCGGGGCCGGGCCAAGCCAGGCGTCCCAATCAAGACCCGGGGGCGGAGCGCTATCTGGTTTCGGCGTGAATGGGTTTCCACCCAGCAGATTGCAGACTTTCACCAGCACCACTTTCCCGAGCTTGCCGCTCTGAATGTATTCGCGCGCCGAGGCAGCGTACGGAGCGCTGCGGTTCTGAAAGCCAACTTGAACGATGCGGTTATATTTGCGAGCCGCTTCGATCGCCTTGCGGCTTTCCCAAATCGTGATCGAAGGACATTTTTCGACATAGACGTCTTTGCCAGCCTGGCAGGCCCAGACTGTCGCCAGCGCGTGCCAATGCTCGGGCGTCGTGATGACCACGGCGTCCACATCCTTGTCATCGAACACACGGCGCATATCTGAGATGCGCTTAGGAGCGTAGCCTTGGGCCTTTTCCAACTCGGCGATGTGCTCGCCGCCACGCTGCTCATCGATGTCGCACACGTACTTGAATTCGACATTCGGAAGCTTCGACATGCCCGTGGTGTGACTATGAGCGCGTCCTCCTGCGCCGATCAAACCCAGGATGACCTTCTCGTTGGCGGACTTTGCCCGAGCTGTCGGGAAAGCGCCAAACATCGTTGTTCCCGCAGCCACGGCCGCGGAGCCTTTAATCGAGTTCGAGATGAATTTCCGCCGGTTAATCGAGTTCATTAGTGTTGTTCCTATCTGTTGATTTTCGGATGACACCAGCGGCCCGTCATTCCACGTAAACGAATTCGTTCAAGCTCATCAGAGTCTGGCAAAAGTCAGCCAGGGCCAATTCAAGCCCTTCAGCTTTCCCAAGGGTCTCCATCCGGCTGTGAAGAAAGCTGAGCGTGTCCGCGAGTTCCTCATCCGAAGGCGACCGCCCTAACGCGATCAAATAGCCTGACTGAACTGCTCCGTCCAGTGATGCGGTCGCTTTCGGAACCAGCCTCCGCGCAAACTCCCGCGCCCAACTCCGCACATGAGAGTTGTTCATCAACAGCAAAGCCTGCGGCGCAACCGTGGTCGTGGATCTGCTGCCAACGCTTTGAAGCGACTCCGGGGCGTCGAAGAGCATCATGATGGGAACGAGCTTGCTGCGTTTGACAGTGAAATAAATGCTGCGCCGACGTTGCCCTTCATCGAGCGTGCCAGGGCCGAACATTCTTGGGTCGAGGGCTCCGCTCACCGCGAGCATTCCGTCACGGATCGCCTCGCCTTCGACCCGCCGCGGAGACTGTCGCCAGAGGAGCGCATTTCCTGGATCCACAGTGGCGCAGTCACGATCGAACTCAGCGCTCTGCGTGTAAACAGCGCTCATCATGATCTGTTTGTGCAGCGACTTCAGCCGCCAGTCCTGCCGGAGTAACTCCGACGCCAACCAGTCGAGCAATTCCGGATGCGTCGGTCGTTCACCTTGGGTGCCGAAATCATTCGGAGTCGTGACCAGGCCTCGCCCGAAGTGGTGTTGCCAAAGCCGATTCACAATCACGCGCGCCAACAAATGGCCGGCACCATCGTTCGCATCCGTGATCCAATTGGCGAGAGCGGCGCGGCGAAAAGAAGAATGCGAGCCAGGGGGTGGATCGTTCCGCCAGAGCTTCTCCCGGTTTGGCGCGCGCATGAGCACTTGAAGGAAACCTTGCGTCGCTTCCTCTTGCTTTTGATTGGGCTCGCCACGTTTCAGAAAGTAGGTCTTGTCGTAGAAGTCAGGCCCCTGCGTATTCAGTCGGAGGGGCGGCACTCCCTCGCTGGCAATGAGCACTTTCGTCAAGCTCGGCTTTGGCGCCTTCTTGGAGTGCTCGGTCACAGCTCGATCAAGCCGCTGCCAGTCTGGATCAACCGTGCGATACCACTTCAACAGTGTCGATTTCTGCTGCTCAGTGCGGCGTTCCTCCGGGGTTTCAAAAACGCGGCCAACCTCCACGATCAGCTCGTGGGGGCCCGAGTCCCCATCCATCTGGATCGGTGCGGGAGCTGTGCTGATGGCAACGCGCGGACGGCCGATGCTATGGCTGTCATTGGTCTCGAACTTCAATGTAAACGTCAAAACCGTTCCACCTTCGTTCGCGATCGGTGTTTCAATTTCGAAAACAGCGGCGTGATCCTTGCCCAGTTGTGGATCGATCGCCCAGCCCGATTTCTTGTCGTCATCGATCGCCGCCGAAACCGGAAGTCCCTTTTGCTCAAACGTCGCATGAGGATGGATCAATTTCACTTCGACCGGTGCCGCTTTGCCGTCGAGCAGCTCGGTGCTCAAACGAAAATCCGAAAGGGCAAAATTTCCATTGTTAGCCCGGCCCGGCCCGTTCTTCGCCAATGACGCATCGGCGAGCGCCTCGATGCGCACCGCCGTGATTCTTTGGAGCAGGGTTCGAGCGGTAAACGTATAAGTGTCAGACTTCGGATTCTTGCCACTCGCCAAATAAGAGCCGTCGCCCATAGCTGTAAATGTCGCTCCACCTTGAGATTTGAGGCTCGTCAAATCGAGGATCAACCACCTCGGTCGCGGCGGTTTCCCGTCGGTTTTCAGCCACCGTTCGAGGCGAGCCGGAAGCTCATCTTTCTCGAAACGTTCGCGTGCTTGAACGAGCGGGTGGTGCTCGCGGTCAAATTCGGCTTGCGCCTGCCGAAAACGCTCGGGGGTAAAGTCGAGATCGATTTCACTGCGAACGGTTGTAGTAAAGGTCGAGAGGAGCCGGTAGTAATCAGCCGTCGGGATTGGATCAAACTTATGATCGTGGCAGCGGGCGCAACCGATCGTCACGCCGAGCATCGAAGTTCCGATGGTTGCGGCCATGTCGTCGAGTTCGTCGTAGCGCTCTTTCTCCGCCTGGTTCGCCGTGATCTGCGTCGCGTGGACACCGGCCGCCAGAAATCCGGTCGCCGCCAGCGCCAGAGGATTGTCCGGCTCCAATTCGTCGCCGGCGATCTGCAGCTTGACGAAGCGGTCAAAGGGCATGTCCTGATTGAGCGCTTGAATGATGAAGTCGCGATAGTGGTAAGCCGTCGGCCTATCCGTGTCGTGTTCGAACCCATGGCTCTCTCCAAATCGCGCCAAGTCCAGCCAATGGCGTCCCCACCGTTCGCCGTATTGCGGGCTGGCCAGCAAGCGGTCGATCAGCTTCTCATACGACTCGAGTGTCGTGTCCTCAACAAATGCTTGGACCTCTTCCGGGGTAGGCGGCAGACCAATGAGATCAAAATAGGTCCGCCGAATGAGTTTTCGCCGTTCGGCCGGCCGACGTGGCGCAATACCTTTGGCTTCGAGTGAGGCGAGAATGAAGCAGTCGATCGCTGACCGGCACCACGCCTCATTCTTTACGGGTGGTGGCTCGGGGCGTGTGAGTTGCCGAAAGGACCAGAACTGGCGGTCCTCATCTGTGACCACTGCCTTGCTTTTCGCAACCGGCTGGGTCTGGTTCGGGAGCACTTGTTCCGCGCCCAAGACAGTCAGGCTGACGCTCGACCAAGCCAGCAGAACTGCGAGAGTTACTATGCGCCCCATGCGATGCAAGGTTCGAGATACAGTTAGCTGCCCATCCGTCGCTGTTATGGGACGCGAGGATTTGTCCTGGATCGGATAGTTCTGTTTCGCGAGGGGCATGAGGCGGTTATCTCAGAAAATCCAATCATCGTAAAGATTCCTGTTCTCTTAGCAGTCCGAAAGGCGTAACTTTGCATTTCGCACACTCGTCTAGCGGAACAGCATCAGGCGAACAACAAACAATCAGTCAATCAATCACGACTCAACAGCATTATGAAAAAGCAACTTGTCTTTGCCATGGCCGTCGCCGGCGTCATAGGGCTTGGCTCGCGGGCCAGCGCGCAATCCGGCTCCTCTTCCAACACACCGCCCAACCCACAAGGGCTGAACAGTAATCAGCCACCAGATCACCCCCAATTTGATGGTCCTAATAACGGTCCTCGACGCGAGGAAGGCCAGCGCCGAGGACCAGAGGACGTCCGTGGTGGTTCTGATAGGGGTCGGCCAGGCGTCCAATCCCAAGGCGAGGATCGCCGTCCGGAGGGAGATGACCCTCGAATTGGTGGCGGTGATAATCGCGGAAGCAACCACCCCAACCCCCAACCTCGGGGTGATCGGCAAAATGGTCCAGGTCCGGGCGGACATCAGTCTAACTCCGACCACGGCGCCAACACAAACCGCCAGCAGCCTCCCAATCGCGATGCTGCGTCTAACTATTCCCAACAGCGCGGTCCTCAACCAAATGATCGCCGCGAGGGACCCGATGTACGTCCTCAGTCCCGCGCCCAAGGCGGATTCGCTGGTCCAGGCATGCAGGGTCCAGGCCAGGGTTTTCGAGGCCAGCCAAGCCCTAACGCTCAACCCCAAGGCGGGGATCGTCGTCCGGGGGGAGACCATCCTCAGATTAATGCCGGCGATAATCGCGGCGGCAGCCATCCCAATCCGCACTCTCAGGGCGACCAGCAACATGGCCCAGGTCTGGGCGGTCATCAGCCTGGTTCCGACCACGGCGGTAATATGAATCGTCCGCAGCCTTCCGATCGCGGAGCCGGGTCCAACTACGCGCAACAGCACGGTCCTCAATCAAATGATCACCGAGATGGACCCGGTATGGGTCCTCAGCCCCGCAGACAGGGCGGATTCGGCGGTGGCCAAGGTGGACAACGTGGATTCGGTGGTCCAGGCATGCAGGGTCCCGACCAAGCGTTTCGAGGCCCGCCATTTGGTCCGGGCAGACCAGGCCCACGCATTTATGCGCTGGAGAACCATGACGGTCCCGGAATGCAGCCTCCGATGCCTCCTGGTCCGCGCTTTCAGCGCGACGTGTTGCGAAGGGTTCCTGGAGGGCCTGGTCCAGGTTTCCGCCCCGGCGACGATCGCGGCCGTCCAGACATGCAACGGCCTCAACGTCAATCCGGAGCTGATCAGAGATCATCACAAGGTCAGCGCCAGAGGTTGCAAAAGAAGTTCAACCAAATCGATCAGGACGGGGACGGCTTCATAAGCAAACAAGAATTCGCCCGTGCTCTTCAACAACGTCAAGGAATCGAAAACAGACCACAGAATGATTTTCGTCCAGAAAGACGCTAGTTCAGTTCGCCTTTAAACGCGAACCAACGCATTGCTTGCCGCAGCCGCCGAAGTAATTCGGCGGCTGATTTTTTTATCCGGAGAGATCGACTGAGGGCGGAAGCCGCCCACGGCTCCCGGCTCCGCCTGGTCGGATCAACCACGATCAACGACCCTGGGTGATAGGCAGGTCCAAGCTCCACAATATTCCATTTAGGAGAAGCTGGCGAAACGCAGGGTGTTGAAAATCTTCCGGATTGCCGAGCGACGTGTAAAAAACTCGGCGGTGGCTTGCCATGTTGACCCAAGCCACGGGCTCAACTCCCGCGCTACCTTCGATGCGGCCCACCATGAGAGGTGTAATGGTGGCTTTCGGTTTCGGATTCTTATAGAGCGATGATGTGACACGAAATTCGTTGGTCGAAACACCAGCGAGCACGGGGTGTTTGGCGGCGGCGGGGAGAACCTTCACGAGCGTTGGCGGATCTTGGGGTTTGTTATCGAAGTGGCCGCGGTAATCGCCACCGAGAACGTCGGCGTCGAAGGTCGTCCAGGCGGCGTGGTCTTCATCGAGAGGCTTCGCGTCGAAGGCGTGGCTTGCCGTGCGAATGCCCACGAGCGGCTTCCCGGTATCCAGGTGCTGGCGGATCAAAGCCATCATCTCCTTCGGGGGCGTGCGACGGCGCACACTGATGACGAGCAAGTCAGCGGTCTTGATGGCTTCAAAATTCTTGAACGTGTTGCCACCCGCGAATGGAGCATTCACGAAAGAGCACTTGAATCCCCGAAACTCGATCTCTTTCTTGGCAAATTCCGGCAGCGTTTCCCATGTGTTGTATTCGTTTTCACCGATCACAAATACGATGTGCGGACGCTTGTCATCTTTGAATTGAAACGGTTCGCCGCCGAGGACGTCCGCGCTCGTAATTGACGGGCACCAGTTCTTTTCGATGTGTTGGACGACCAAGTCAGTTCCAGCGAAGTGACTGACGAAAGGCGACATTCGAGAGTTGTACATCGTGTCGGTCATGTCGCGCATGAGCAGGACATTTTTCCCGAGGCTGACCATTTGCCGGATCGAGAAAGGCCGACCGAGCACGCACATATTGGTATGGACGCCCATGATGATGACATTCTCGATGCCATGCTGTTGCAGAAGATTGTAAACCTCTTCACCGCTGTCGCTGATCGCGTCCTCGGCCGCAATTTCCAAGGTTGCGATCTGGCGCTTCCACGGACTGCCTCCTGGACATTGCGGATGGTCATCGCAGCCGCCGTCGGAGTCATTGATGGGCAACGGGCCCTCCTTGGCCAGATTCAAGGATCGCCAGGATTCAAGCGTGGTTGGGGGTTTAACTTTCGGCGCTTGCCGAGCCCGTTTCCGCTGCGGAGTCTCTTTGTAGAAGTCCATCGTGCTGCTCGGCGCATGAATGATGAAGACACCCCGCTTGCGCGCTTCCTTGATCACCTCGTTCATGCGAGGCGCCAGTTCGCCCACACGAGCAGTCGCCCCCTTGCACCAATGTTGATCCCACATATCGCAGATGATGATGGCTGTTTTCTTTGGCTCCCATTGCACGGCTTTTTCGACAGTTTGGAATTGGCCGCTGCCTTTACTTGTCTCCACTCGGCTGCGCGTATGAAGTTGGAGTGGCTGGGGCCTCTCGGCGGCGAAGTTGGTCGCCAGAAAAGCCAGTAACGTGGGAACGATCCATTTTTGATTTCGCATAAACATCTTTCGAAAGTTTGTTGAGATTACTATCGGCAAGTTACCCTTGTGCTCGAATTGCTGGAAGAGATTATTACTGAACTGAAATTGTCCAGATGACTCTTTCGGCTGGCTTCCCCAAGACCTCTGATGGAAAGTTGCGGCTATGACGTATTCCTCACAATTCGAAGCCGGGTTGGTTTATGCGGCGACGGTCCATGCCGGACAAGTGCGGAAGAAGTCGGGGATGCCGTATATCGCCCACCTGCTCGGGGTCGCTAGCATCGTCATGGAATATGGCGGGAACGAAGAGGAAGCCATCGCGGCGCTCCTGCATGACGCGGTCGAAGATGCAGGAGGCCAAAGGAGACTCGATGACATTCGAGAACGGTTTGGCGAAACGGTCGCCAAGATTGTGGCTGGCTGCACGGATTCCGATGTCTTTCCTCGCCCGACCTGGCGCGAGCGCAAAAGCGACTACCTCAAACACCTTCCTGAGGCTTCGGCATCTGTCCACCTCGTCTCAGCAGCGGACAAATTGCACAACGCGCGGGCTTTGCTGAGAACCTTGAGAGCGATCGGAGAACCGATTTGGGAACGGTATAGCGGCGGCAAAGAGGGAACGCTCTGGTATTACCGCACGCTGGTGGATGTTTTCCGCTCCACGGGCCCTGCTCCTCTTACGGAAGAACTCGACCGCGTCGTGACACTAATTGAACAACTCGCCAACGCGCCTAGAAACTAAATACGCCAAGCGTCGGAAATTTGTCTGGCTCGTTCGACTCCTCAAAGAAACCCCACTCTCAGTCCAATGCTCCAGGTTAAGTTTATTGAATCTTTAGATCTGCCCGAGTTGGAGCCTTACCGAACGATGCAGAGGCCACTGGACCACAGACGGCAAAACATTTTTGTCGCGGAAGGGGAGAAGGTTGTCCGCCGCTTGCTCGAAAGCCGGCTGCCCGTCGTTTCTCTCCTACTCCCGGAGAAATGGTTTCACAATCTTGAACCTTTGTTGAGATCGCGCCCTGAAGAAATCAAAGTTTTCATCGCGGAGAAACCGCAACTGGAGAAGCTGATTGGGTTTTCGATGTACCAAGGGGTGATGGCGGTTGGGAAGATGCCCGATCCAGTGTCGTTGGAAATAGTCCTCCAAACTTGTCCTCACCCTTATTTTTTCGCGGCCGTGGATGGCCTCTCCAGCGCGGAAAATTTGGGTGCTGTCGTGCGCAATTGCGCCGCATTCGGAGTTCAAGCCTTGCTGGTTGGCGAAACCTCCAGCAGTCCTTACCTCAGAAGAGCCGTGCGCAGCTCGATGGGAACAGTTTTTCAGCTCCCAGTGGTCGAGGTGTCGAGCCTCGCTCACGCCCTAGGCGATCTACGCTCTCGGAACTTTCGCGTGATCGCCGCGCATCCGCACGCGGAGGGGAAGACGCTGGCTCACGCAGATTTCTCCAAAGATTGCTGCATCGTCCTCGGCAGCGAAGGCTCTGGCATTGCGCCCACGGTGTTGGAGGCTTGCACCGACGCAGTCGCGATTCCGATGACTGAGCTTGTGGATTCTTTAAATGTGGGCAGCGCGGCTGCCGTCTTCCTTTACGAGGCGCGACGGCAACGGGGTGAAATGTGAATTGTCTAAGATCGGGTCTAGCAAAGGTGAACTGCCAGAAGTGTGGGCAGCTCGCCGACGGGTGCGCGACCTCGGGGCTGATATTGAAACGTGATCATTGGTGTCAGAGTTGAGTTTATTTCTTCTCGAACACCAGTTCCTTGGCGCTGGCTGAGACTCGGATATTATCGCCCGGTTTGATTTCGCCATTCAACAGTTTCAGAGCCAGCGGATCGAGCAAGTGTTCTTGGATGGTTCGCTTCAAAGGGCGCGCGCCGAATTGCGGATCGTAGCCTTCCTCTGCGAGGAGCTTTTTGGCTGATTTGTCCAACTCGATGTGGAGTCGCTGCGCGGCGAGCCGCTTTTCGAGGCGCTGGAGTTGAATATCGACAATGATCGCCAACTGCTTTTCATCCAGGCTGTGGAAGATAATGATATCATCCACGCGGTTCAAAAACTCTGGACGAAACTGGCCCTTCAGCTCCATCTTCACGAGTTCTTCCATCTCCCCATGATCTTTGGGCGAGAGTCGGCTTGCGTTGAAATACTCCTGAATGATCGGAGATCCGATGTTGCTCGTCATGATCACGACTGTGTTCTTGAAATCAACCGTTCGTCCTTGTCCATCGGTAAGTCGGCCATCGTCGAGCACCTGCAGGAGGATGTTGAAAACGTCGCGATGCGCTTTCTCGATTTCATCGAACAACAGCACGCTGTACGGGCGGCGGCGAATCGCTTCGCTCAGTTGCCCGCCTTCCTCGTAACCGACGTAACCCGGCGGGGCTCCAACGAGTCGAGCTACAGCGTGCTTTTCCATATACTCGCTCATGTCGATCCGAACCATGGCGTTCTCGTCATCAAACATAAACTCTGCGAGAGCTCGAGCCAGTTCGGTTTTTCCCACGCCGGTCGGCCCAAGAAAAATGAATGAACCGACCGGTCGATTCGGGTCTTGCAAGCCGCTGCGCGCGCGTCTCACCGCGTTGGATACGGCGAGGATGGCCTCGCTTTGGCCGACCACGCGCTTTTGCAGACGTTCCTCCATTTGAACGAGCTTTTGACGTTCACCTTCCAACATTCGAGAGACCGGAATTCCCGTCCACGCAGCGACCACTTGCGCGATGTCTTCCTCCGTAACTTCCTCGTTGAGCAAGCGTTTCTCGGCCGGTTGCTCGTGCAAAGTTTTCTGAGCGGCAGCCAGCTTCTTTTGCAGCTCCGGAACCTGGCCGTATTGAATTTGAGCAGCCGTATTAAGGTCGCCATTGCGCTGCGCTTTCTGCTCTTCGATTTTGGCCTGCTCAAGTTGGCTGTTGAGGTTGCTGACAGCGTTGATGGCTTTTTTTTCATTTTGCCATTGAGCCTTAAGCTGGGTGGATTCCTCTTTAAGATTAGCGAGATCACGCTCGATCTTTTTTAGTCTTTCTTTCGAGGCCTCATCTTTTTCTTTCTTCAGCGCCGTTTGTTCGATCTCCATTTGCATGATTTGCCGTTCTAGCTGATCGATCTCGACAGGCAGCGAATCAAGTTCCATCCGAAGGCGCGACGCCGCCTCATCGACCAAGTCAACCGCTTTGTCCGGCAGAAAGCGTCCTGTGATATAACGATGAGAAAGCGTGGCCGCAGCCACGAGGGCCGCATCCTGAATGCGCACGCCGTGATGGACTTCATAACGCTCTTTCAAA
Source organism: Akkermansia muciniphila (assembly GCA_945861765.1). Lineage (GTDB taxonomy): Bacteria > Verrucomicrobiota > Verrucomicrobiia > Limisphaerales > SIBE01 > SIBE01. Next base: position 1,624 of record CAMAWP010000121.1, on the reverse strand, counting down.
CCGCGCAAAATCGCGATAGTGGCTTCGACCGTGGGCTCTTGGACATAGACCGGTTGGAAACGACGTTCCAAAGCGGGATCTTTCTCGATGTGCTTGCGATACTCGTTGAGGGTCGTGGCGCCGATACAGCGCAACTCCCCACGCGCCAGTTGCGGTTTGAGCATGTTGGCGGCATCCGCGGCGCCCTCGGCTGCCCCGGCACCCACCAAGGTGTGCAGCTCATCAATGAACAAAATGATGCGACCTTCGCTGCTGGTAATCTCCTTGAGAAACGCCTTCAACCGGTCCTCGAATTCACCGCGGTATTTGGCACCGGCGATCATCGCGCTCAAATCCATCGCGACCAACTTCTTGTTTTTCAACGACTCGGGGACATCACCGCTCACGATCCGTCGAGCCAATCCCTCGGCAATGGCGGTCTTGCCAACGCCAGGCTCGCCAATCAACACCGGATTGTTCTTGGTGCGGCGGGTGAGGACTTGCATGACCCGACGGATTTCATCATCGCGGCCAATGACCGGGTCGATCTTTCCGGCGCGGGCCAAAGCCGTGAGGTCGCGTCCGTATTTCTCGAGCGCCTGGAACTTGTCTTCTGGATTCTGGTCCGTGACACGCTGGTTGCCTCGAAGCTCAGCCAACGCTTGAAGCACCTGGTCGCGCTTGAGGCCGTGAGTTTGCAGGAGCCTCTTGAGAGTCGCGCTGCCTTGATCAAGCAATCCCAGAAGCAAGTGCTCGGTGCTGATGTAATCATCCTTGAGCTTCCCAGCTTCGGCTTCGGCAGCATCGAGTGATTTCTTGAGAGACGGGCTGAGAAAAAGATCTGTCGAATTGGCACCTTGAACTTTGACACGGCGGGCAAGTTCATGGTTGAGATCTTCGGCTATCTTGGGCAGGGCCACACCGAGCTTTTGCAGCAATGCCGGAATGAGGCTATCCTCCTGCTGCACGAGCGCGAGGAGGAGATGCTCGCCATCGATTTCCTGATGCGAGCGCTGTTGGGCCATGCGTTGAGCCGCTTGAATGGCTGCTTGCGTTTTAGTTGTAAATTTATCGGTCTGCATAGTTAACCAGATATTCCAAATTAATGATTCGTCAAGGTGCTGCCGAATCCCTGAACTCAACTTAGCGCACATCGCCAAGTCCGGCCACCACCTCGTTTGCCGAATGCTCACCTAGTATTGCCCACATCGTGCGCGATGAACATGGTCGGGCTCATGGCGATTCCGTGATCCGAATATTGCGATGGCAGGCGGGCTTTCCGTGGTTGTCGTTCTGTAATCCGACAAGTTCTCGCGACGGAGGCGACGGAGGCGACGGAGGCGACGGAAACAAAAGAGGTGCAGTCACTCCTTCGCCTCCGTCGGGTTCGTCGCGAGAACCCAAAGCGCTTGCCGGTCAGATCCGGAACAGACTCGAGATCCGCCGTCACACGCCGGGCGCACCTCCGAATGAGGACAGCCTCAACAAATCCCGTTGGGATTCTTCAGACCGGCCAACGACAGGGCAGAGGAAAATTGGCGCTACGACCGCCAAGCGCCTGTCCTCATTCGGAGATGCACCGTCACACGCCTCGTGCCGTGGAATCTGCTTCCCAATAGGCATTCCTGATATCAGCGACGACGAC
>CAMAWP010000120.1 GCA_945861765.1 Akkermansia muciniphila | reverse complement strand
GCCCCAATAAACATCCTGATCCGGCTCCCAAACGTCCTCGCGACCGCCGCCGAAACCGAACGTTTTGAACCCCATCGTTTCCAAGGCGACGTTCCCCGTGAGGATCAAGAGGTCGGCCCAGGAAATCTTCCGCCCATACTTCCGCTTGATCGGCCAGAGGAGATGACGCGCCTTGTCCAGACTGACGTTGTCCGGCCAACTGTTGAGCGGCGCAAAGCGCTGCTGGCCTCGGCCGCCGCCGCCGCGGCCGTCACCGGTGCGGTAGGTGCCGGCGCTGTGCCACGCCATGCGAATAAAGAGACCACCGTAGTGGCCGAAGTCCGCCGGCCACCAGTCCTGCGAATCAGTCATCAGCGCCGCGAGATCCTTTTTCAGCGCCGCCAGGTCCAGGCTCTTGAACTCCTTTGCGTAGTCGAAGTTCTCGCCCATGGGATTAGACTTGGAGGAATGCTGCTGCAGCAGTTCGAGTTTCAACTGGGTCGGCCACCAGTCGTGGTTTGAAGTGCCGCCGCCGGCAGCGTGGTGGAAGGGACATTTGGATTCGGATGACATACGTTCTCTTTAGATGGGTTGAATTGAATTCTGTGGTTTCGTTGTGACTGTTCTCGAAATTTACTCTGGAGGTCAACTTCTGGTTGCAAGGAACTTGCCTTTCACCGCGCCGGGGCACGGCCACTGCACGATTTCGTGCGTAGTGGTCAACGTGCCATAAGCGGCCGTGCCCTTGGCGTGAACGGTCCACTCCGAAATGCGCTCGCGATTTTGATGAGCCAGCTTTTCGAGCAGTTGATAGTCTTGCATCAACAGCGGGCCACGCTGGCCGGCGGCGATGGGATTGCCGCCCGCCGGAGTCATAATTTCAGGTTTCTTTGGCACAAACTTGTTTCGGTTTTGCCCGATTAAAACATTTCGGAGGCTATTGTTGAAGGCCAAGCTTTTCACTTTCATTCGGCATCTGCTCGCCGAGGTGGCCAACGCCAACCATTCGAATGATAGCGTCACTTCCCGCCAATGCACCACAGAGCCGCGTGCGTCCGGAGGAAAAGTTCGCCATTAGATGGGACGACGGAGGAGTTGCTCAGCTCACTCAGTGAATTGACGGCAATCACCTCGAACTTCGAGCTGGCCCGATATACAAACGTCTCCCCCGACTGATTCATCGCGTAGAGGCGGTCCCCCGAGAGCAACGGAGAACTCCAAAGCTTCGTATTCGCGCCGGAGCCCTTGAGGCGTTCGCTCCATAGCATTTGGCCGGTCTCGAGCTTCGTGCATTCCGCTAAGCCGTCTCGCTGCACCCCAAAGACCAAGCCGCCGTGGATGACCGCCGTGGCGACGCGTTGCTTCGGTGGATTGTGTTTCCATAGAATGTTTGACTCGCTCACCGTGCCCGTGTCGCCGAGGCGGATGGCGACTACCGGATGCTCCTTTTCCCATTCCATCACAAGAATCCCGTCGCCCACAACCGGGGAAGATTTGGAAACCAGGCCGCCGGTGGGAGCACGCCACAGCACCTTGCCCGTAATCGGGTCAAGCCCGGCTAATTCGCCCCTCAACGCGGAAACGACTTGAGTGCCGCGCGCTCCTTCCCAAATGAGTGGCGTTCCCCAAGCGCCGTCGATGTTGTCCACACTTGGCACGGGCGATTGATGCCGCCAGAGTTCCTTGCCCGTCTTCTTGTCGAGTGCGACCAGGAATTCACGGACGCCCGGGCCGAAGTTGAGGAATACGCGGTCGCCGTGGATCACCGGTGAACCGCCGTAACCAAATTCGTGGTCGTGCTTGCCCAGATCTGTTCGCCATAATTCCTTTCCATCCAAATCGTACGCGACCACACCGGCCGAGCCGAACCAACACACCACCCTCTCGCCATCGGTCACAGCCGAGCCGGCCGAGTAAGTGTTGTCCTTGTGCGTCCGCTCTTTAAAAGGAATGGCCACACCCGACTGCCAGAGCAATTTTCCGTTGGTTCGATCAAAACACATCACGGTGCCGCGGTTGCCTTCCGAGATCGGTTGCGTCACGAAAATGCGATGGCCCCAAACAATAGGAGTCGAGTTTCCCCGTTCGGGCAACGGGACGCGCCAGCGGACGTTTTCGGTCGTGCTCCAACGGAGGGGCAAGTTCGTTTCCGTGCAAATGCCGTCGGCGTGCGGACCACGCCATGCGGGCCAGTTTTCGGCGAGCGCGGACAGACTTAGGGAGAGCGTTAAGGAAGCGAAGAAAAGATTTCTTTTGTTCATGCAATCATTGCTTGTACCGATGAATCTGTACGACCCATCTTGGATTGCATCCTAACAATCCGGATTCCTCAAATCCAGAAGGAACCGCCGAATAGTGTTAGCCCTCTACTGGGTAACAGTTGGTTTTGGCGCACGGCGCAGCCACAACGATTCAGTCGGACTGCGGACGGTCCCCATCCACAGCGCGGCCTGGCTGCGGGAGGATGGAACCATCCGGCGCGTGGTGGTGAGCATGGCCAACGCGGCGGTCGATCAAGCGCGCCGCAAGAATCCCAAGACCAAGTGCAACACCGGCCGCTTCCAAAAACAATTCCGATCCGCACGCGGTGGACGCGAGCGACTCCAAGCACTCATTTTCGCCAGATACCCCAATGCCCTGGACTTACAAAATTGCAAGGACGCATCCTGCGTCACCGACAGGGGAGCTAGTTTCTCATTTGTAATTGGTGCTAAATCTGCTACCAATCTCTCCGTTCTGAGTTCTGGCAAGTGCGGCCAGGACTACAGCCTTGCGTCTAAATTACGATCGAACGAAGTGAGAACCGAATGAAAAGAATTGCCCTTAGCCTCCTGATTTTAACTGCCTCGGTCATGGCTTATGGCCAAGGAACCGTGGTTTTCAATAATCGTGTTACGGGGATCGTTGACGCCAGGGTGGTGTTGGCTGACGGGACCGGTGCGGGTGTTGGATGGAAAGCGCAGTTGTTTGGCGGGCCGGAGGGAGGAACCCTTGTTCCGCTGCTTCCTATCACGAGCTTCAGAACGACATCGGCCGCCACCGCCGGTTATGTCGTCGCTATCGATCTCACGTTGCCTGGAGTAGCCCCCGGAGCAAAAGCGACGTTCGTGATGAAGGCTTTTAATGGTAATTCATTCGACGCCTCCTCTGTGCGCTACGAATCCAATCCATTCACTATCACGATGGGGGGTGGAACGCTTCCTCCAGCGAACTTGGTCGGATTGCAATCTTTTAAACTGGTCTCGAATGTGGCGTCACCGACTATCACCACCCAGCCCAAGAGTCAGACTTTAGTCGTCGGTTCCACGATCACGCTACGTGTGGAGGCCGCTGGCACCGCTCCGCTCACATACCAGTGGCAGAAGAATGAAGCACCCATTTCAGGCGCAACCGGTGCCACGCTGACTTTGAGCAATGTTTCGGCCTTTGATACGGGCAATTATACAGTCGTTGTTTCCAATTCCGCAGGCAAGTTGACGAGCCAGGTGGCAGCCCTTTCGATCCCTGTTCCCGCGAACAGCGGTTCCGTGGTGATGAACAACCACATCCCTGGAGTAGTAGAGGCTCGTGTCTTTCTGGCCGACGGCAAGCCGGCCGGAGCTGGCTGGGTCGCGCAGTTGTATGGTGGTCCCGAAGGAGGAACTTTGCAGGGGTTATTTCCTGCAACCACATTCCGAACGAGCACCGACGCGTTAGGTTATGTGAATTCGATTGATGTGGCTGTGCCGGATGTGAAACCTGGAGCGAAGGCGACGTTGGTCATGAGAGTTTTCAATGGCAGTTCTTTCGAAACTTCCCGAGACCGGCTGGAATCCAACCCAATTACGATTGTCGTGGGCGGCGGGCTCTTTCCGCCGACAGCCCTGGTTGGGTTGAGGACTTTCACAGTCGTGATCGACCTGAAGCCTTTTGTGGTGCGTCAACTACCCGCGAGTTATTCACCTGGCGCGAAGTTGTTAGTCACGTTGCAGGCTTCGCCGCCTTCCGGCGTGAGTGTTTATGCCGTCGAGGATTATCCGCCGGCGAGTTGGATCGTAGGACAAATAAGTGATAGTGGGCTGTACGATCCGGTCAATAAGAAGATAAAATTCGGCCCATTCTTCGACCGAAATGTAAGAACCTTGACGTATGAAGTGACCCCTCCATCGAGCGAGAACGGCCAGAAGGAATTGACCGGCACCGCGTCAGCCGACGGCGTGAATAGTGCAATCAGTGGCGCGAAGATCATCACTATGGCTGCCTTGCATCCGGCTGATAACAATCCGGCCGATGGCCGAATTTTGATCTCGGAAGTAACAGCTTACGGTGCCGCGTGGCGCAAGGGTGTGAGCTGGCCGCTCGGGCCCAGCCCCATCCCAATCGACTACGTGACACGAGCGGGAACGCTTTGGAAAAATGGCGAAACCTACATGTTGGATCCGAAGATCACGAGACCGCCGTTGTGGTGGGTGAACATCACGGCTGGCAAGCTGGCGAGTGTTTATCGAGGCAAGGCCGTTATCTCGCCTTCGAATCTCGGCCATGTCGTGAGCAAATTGCCGCCATTGTTTGTGCCAGGAGAATCCATCAGTGTTCATATTGCGGTAACTCCGCAAGCCAGCGTTTCCGTTTATGCGGCGCAGGATCAAGTTCCTGCCGGTTGGGTGGGGAAGAACATCAGTCATGGCGGTGAGTTTGATGCGATCAACGGGCAAGTGAAATGGGGGCCGTTCTTCGATAACACCCCGCGCGATCTGAGCTACGAGATTCTGGTGGCAAAAGAGGCCAAGGGTTCAATCAGCTTCATGGGATTCGCGTCATTTGACGGAGATAATGTAGCGGTGAATGGCGAGCGTCAGTCGAAGGCATCGCATCGGTTGCGCGGGTTGAGCCGACGCCCGAATGGAGACTTCGAGGTAGGGGTCAGCGGCGGCGTGGGAGGTCAATTGCTCATTGAAGGCTCCTCAGATTTGCTGACATGGACCCCTGTGGCTACCATCGTCAACACCGACGGCACGGTTTCCTTTAAAGATCCCAGCGCCGACCTCAAATCATTGCGATTCTACCGAGTCAAATCGGATTAATCCCTGAAGACCGCTGATCCTAGAAACAGCAGTTCAGCCGAAAGAAACGAAAGAAACGAAAGAATTCGAGGGCTTTGCGCAAACGCAGACGATCACCTGACGGGTGAATGGCGCCTGACTCAGAACTTGCTTTCTTTCGGCATCTTTCGTTTTTTTCGGCCATCCAACTGCCGCTTTAGGGCTGATAAGTTATCGGCTCTGATGGATTTTCGGAACCATTGAAATCTTCCCACCGAAGTCGAATTTGACCTTGTTTCATTTTTTTCGCACGCTGTTTCCATGGCAAATTCGTTTGGTCACTTGTTCCGCATCACGACGTGGGGAGAATCTCATGGCGGCGGCGTTGGTGTGGTCGTGGACGGCTGTCCGCCCCGGTTGGCGTTGACGGAAGCCGACATCCAACCGGATCTAGATCGCCGTCGTCCGGGGCAATCCAAGATTGTGACGCCGCGCAAAGAGAGCGATAGAGTTCAGATATTATCCGGGACTTTTGAGGGAAAGACGCTAGGGACACCTATTTCCATGTGGGTCCGAAATGAAGATGCGCGTCCAGAGGCATACTCGGAAATGGCGACTAAGTTCCGCCCTTCACACGCGGACTACACTTATTCCGCCAAGTTCGGAATCCGGAATTGGCAAGGCGGGGGACGAACCAGCGCCCGTGAAACCATCGGGCGAGTGGCGGCTGGAGCGATCGCCAAGAAAATATTACAGCAATATTTTGGAGTCGAGGTCTTAGCTTACGTCCAGCAAGTGCAACGGATCGCCGCGCAGGTGAACCCTGAGACAGTCAAAGCGAAGGAGATTGAAGCCAATATCGTCCGGTGTCCTGACCAGGCGGTCGCGGCACGGATGATCCGACTCATTGAAAAAATGCGAAAGGCGGGTGATAGCGTTGGCGGGATTGTGGTAGGCGCGGCTCGCGGGGTTCCCGTCGGCTGGGGCGAACCGGTATTCGATCGTTTGGAAGCTGATTTGGCCAAAGCAATGTTGAGTTTGCCCGCGTCGAAAGGCTTCGACATCGGTTCGGGGTTTGACGGGATCCACATGACCGGAACAGAGCATAACGATGCGTTTCGGATGCAAGGCGGCAAAGTGATCACAAAGACCAATCGCTCGGGTGGCATTCAAGGGGGGATCTCCAATGGCCAAACCATTTATTTTCGAGTCGCGTTCAAGCCAGTGGCCACAGTGATGCACGAGCAGGAAACGGTGAGCTCCGAGTTCAAGAACACCACGTTGAGAGGCCGCGGTCGCCATGATCCCTGTGTACTGCCGCGCGCGGTCCCGATGGTGGAGGCGATGACAGCGCTCGTGCTTGTGGACCACGCGCTGCGACATCGCGCGCAGTGTGGTGAATCCATCAGCGTGAGATGAATGACGAGGGCGTGGCGGCCAGGTTACTCCGCTAGGTGAGGGCTGCTGCAAAGACAGATCAGCGGTAGCCTCAGAGGTCCTGATCCGGCTCGGATGATCCTTGGGTGCATGGAATAGTCCTGAACTCCCTTTCCCCTCACCCTGGCCCTCTCCCCGAGGAGAGGGAATCACCCATGCCACCTGGGACAACCTCGACGCGTGCATGCTCTGGCCATGCGGAAAACGATTCTCCCTCTCCGCTGGGGAGAGGGTCGGGGTGAGGGGAAAAGCCGTGTCAGAAGTAAAAGCGGGATCATCTCGTTCCCATGGCCTCAGGAGTTCTGAGCCTCCGTTCCATCGGCCGGGTGGGCTTCCGGACGTGGATACAACTCAGCGACGGTTGCGGGTTCATGGGTAGGGAACACCTCCAAAAATCGGACGCGAATCAGCACCATGAACCCACCCCTTCACCCCTCCCAGGAGGGGAACCTGCAACCGGCGCGGACGACGGAGCTCCCCTCCTCGGAGAGGCTGGGGGTGGGTTCATGGAAAGTCGCGGCGCGCCGCCGTTCCGGCCTTGGCTTTGATTTTTTCTCGCCGCCGCAAGGCTCGTTCCGTCTTCTGGAGCTCCGAACGTAGCAGTGCTTCCGCTGACCAACCACGCTGTTGAGCGTACTCGGTTAAAGCGAAGATCTCTCGGGCGACGGCCGCTTTCGTCCGCTTCGCGTTTGATGGCCGAGTTGTTGAGTTCGTCATCAGCCCGGCTTTGCGCGCTTTTTTCATCAGCTTCTCCGCCCGCAGCAGCGCCGGAAGATGCTTCGGAATCCCATCGAGCGCTGAGGGTCGCTCATGCCGCGTCCCTGTCTTTTCGGCTCTTTTAATTTGTTCCCACTGTGCCCAGACACCTTCCACATCCTTGATTTTGACTTCTCCGAACACATGAGGGTGGCGACGAATCAGTTTCTCAACGATGTGACGCGCGACCTGATCAAAATCAAAGGCGCCTCTTTCCTGGGCAAGTTGGCTGTGAAAGATGACTTGCAGCAACAGATCTCCCAGTTCTTCCATCATTTCGTGATCGTCCCCCGCTTCAATCGCATCCATCAATTCGTAAACTTCCTCGACCGCGTGAAAACGGAGGCTCTCGTGAGATTGTTCGCGATCCCAAGGGCAACCTTCGGGCGAACGGAGTTTGGCCATGACTTGGATCAGGTCATTGATCGCAGGCTTGTGGCGTTTCATCGTGATTTCAAAAAGTGAACAACGAACGTTGGACGTTTGGGTTGTGGTTAAAGGATGACCAAGTTATCACGGTGAACCACTTCAGCTCGCGGCAACTCACGGTTCTTGATCGTTCCGGAATCAAAATCGCAAATGCCTCGCGCGAATTCGGTGCCGTTCAAATCGCACAGGCGCACAATTTCTCCGGCTGAAAAATCGCCGTCACACTTGGCGATGCCGGGCGGCAACAAGCTTTTGCCCGCTTCTCGCAAAGCCTTCTTCGCTCCGTCGTCCACGAAGAGTGAGCCTTTTGGATGATGGAAAAAAGCGATCCAACGTTTTCTGCCTTTGAGCCGATTCGGCTGAGGAATGAAGATCGTTCCCTCCTCTTCACCTCCCAAAATACGTGCCAGAACATCGGGCTTTTTCCCGCTGGCGATGACGAGGGGGATTCCGGCGCGGATGACGATTTTCGCGGCTTGAATTTTCGAAGTCATTCCTCCAACCGCCGTCGCGCTCGTGGTTCCACTGGCTAATCGCTCGATCGTTTGGTCCACCTGCTCGATGGTGGCGAGGATCTTTGCATTCTCTTTGCCAAAGTTTTCAATCACGCCGTCCACTGTGGTAAAAATGATCAGGAGGTCAGCGGGCAGCAGACATGCGACCAAGGCGGAAAGCTTATCGTTGTCGCCGAACTTCAATTCGGTGAACGAGACGGCGTCGTTTTCATTGATGATCGGCACGACCCGATGCCCGAGCAGGCTCACCAGGGTATTTCGGGCATTGAGATGTCGCTCGTGATGTTCGAGGTCATCATGCGTCAGCAAGACTTGGGCGACCTGCAAGTGGGATTGAGCAAAAAGCTTCTCGTATGTAGCCATCAGGCGTGATTGGCCAACGGCGGCGCAAGCTTGAAGTTCCGCCAGATCGCTCGGGCGTTTCTCATAGCCGAGCACGCCCATCCCGGCGCCGACCGCGCCTGAGGTGACGAGGACGATCTCCTTGCCTGCCTGACATTGGGCGGCAATCTGGGCGACCAACTGCGCCATCTGGGCTAGGTCGGGCTGCTTGCGATCGTCCGTCAGGACTCCCGTCCCGAGCTTCAGCACAACTCGGCTCACATTTTTAACCAACTCAGCGCGCATAGAACTCAGATTATAGGCAACACAGGCCAGAGGCTACAGGCAAGAGGCCGACGTGATCAATTCCGCTCTTGCGGCCAAGCGGTGTATCGAGTTTACGTTCCATGCCGGGTCATTCTGCTTCTCAGGCTGTTTTTCGATTGCCTTTGGCGTCGGGGCTATAGCCTAATGTCTCCATGCGCGAACCATCACTTGAATTTCTACAGACCCTGATCAACACGCCCAGCCCTTCCGGACATGAGGCGCGGGCGCAACGCGTCTGGCTGAATTACGCGAGCCAGTACGCTGACGAGACGTTTACCGATGCCCACGGAAACGCAGTCGCGATTTTGAACAAAGGCGGTTCGCCTCGAGTGATGCTTGCAGCGCATGCCGATGAAATTGCGATGACGGTCAATTATATCGATGAGCAAGGCTTCGTCTATGTCCGGCGGTTGGGCGGGGTTGATCCGGCCATTACGAGAGCACAACGCATCACCATTCATTCGAAGAACGGCGGAGTGACAGGCGTGGTCGGGAACGTCGCTCCGCACTTGATGAGGGAAGAGCCGGAGCGCAAGACGCCGAAAATGCAGGACCTTTTTATTGATATCGGAGTCGCCGACCGCAAGGAAGCGCAGAAGTTGGTCAGCATTGGCGACCCGATCACGTTGAACGACCAGTTTGAACTGCTCCGTAACGATCTGGCGATTGCGCGGGCGTTTGACAATCGCATTGGAACCTTTGCGGTTGCAGAAACCCTTCGACTGCTGACCGAGGGCAAACATAAGTTGAAGGCCGAAATTTTGGCGGTCTCAAATATCATGGAGGAAGTGGGCTTGCTCGGCGCGCGGCAGATCGCTTACTCGCTGAAACCGGACACAGCGTTGGTGGTTGATGTGACGCATGCGACTGATTATCCAGGCGTCAGCAAGATCCAGCATGGCGACATCGCCATTGGGCATGGGCCGACCCTCACGCACGGCGCGTGCAATCATCCCGAGGTCGTGGCCCGATTGGAGAAGGTCGCCCGCGAGAAAAAAATTAAGATTCAACATGAAGCGATGTCATCGAGCTCGGGCACCGATACGGATGTGATCTTCTGGACACGCGGCGGCATTCCGAGCGCCTTGATCAGCCTCCCGAATCGTTACATGCATTCACCCGTGGAATTAGTCAGCCTGAAAGATTTGAAGCAGATTCCTGAGTTAATGGCTGCCTTTGCTGTGTCCCTCAAAGCGGGGGAGCAATTCAAGGTGAAGATTTAACTGAGCGACCGGTGGCGACGCCGAGGCGGGCGACGGTTCAAGATGCGAATTAGTGCCGAGCCTTGCCTGGTAGATGGTAGCCTTCTTTATTGAGCCGGATTCGATACAGGGCTCGACCGGCAGTAATGTAAAGCGTCTTGCTCTCCTGGCCGCGTCCAAAACCAACATTCGTTGGCACCTCCGTTTTTATGTAGGCCAATTCCCGGCCTTCCGGTGAGTACACGCAAATTCCCGGCCGGTTCTCGGCTCGAACGGCCACATAGAGATTTCCTTCCTTGTCACAGATCAACCCATCCGGGCCATCGTGCGGGGAATAATCAACGAGAACCTTCCGGAACTTGGCAGAGCCATCCTGTGACAGGTCATAGGCCATCAGAGTCATGTGGCCCTTGCGCAAAGGAGTGGAGACCTTGTCCGCTTGCGTCGCGCCGCCTTTGCTGAGTCGTTCAATTCCTGTTGCTCCATTGTCATTGCTGATGACGTAAATCGTCTTTTGATCAGGAGAAACGCACACGCCGTTAGGCTTTCCAGCATCCGTAATAATGCGGTGGATGGAACCATCGAGGTCAATTCGATAAACCGCCATCACCGGCTGATCGATTGTCTCGTATCCCAGATAGCGCGGGTCGCTGAAGTAAATCCGTCCTTTCTCATCGAGGGTGACGTCGTTTGGGGAGTTTAAAGGCCGGCCTTCGAACATGCTTGCTATGATAAGGCTCATGCCGGTCGTCATGTCCGTTCGGGTGACTCTCCGGCCTCCAGAATCCGCGCCTTCGCACACGACCATGTTTCCGTCAGCGTCGAACTTGATGCCATTGGACATGCCGCTGGGCGAACGAAAGATCGTTGTCTTGCCGGTCTTGGGATCAAACCGCCAGATGTGGCCGGCGTGAATAAATCCCTTTTCGTCACGGGCCATGTGGGAAAATGTGATGTCGCTGAAATAGACGAGTCCGTCCGGGGCCACGGCCACGCCTTCGGTGAGCACCACACCTTCAAACAGTTTTTCGATCTGTCCGCTTCCTGAAACGATCGGCTCCGCCGCGATGGATGACCACGTGGCGATCGCTGTGGAAAGAAAGCCGAAAACTGTCCGGAGAGAATGCTGTTTCATCATTGAGCTTTTCATAAGTTAGTGAAATCGTCGCCAGCTTGTTCCACAGAGGTTAAAAGCGCAAAGAGAAATTATCCCTTACCGAAGTGCTCGAAGATGTTAAGTCGAGGAAGTACGTCGGCTGCTACGAGGTAACCAAGGATTCGGGGAATTATTCGGTTGAGAATACAGAGATGACACGGATGAGTTTTCGGGGTTAAGCTGCGGATTGAAAAGTGGAACGTGCCATCGTTGGCCCCTTCGTCTGCGGTTAGGTGGGGCAGACTTTCCAGTCCGCGGGTTAACGGAGCTTTCCAGTTCCGTAAGCTTCGGCTACAATTATCATCTGGGGACTGGAAAGTCCCCAGAACCCGCAGGCTGGAAAGCCTGCGCTACGACGAAACGGTCACGTTAAACAGACACTCGTCGGTCAACGAATGGCTTAACCAAATCGAAAGTCCGAATGTCGAAATCCGAAGCACTGCTCCTGGTGATGACGCTCGTCATTGGCGTCCCCTTGTGCGCTGGGCAGACGAATGACCGCCCGCACGCTTCCTGGGAAGAGACGCTGGCCCATCGCCGTAGTTGGTGGAGTTTGCAGCCGCTAAGGAGCGTCCGCATCCCGGAGGTTCGAAATGCGTGGTCCGCCCACCCCGTGGATCGCTTTATTCTTTCCCAATTGAAATCCGCGAACTTGTCCCCTTCCGAGGCCGCGGATAAGCATGCTCTGATTCGACGCCTCACTTTTGTCCTGACCGGTCTGCCGCCTACGCCGGAGGAGACTCGGGCTTTCGTGGAAAGCCAGGCACCGGGCGCGTACGAGCGCTTGGCGGACCGTCTCCTGGCCTCGCCGCAATTTGGCGAGCGTTGGGCGAGGCATTGGTTGGATGTTATTCGGTTTTCCGAGACCCACGGCAATGAATGGAACTACGAAGTCCACCATGCGTGGCGGTATCGAGACTATCTGATCCGAGCCTTTAACGAGGATCTGCCGTTCGATCAATTCGTCCGCGAGCACATCGCGGGCGACCTGCTTCCGCGCCCGCGATGGAATCAGCGAGAACAGTTCAACGAGTCTGTCATTGGAACCGCGTTCTATCGCTTTGGCGAAGTGAGCCATGACGACTGCATCGGGTTGGCTCAGATCGGATTTGATTTGGCGGACAATCAAATTGATACGCTCACCAAAGCGTTTCAAGCGACCACGGTGGCTTGCGCGCGTTGCCACGATCACAAGCTCGATGCCATTTCGACGAAAGATTACTACGGCTTGTTGGGAATCCTCCGAAGCTCCAGGCAGGTCAGCCATTTGATCGACGCGCCAGAAGTTAACGAAACGACTATTGAGGAGATGAGCATTCTGAAGCGCAGACTTCGCGAAGAGATCGGCGAGATGTGGACTCGCGACGCGGGCGAAGTGGCCAGCTATTTGTTGGCGGCCCAGGCCAGCATTGTTCGTGGGGCGTCGGCGCCTAGCCAGGCAAGCAGACTTGACCCAACGCGCTTGCAGCACTGGGTCAAAGCTCTGACGAACAACGCGCCCGTATTAGAAGATCCATTATCTTTCTGGCGTGCTCTTCACCCCACGAATCAAATGCAAGGCGAGGGCCTCGGCGCCTTGTGGAAACAAACGGCGGCCAGGTACGGGCGCGAGGCCCAAGAGCGATCCGAGTTCAATCGAACAAACTTCGTATCGTACGCGGATTTTCGGTCGGCGAGCCTTCCACCGTGGCAAGTCGAGGGCCAAGGTCTTCGCAAAGGCCGGGCCCGCAGCGGGGATTTCACTTTGCACACCGATGGCGACGCGGCGGTTCAGAGCGTTTTGCCGGCAGGTGTCTATACGCACCTGATCTCTCAAAAGTTAAATGGGACACTACGATCGCATCCTCTGACAAATGGAATCGCAAAGATAAGCTTTCAAGTCATGGGTCGGCGCAGCAGTGCCCTGCGTTTGGTATCCAACAATTGCCAGCTCAACTACAGGAACTATCGAGCGCTCACCACCGACGACTTTCAATGGGTCACCTTTTCGCCTCCGGATGGGGCTGAAGGTCTCAGGGTCTATGCGGAGCTGATGACAATGTTTGATAACCCAAAATTCCCAGACCAGCTTAGCGGGTTGGGCGGCGACCCGGCCAATTACAAAATTCCTTGGGAGAAAGCAGCCGAAAACCCGCGCTCTTACTTCGGCATCACTCGCGCGGTGATCCATTCCACGGAGAGCCCTCCAAGAGCCGAGCTCACGCACTTGGAAAATCTATGGGCCGGATCCGAAGTGATCCCGGATGAAGAAATTGCTGATCGATACAGAAAACGCCTTCTCGAAGCGATCACTCGATGGAGGAAGGACGATGCGACCGATGATGACGTCGTGTGGCTCGATTTTGTCGTGAAACACGATTTGATTGTAAATCGTCCGGAACATTCCCAACGTCTTGCGAGTTTAGTCGCGGCGTATCGCGTGGCTGAACGGACTTTGAGCGTGCCGCGTGTCGTCCCAGGGATCGCTGACTTCGGCCCCGGTTTTGATCAGCCTATATTCGCCCGCGGCGATTACGCCAAACCGACGGACGCCGTTCCGCGTCGATACCTCGAAGTGCTCGAAACCCGGTTTCCTCCCGCGCAACAGGAAGGAAGCGGGCGCTTGGAGTTGGCCAGACGGATCGCTCATCCTAACAATCCTCTGACCGCCCGTGTCATGGCCAATCGGGTTTGGAAGCATCTGTTTGGAGATGGCTTGGTGCGAACCGTCGATGACTTTGGGCAACTCGGCGACGCGCCATCCCATCCGGAACTTTTGGATTTTCTGGCTGGCCAGTTCATTCAGGACGATTGGTCGATCAAACGCCTGATTCGAACAATTGTATTATCCAAGACGTTTCAAAGCGCATCACGACCATCGCAGGCTGCTCGAGAAATCGATCCTCAGAATCGCCTGCTCCAACATTATCCCGCGCGCCGGATGGAGGCCGAGGCAATACGCGATTCTATTCTCGCCGTCTCGGGGCGATTGGATCGGTCGATGTACGGAATGAGTGTGCAGCCGTACCGTGAGAAGGATAATTCGGATCGTCGGCTTTTTGCCGGTCCACTGGATGGCCAGGGCCGTCGGAGCGTTTACATCAAGGTGAATCTCATGGAGAGTCCAAAGTTTCTGAGCGCCTTTAATATTCCGGGAGGCAAGGTTTGCCAAGGTCGGCGTGACTCGGTGAACGTCCCGGCGCAATCCTTGGCCCTCTTAAATGATCCCTTTGTGCTTCAGCAGGCAGATCGTTGGTCCCGACAAATCATCGCTCACGGAGATGAGTCGATGGCATCTCGAATCGACACCATGTTCGAAGCGGCATTGGGGCGGATTGCAGAGGTTTCTGAAAGGAACCGTTTTATCCAAACAGCCGAACATTTGGCGGAATTGCATGGGTTGGGGAAGGAAGAGATCATGGGAAGCGCGGAGGTCTGGAAGGATCTCGCTCATAGTTTGTTTAACTTGAAAGAGTTTATCTATATTCCATAGAGTGAGTTCTGTGAAACCCTTGATCGAAGCATGTCCTTTGCTTTCATGAATGATTCACGGAACCATCTAACGTGTCCTGGCCGCTTGATGCAGCCGATCACGAGACGCGCGATGCTTCGCACCGCCGCCAATGGATTCGGCCTCCTAGCTCTATCCAGCTTGCTGGCGGACCGCAAGTTCGCTCACGCCTCAGTTCCTGCTCTCTCTCCGTCGCCTCATTTTCCTCCCCGCGCGAAGAATGTGATCTTCTGCTTCCTCGATGGCGGCGTGTCCCATGTGGATTCCTTTGATCCGAAACCCAGGCTCGACTCGCTCGACGGGCAGCCTTTTCTGGATTCCAAGAATCCCACCGCTGCGGGCAAACGACAATGGCTCAAGAGTCCTTGGGCGTTCCGACACCATGGCCAAAGCGGGATGCCCATCAGTTCTCTTTTTCCCCACATTGCGACCTGCGCGGATGATTTGGCTGTCATTCGTTCGATGAAAGCCGAATTGCCACTGCACGCGACCGGAGTTCTTTTGCTGCACACCGGGAGCAACAACGCAGGGCGCCCCAGTCTTGGCTCATGGGTCACTTACGGCTTGGGCAGTGAGAATCAAAACTTGCCCGGCTTTGTGGTGCTGAATTTTGATGTCGTGCCCTGCGGGGGGATGGAGAGCTATTCCGCCGGTTTCCTCCCCGCGACGGCGCAATCCACTCTGTTCAAAGCCGAGGGAGTTGCCATCGAGAATATTGTGCCTGGCGACAGCGACCCTCGGATTCAACGAGCCAAAGTCGATCTCTTGCGCGCACAGGACCAGGCGTTCTCCAAGAGATTGGGCCAGCACGCCGGCGTGGAAGATGCGATTCGGAATTATGAGATGGCATTTCGTATGCAGTCGCTGGTTCCCGACGTTTTGAATTTGGACCGCGAGAGCGAAGCGACCAAAGCGTTGTACGGAATCGACTCCTCCGATAAATTCAAACGCTTGTACGGAACTCAATGCTTAAGAGCCCGGCGCCTCGTGGAATCGGGAGTACGCTTTGTGGAAGTGAATTGTCCTCCCGGAGCATCGAACGGGACTTGGGATCAACACGGAGATTTGAAAAAGGGGCACGAGAAGAACGCATTCCAAACGGATCAAGCGATCGCCGGCCTGATCAAAGACCTGAAGGTCCGAGGGCTTTTTGAGGAGACCTTGGTGATTTGGGCGGGAGAATTCGGCCGCACTCCGCATTCCAGCGGTCGTGATGGCCGTGATCATCATCCTGAAGGGTTCACCGTTTGGCTCGCGGGAGGCGGTGTCAAGGGCGGCACTATCTACGGCGCTACCGATGAGTTGGGCATGCATGTGGTGGAAAATGTGACTACTTTCCACGATCTTCATGCGACAATTCTTCACATCCTCGGACTCGACCACGAGAAGTTGACCTATAGGTTTGGTGGTCGGGATTTTCGCTTGACCGATGTGCATGGTTCCGTGGTCAAGGAGATACTGGCTTAGCCGCCTTCGCAATGAAGATCACCCTAGCTCAACTTGCCCCCCATCCGATGGGACGATGGGTCGCTTGGACTGTGACGACTTCCGAACCTTCTTTCGATCAGCGCGTCGCGCAAAGAACAAATGCTTATGATTCCAACCCCGGTGCAGTTAGCCTGAAAGGACCTCATTATGTTACCACACAATCGTCGTAAATTCGTAAAACTGGCCGTGGCATCTTTGCCTGCGGTCGGCTTGTTGTCCGTCGTGAACTCCCTTCCTGCCGCCGCGATACCGTCGAGTCCGCGGGGCAAGCCCGACTCGAAGGTCGCCGGAGTTCAGATCGGCCTCAACGTGCCCTACAGCTTCGGCAACTCGACCATGAGCGGGGATGACATCCTCGAAAACTGCTTGCGGCTCAACCTAAGCGCCGTCGAGTTGAGGGCGCAGCCGGTGGAGTCGTTTCTTGGCCGGCCGGCGCTTCCGCCGAGGGGTGGCGTTGCTACGGACGCCAGCGCTGAACAGCTTAGGGTCTGGCGGCTAGCAGTCTCGATGGATCGGGTAAAGGAGTTCCGTACGAAATTCGAGAATGCCGGCGTGCTGATCGAGATTCTCAAGGTGGATGGCATTTTCAAGATGACGGACGAGGTGCTCGATTACAGCTTCGCAATGGCCAAAGCGCTGGGCGCGAGGGCCATCTCGACCGAGATCTCGAAGAGTGACGACGACCTCAAGCGCGTCGGGCAGTTTGCGGACAAGCACAGGATGATGGTCGGCTACCACGGTCACGCCGCCACGACGCCCGAGCATTGGGAACAGGCGTTTTCCTTGGCAAAATTTAACGGCGCGAATGTCGATTTAGGCCATTTCGTGGCGGGCAACAACGTCTCTCCGGCTGCGTTCATCAAGCAACATCACACCCGGATCACTCATGTGCATGTGAAGGATCGGAAGCGGCAGAACGGACCCAACACGCCGTTTGGCGAGGGCGACACGCCGATCGTGGATATCTTGCGACTGATCAGGGACAACCAGTGGAATATCCAGGCCACGATCGAATTTGAATACAAGGTGCCCGCCGGGTCGGATCGGATGACCGAGATTGCCCGGGCCATAAAGTATTGCCGCGACGCACTGGTCTAAAGCAGCGCGAGCGCCCGTGGTACGGACATGTGTGGCTGCCGATCAACGCCCGACTCGCCGACTGTAGCAATTCTCTCCATGAACCCACCCCCAGCCCCTCCGAGGAGGGGAGCTTCGTCGCCCGCGCCGGTTGCAGGTTCCCCTCCTGGGAGGGGTGAAGGGGTGGGTTCATCGGGCCGATTCACGTCCGATTTTTGGAGGTGTTCCCTGCCCATGAACCTGGGTGGGGTGAGAGTCCCCTCGAACCCTGACCTTTTCTGGCGATCGAGCATGTCAGGGCTCGACGGCTTCCGGCTCGGAGACTACAGCTCGGAGAGAGTCTCGCCCCACCGTTCAAGGG
>CAMAWP010000119.1 GCA_945861765.1 Akkermansia muciniphila | reverse complement strand
CAACGAAGAGTTGCTCACCCAGCGAATGAATGATGAAACGGCTCGCCGCCTGATTCGGTGGTATGGACGGCGGTGGGGGATCCAATGCTGGCATCAGGTCCTCAAAGATGTCTGCAAGGTGGAAACGAGGCAGATGAAAAGCGCCGAAGCTCTGAGCCGGGTGTTGACCCTGGATATGATCGTAGCCTAGCGAGTGCTGCTGTTGTGCCGTTTGGGAAAGACTCATCCGCAGCTGCCCGCCTCGCTGCTGTATAGCCCGGAAGAACTGGCCGTGCTGGAGGTGCTTTAAAAAAAAGCTCCCTTGAGCCCTCCGTAGAAGTTCCCGCACTCAAAGCTCCCCAAGAGATTCCCAGCCAGCCAGAGTCCAAAGACCGTGCGGCGACGGCCCAGGTGCCTGTCGCCAATGCGGCTGCGGATCTCATCCAACCCGGCCAGATCAAAGCCAGCACTCTGACGCTGCTCCAAGCCAATTTACTTGTGGCGATACACGCAGGTTTTTGGGCGCGCAAGGGCGATGGCCATCCCGGACCGGATTTAATCGGCCGTGCTTTGATCCTATTGAACGTGATCGTGGAATGGGAACGCCTGAGAAAATCTTGCGCTGGAAAAGATCCACCCGCCGAGGAAGCCTCCCGCAAACCTGGTTAGGCCTGGCTGCACAACGCCACAACGCCACAGCGCCACAGCGCCGAGGGCAGGAACATCAACCTGGATTCATTGGAAGCAAGTAACATTTGTCGAGTCCCGATTTCTGAAGGTAAAGATGAGGCCAGGAGCGCCGCAGGCCATGGCACTGGCTGCGGTGGCAGCGGCACGCTCCTTGGGTAAACCGCCGACACGCTCGGTTGGCGACGCCGGGCGTTGATTTGGCGCTTCTTCTCCTTCCCATGCTCGTCCTGGTAATACGCGATGCTGCGCCGATTCGACTCAGCCTTCCGATGGGCCTCGCTGCATCCGAAGGGACATCCCAGGTCTTTGCGCCCCGCATTCCGCCGGTCGGTGAGAAAATAAACCCGGCAGTGCCGACATCGAGTCTGGCACCCTCCCAACTCAGGCCTGAGTTTCAATATCGATCTCAGCAGCACGTAATACACGAGCACCAAGGCGCTCGCCGCCACGCTGCGATACCAATCGCCGACCAAACAAAAGTGCGGCTGGATCGCTATTGCAAATAAATCAGGTTCTCGCTATGGATAATAAAGTTGTTTAAAGCGCCCTTGTTCTACCGGAACGCCTTCGGGTTGTCGAGTTGGGGCAAGGTTTTTTGGCCTCCTCAACCTCCCCGCTCCCTCAACTAGCTACAACCCCAACCTTCATCCTCCTTGGAACCCCTCCCGTCCATCACCTGAGGTCTTTCCCTTGAGCAGACCCGGGGTCTTTCCCGTGAGCGGCAACGACTTTAACTTCGACAGCCGCAATCGCGAACCGTTGCTGCCGCCACCATCAGCCGTAACCAGCAATCGCTCCGCTGTCGGGTACAATCGCCGTCCCTCGGAACGCCACCAGCCACGAATGGAAGCAACCGCGAACGCCGCAGTGTCGTGGTCCGTGCCAACGTTTACAAAACCTGCATTCTGCCCCACATCGTAGATCCCGTACGGGAAAGCTCGTGGGACCGTTGGATCTGGAAAGTCGTGCCCATTGACTTTGACCGGTTGCTTGGCGGGTCGCCATTGCTGGCCCTTGTTTTCGTAATTTCCAACCAGTTCTTTCTTTTTGGTATCCACCGAAATAACCGGTCGACCTTCCTTCAATGCCTCCTTGACTTGCTTGTTGATATGCCGGAACTGAGCGTCCCGATCAGGATTGTCTTCACCCTCTTCGGTCTTGCGATTGCTCTGGAGGCTGTAGTTCTGTTGATGCAACAATTGGGCCACCTTTGAATGACTAATCGGGTGTCGCTGGCGACCCAACTCCACCGACAGACTGCGGGTACTCTTGCATAGCCAGCGCAACGGAGATTCCGCCATTATCCCAAACCGATAGCTTCATTGGCGGGCATAATACGCCTAGTACGCTCATCAAGTATCAGCCAAACAGAAGAAAATCTCGTTGATAGCAACGCGACTGAGTTCAGAGTCACCAAGAATAGGACTTCAAGCTTCTACTTGCTACCTTTATTTATTTACGCCTCCTAAGGTGGCTGGCCCACGCCTACCGTGGACAGACCTCTCGCGCCCTAGGCATCTTCCAGCGAGTAATCGTCGATTTCTTGTGGAGTAAGAGGCCTCAGGGTGATCTGGCCTTGCAAGGCGGGCGGTGCCGCCGCCGCCGGTACTGCGGTCAGCCTGGCCATCAACATAACCGCCATAAGCCAGAGCGACGCGTTTCTGATTCCAGTGGTTGTTTTCATAGTATTGTGCGATTGAGGCTTACGGACCGTCTTTGTTGTTCTCAACAGAACGTGTTCCTATTTTGATAACCCTTCAACGGGAACATCGCATTTCATTCATAAAACAGGGACAGATTACAATAGCTGGAGCTCCAGGCTCACCCTGTTTTGCTACAAGCTAACCAAGACTTGCAGAAAGTCATCAAAGCGGACCACGAAGAATCGCCTTTTGCACACTCCGCAGAAGTGCGTTGTCAACGCAGCCGATGGAGACCAACCAGACTGGATGCTGCGGGCCTGACCCGAGCATGTGCGAATCCGAGCAAGTCATGAAAAGCGTTTCCAGGCGCTGGCCCTGACGAAAAAGCTTTTTGAAGAGCGCGCGGTAATGTCCGAATTGCTTCGGGTGGGAGCGGTGGACGCCTTCAATGAGTCGTTGCATGAGGATCATTGGCGGTGGCAGAACCGCTCTCGGCGATGGCAGGCGAGGTCTGGCCTGTGTTAATCGGGGCAGGCCGCAGAGCCTCTCCGCCATGACGTTGAACCCGTGACACGCCTGATCGGCGAATTTCAACGCGCTGGGCCGGGATTCGCACTCGCATCGCCGTCGCAAGCCGGGGATTTGCGCCGCAACAACGCGGGCCAAACACTTTTTGATGCGCGTGAATCACGACGCATCTGCCTTTTCGCCACACGCGCCGCGTGGACGCGGCTTTCAGCCCGATGAACGGCGAAGCGCCAGCAGGCGATAGGATGTCGCGCCGTGGAATCGCGACGCTGCAGCGGGCACGGCACGAAGTCCGGTTAGAATTTTTCCTTTCGCAACACCCGCACCTCGCACTCGAAAGCGATCATCGCGTAGCGGGGAAAGAATTCCTTTTCCAGCCGCGTTAGCAAGGTGTCTGCGACTGTCGGCGGCATGACGACTTCGATCTGGATGTTCGCAAACTCGGGGATGTCCCCCGGACGTTTGCCCTGCGAACCGTCGCCCTCCACCGCGAAGAGGGTGTAGCCGTGCGCGCCTATGTCGCGGAGGAGGTTCGTGACCGCGTCCCTCGCGTGGGCTTCGCAGACAATGGTAACAAGTTTCATCGGGTGTGTGTTCATGGCTTCAAGAGTAAAGCTGGCGGGCGATCTCCAGGTAAATCGGGATGCCCAGCGTGATGTTGAACGGGAACGTGATGGCGAGTGACGACGTGAGGTAAAGCGTCGGGTTCGCTTCGGGCAGTGAGATGCGGATGGCGACCGGAGCGGCAATGTAAGACGCGCTCGCGGACAAAACGCCGAGCAAAGTCGCGCCTCCCAGTTCGAGCCCGACGAGCTTGCCGAGATAAACCCCGAGTGCGCCATTGACCAACGGCACCAGCACTCCGAAGCCGAGCAGGAATAGCCCGACCTTTTTTAGATCTTCCAGCCGACGCCCGGCGACCATGCCCATTTCCAGCAGGAAGAGCGCGAGCACGCCCTGAAACGGTGTGACGAAGAACGCCTCGACTTTTTCCATGCCCGGCTTGCCGCACAGCGCGCCGACGACCAGCGCACCGACCAGCAGAAAGATGCTGCGTCCGAAGAGCGCCTCGTGCATCGCTTTTTTGAGCGACACGCCAGATCCTTCGCCCGCCGTCTTCGTCGCAAGCTTGCCCAGCAACACGCCCACGAGGATGGCGGGTGATTCCATCACGGCGAGAAATGCCGTGGCGTAGTCCTCGTAAGGTTGGTTGACGGCTTTCAGATAATTGGTCGCTGCGATGAAGGTGACCGCACTGACAGATCCGTAATGCGCCGAAATGGCGGCGGAGTCCACGGCGGAAAATTTTCCTCCGAAGCGCAGAAGCGGATAGGTCCACAGCGGAATCAACGCTCCGAGTGCCAAGGCCGCGAGCGCAGGCAACCAGACCTTGGCGAGGCCGGCCTCAGCGATGGCCACGCCGCCTTTGAAGCCGATGGCCACGAGCAGGTAAATCGTCAGGGTCACATAAAGCGGCTCGGGAAACTTGAGGTCGCTTTTCATCAGCGTGGCGATGAGGCCGAGCGCGAAGAACAGCACGGCGGGTGACAGCAGGTTGGCGCGGATGGCGTCGAGTATTTCCATGTTCAAAATCGGTATTTGGTTCTGACCTCGGCCCGTAGCTTTCGATCCTTGGTGCGTGATTCCTGGATGCCATCCACCAACGACGCGACTTCGCGCAACGAATCCAGATCGTCCCAGTCGCCGAGGAGCGTCTGGGTGGCGAGGCTGCGGGCGGGAAACTCGGCTTGGCGTTCCAGAATCACCACCTCGCAACCCAATTGCGCCGCCGCCTACGCGGTCATCTGGTTCGGCCCAAACTGCCGCAGCCGTGTCTCGATCTCGCCCGCCGCCAATCCCGTTTCAGGATTGCTCTCAAGGGTCGCAGCGACTTGGTTCGACGGCAGTTCGTGCCAGTTGGTTTGGGTGAGTTCTTTCACGCGCAGTTACTTCGCGGGCGGCCATACGACCAGCACCGGACGGCGGCTGTTTTGCAGCACAGCGAGCGAGACGGAACCGAGCACCTTGGCGGTGAAGCCGGGGCGCGTGTGGCTGCCGATGCAGATGATGTCCGCGCCAAAACGCTCCGCCGCCGCGCAGATCGCCTCGGCGGTTTCCCGGCTTTCGGTGACTTCCACTTCGGTCGTGATGCCGCGAGCATCCGCTTTGTCCGGCGCGAGCGCGCGCAATTTCGCCGCGGATGCGGCGACGACTTGCGCGGGTTCCTTTTCGTTCACCCGATGCAGCGCCTGGAGGGGGACGATGTTATGGAGGAGGCGCACGGTGACGCCGGGGTTGACGATCGAATAACCGTAGGGCGCGGCAAATCCATGCGGCTCGTCGAGGTCGACCGCCATGAGCACGCGCTTGCATTCGCGGATGCGCGGCCCGGCCATCGGCCCGGCCGCGGGCGTGGGCACGCAGGCCACGCTCATCGGAGCGTGATGCAACAGCCCGCGCGACACCGACGGATCAGCGAGCCGTTCCAGGCCGTGATGCTGGTGCGTGCCGGTCACGAGGAGGTCGGCCTTTTCCTCGCGGGCCATTTCGATGAGCGCGGCGTCGGCGCGGCCCCAATTGGGCACCACCCGCACCCGCGCGGCAGCATCGCCGAGAAATTCGCTAACGCGCGCGCGGAGGTCGCGTTCCAGAACCTGTTGCGCTACGGGCGGGTTCTCGGTGAGCGGCAGCGGCCCGTCGAGGCCCAGCCGCGCCCGTTCCGTCGTTGGCCAATTGACGTGCCCCGCGATGACTTCGCACGGGCCAATCCGTTTCAGTTCCTTGACCCACCGCAGCGCGGCCTCCGCCGAGACCGAGAAATCAAGGGCGACGAAAACTTTCAACGCCCGCTCTCCACGCGCCCAGGCCACGAACGGCGCGGCGTCGCGCACGACCAGCGTGGGCACGGCGGCGCTTTCGGCGGTGCGCTCCGAGACGCTGCCCAACAACCAGCGTCCGGGCGCGCGCCGGCCCAGCGAGGAAACGACGATGAGGCGTGTGGCGCGCGGACGGGCCAGTTTCACCAGCGCTTCGTCCGGCGGGCCGGTGAGCAGTTCCGCCTTCACGGTGGGGCCGAGGGCGCGCAAACGGCCGGCTTCGGCCTGGAGTTGTTCGCCGACGTGGGCGGATAGGGCATCAAAGACTTTGGGGGAGAAAGCCCCCAGCCCGGCACCTTCGATCGAATGAACGAGCACGAGGGTTTCCTCCAGACGCGCGGCGAGGGCCGCCGCCGCGTTGGCCGCTTGCTCCGCAGGCTTGGAGAAGTCGGTGCCGCAAATGATTCTCATGGTGTTTTTTGGTTCAGTTTTCATGGTTTTACTTTCGGCTTAATTCGCGCACCACCAGCACGGGACAGGGCGAGTGGCGGACGACGCGCTCCGCGGTGCTGCCGAGCCAGACGTGCTTCAGCCCAGTCTAACCGTGCGTGGTCAGGACGATCAGGTCCGCGTCCACCGTCTTGGCCGCTTCGCAAATCGCCTCATACGGCTTTCCGTCGCTGACGACCGCGGACACTTTTGGCCCGGTTGATTTTCTCAGGCTCCCGGCCATTTGTTCCAAGTCCGCCTCGGCCTGTTTCACTAACGGGACGAACGTCTCGTTCGTCAGTCCAGAACCCAAAAGATAGTCGATGGGAAACTTTTCTACGATGTGGAGCAGGACAACTTCGGCACCGAAGTGCGCAGCCAAGTGCGTGGCCCAGGGCAAGGCGACCTTCGAGATGTTCGAGAAATCAATCGGGACAAGAATCTTCTTGAGCTTGAAGGCAGGCGTTTTGCGCGTCCGCTTGGTGGTGGCACGGGTGGGGAAGGTGAGCACCGAAAAGGTGACAGCCACATCCCCTTTACCCTTGCGCTTGGCGAGTGTCGCCAGTTGCGCGCGGGCTGACGCAACCACATCTGAATCTTCACGGACGAGCACGACCCCTTCCATTCCGGCCATCCGCGAGGGCGGTTCGAGGACGTGGAGCAGGGTGACGGCCGCGCCGAGCTGTTCGGCCAGTGTCACGGCGTAGCGCACACCTGAACCGGCCGCGGCGGAAAAGTCCGTGGTGGCGAGCAGGGTTTTGAGTTGGATGTTCGCGGGCGCGGCGAGCGTCGAGAACTTGCGCCGGTTTTTCCCCGGCTTCGTCGAGGGCTTCAATTTCATATTGTTCCTTTCATGCGGTGGTATCCGCTTGCTCGATGCCCGGCGCTCCAGCGCGGCGAGTTGTTTGATGCGTTCGGTCATGTTCAATCCACCGTTTTGGCAGACAAGGCGGGGATGACCGTCTTCTTCGGCCGCAGCAGCGACATCACCACCGACATGGCCAGAGTGAGCACGACCATGCCGAGCGAGACCAGCGTGTCAATCTTCCACGCCGTGTGCGCCAGCAGCATCTTTACGCCGACGAACGTCAGCACCACGCCCAGGCCGATCTTGAGGTAATGGAACTTGTCCATCACGCCCGCCAGCGCGAAATACAGCGAACGCAGGCCGAGAATGGCGAACACGTTCGACGTATAAACGATGAACGGGTCGGTCGTGACCGCGAAGATGGCGGGGATCGAGTCCACGGCGAAAATCACGTCGGAGATTTCGACCAGCAACAGCACCACGAACAGCGGCGTGGCCATACGGACGCCGTTTTCGCGCACGAAGAATTTGTCCTCGCGATAATCACTGGTCACCGGCATGAGCTTCTTGAACCACTTCACCACCGGGTTGCGTTCGGGATGAAGCTCCTCCTCGCGTTTCACGATCATCTTGATCCCGGTCAGAATGAGGAACGCGCCGAACACGTAGATGATCCACGCGAACTTCGCGATGAGCACCGTGCCTGCCCCGATCATGATGGCCCGCAACACCAGCGCGCCGAGGATGCCCCAGAACAGCACGCGGTGCTGGAACTTCGGCGGCACGGCGAAATACGAGAACAGCAGCGCGAAGACGAAGATGTTGTCCACGCTCAACGAATACTCGATGACGTAGCCGCTGGTGAATTCCAGCGCCTTCTGCGCCCCCGCGAAATGCCACACGCCGACATTGAACAGCATCGCCAGCGTGACCCATACGACTGTCCAGGCCATGGCTTCGCGAACCGAGACGACATGCGACTTGCGGTGGAACACGCCGAGGTCCAGCGCCAGCATCGCCAGCACGAAGACGTTGAAACCGACCCAGAGCCAGAGTTGCGTTGTCATGTGTGATGCTTGCTTTCCAGTCGCGGACGAATCTCACGCGCCGCTGGCGAGCAGGCTGGTCTTGCCCGTAAGCAGCCCGGTGAACATGCCGAGCAGCGGAATCCACATCACGATTTGACTGGCGAAGCGGGTGACGCCCACCGCCGCCATGCGCAGTTGCCGCGGGGCGTAAGCCTGCTGGTGTTGCATGGCGTGTCCGCATTCGTGTGCCGCCACGCCCAGCGCCGCCGCCGAAGTGCCGTGGTAGTTGGCTGACGAGAGCACCAACCTTTTGTGGCGTGGGTCGTAATGGTCGCCGAGTAGTTCCTCGTGCTCAACGATATCCACGTCCGTGATGCCGGACAGCCGCAGAATCTCGTGCGCCGCCTCCGCCCCGGTGTGCCCGGATTGGACGGGTGTGCAGCTGTGCCGGGCGTAGGTGCGCTTGACGTGCCATTGGGCCAACAGACCAATCGCCAGAGTGAGGAGGAAGAGGATGAGTATCATGTGTTCTTTCTTTTCAGCAGCAGAGTTCGGCGCACCTGCCGAAACAGGAAGCCCGCGCCCCGCCGAACCGATTGCATGGTTAACTTCTTCCGCGGTGCAGAATCGTCTTTGGAACGTCGCGGCAAAATCGCGCGCGCGGAACGCAGCCAGCGCCTGGCCCAGGCAAATTCAATCGCCAGAATCGCCAGCCCGGCGGGTATCACGAGGAAGGCCGGGCCGGGCAGAACGATCAACGCAATCCCCAAGGCCAGCACCGTGCCGCCCACGACGGCAATCACCACGCGCTTGATTTGGTTCAGGGTCGTCATGTTGCAGGTTGGAGGCGCGCGAACGCGCCGGGTTCAAACGTCCGCGCCGGGCTGCTGAGGGCAGCGAATCGCTCGCCGTTGGCTTTCGGCACAGCCGCCTTGGCGAGCAGCAGTTTGGAAACGAATTCCGACGAAAAACCGCCGCCCCACACGTCGCTCATCCGGCAGATGCCATCCACGTATTTGGCCGCCGAACAGGGTCGCAGATTGAACGCGCGCACCATGTCACCCAGCCACTCCGGAAAGCGCCCCGTGAACTTGATTTCCAGAATGACGCTGTCGCCGAAGACCGTTACGGGATTCTTCATCTGCGTGGAGAGCCGCGCGGTCGGCTCCGGGTCGTCGCGCACCTAGCGGTCCATCGTCACGCGCACGGAGTTGCCATCGTGCGGCAGCCAGGCTTCGCGCAAGTAGGACACATGCACCTTGGGTCTGGCCTCCAGGCGTTTCATCAATTCGCAGAAGCGTTGCAGGGCGAAGAAATGCTTCGGCTCCTTCGACTCCAGGTGCGCCGGTTCGGGCATGTGCCCGGCCAGGAGCCAGTCCACCGCCTGGCGGTTGACGCCGCCGCGCTGTTTGAGAATGGCGCTATCCACGCGGCGTTTGATTTCGAAGAAGACCGGTGTGTCCGGCTGGTCGTTGTAGAAGCGCAGGCGCAGCTTGTAGCGGTTCTTCTCGCTATTGATGGTGCTCTGGCAGAGATGCAGGTCATCGGAATCCAGGTACAGGCTGTGTACGGGATAGGAATAATTCGGCTTGCCCACGCTGAATTCATCCAGTTCGAGCTGTGTGCTGACGTAATCTCGGACCGCCCGGGCGACGGGTTCCTCGATGATGTATTTCAGCTCGAAGCGTTGGAGTTGGAGTTTGTCGCGCATGAATCAAGAGGGAGTGCCGGCGGGCTTTCGAGCTTTCAACAAACACGGCAGCATCAGCGCGGAACCCGCCAGCATGGCCGTAATCAAAACCGACGCAAACAGTTTTTCCGATTTGCCATCGAGCACTGCCAGCCAGCCCATGCTCGCCCGCCACGCAAAGACCAGGGCCAGCAGACCGGTGGTCACGATGGCCGCCGGTCGGCTCCACCGGACGCCGCGCGCTCCCAGCACGCCCCACAAAATCGAAAGCGCGCCGAAGGTGCCGCCTGACATCAGCGCGGTCTTCGCTTTCTCCGGGTTCGACAAGTAGCCGACCAGCCCCATAAGGATGAGGAACGCCCCGTAAAACATCAGGTAGCCTGCCGTTTTCGTGTTCATGGTGGAAAAAGTTCGTTTCATTTCATTCACGCGGTCCGGTTGGTGTCACCTCTTGGAAACCGGCGTGGCACCTGGCGCTGTCTTGTCGCCCTCGAGACGCGGCCCGCCCAGATAGCGGAACAGGGGCGAGTCCGCCGAGAGCAGCAGCGTGCTGCGTTTGCCGAGGAACAACTCGTAGCTCTGGAGGCTGCGCACGAAGCGGTAGAACTCCGGGTCTTTGCCGTAAGCCTCTGCGTAGATGCGCGAGGCGGTTGCGTCGCCTTCGCCGCGCAGTTTCTGGGCGTTTTGTTCCGCGTCAGCCAGGACGATGGTGCGTTCCTTGTCGGTCTGGCTGCGGAGTTTGTTGGCTTCCTCCTCGCCCTCGCTGCGGTAGCGCTTGGCCTCGCGTTCGCGCTCGGCCTGCATGCGTTGAAAGACACTCAATTGCACCTCTTTCGGCAGGTCGGCGCGCTTGATGCGCACGTCCACCACCTCGATGCCAAATTCGCTAGCTTTCGTCCGCACGATCTTGGCCACGTTGTCCATGATGGCCTCGCGTTTGGTGCCGATGACGGTGGCGAAGGTGTGACTGGCCACTTCGCTGCGAAGTTCGGAAAACACCAGGTCATCCAGCCGGGCGCGGGCACCGGATTCATCGCGCACAGTCTTGAAGAACTTGAGCGGGTCGACGATGCGCCAGCGGGTGACGGGGTCGGCCACGAGGCGCTTCTTGTCCTGGCTCAAGTATTCGGCCTGCGGGGCGTCGCTGACCAGGATGCGGCGGTCGAAGCGGATGGCGCTGTGGAGAAACGGCGACTTGAAGGCATAGCCGGAATTTGTAATGGTGCGAATGTATTCACCGAACTGGGTGACGATGACTTGCTCGCGCTCGTCCACGATGATGAAGACTTGCTTCAACACCACGGACGCGACGATGAGGATGATCAAACCACCGAGCAGAAATATTTTCGTGCGCATATAATTATCTTCCTTTCACTGGTTCGCTGGCCGGGAGGAGACTCGCGGGCAGCAGCGGCGAAGTGCCGAGTGGCATCAACGGCAACAACCGCTGGCCGAGGTCGCCGTCCAAAATTACTTTGTCGGTGTCCGGCAGAATCTTTTCCATCGTTTCCAGGTAAAGCCGGTCGCGGGTCACTTCCCTGGACTTCTCGTATTCGGCCAGCACGCTGAGAAAGCGGGAGGCCTCGCCTTGCGCGAGCAGGACGCGCTCTTCCTTGTAGCCCTCGGCTTCGCGCAGAATTTTTTGCGCTTCGCCGCGGGCCTTGGGCAGGATGTCCGCCTGATAGCCCTTGGCCTGGTTGATGAGCTTTTCCTTGTCCTCGCGGGCGCGCACCACGTCGTGGAAGGCGTCACGGACGGCATCGGGCGGGTCGGCGGCCTGCAACTTGACCTCCGTGATGATCAGGCCGGACTCGTAAGTGTCCATCAGCCGCTGGATGAAAACGCGGGCGTCATCCTGCACCTTGGCGCGCTCTTCAATCATGACCTGGTCAATGGTCATGCTGCCGACGGTGCTGCGCAGCGCCACTTCCGTCGCCGCGCCGAGGGCGACTTCCGGTTCGCGCAAGCGGAAGAGGAATTTGGAGGGGTCGGCCACGCGGTATTGGACCACGATCTGGGCCTCGACGATGTTTTCGTCGCCGGTGAGCATCAGCGCTTCTTCATGCACGCGTTGCCCGCCACGAAAGCCCACCTCGATGCGGCGGATTTGGTCCACGCTCACCACGTCAACCCGCTGGAACGGCAAGGGAAAACGGTAGTTCAGCCCCGGCTGGGAGCGGGCGGTTTCCTTGCCGAAGGTGCGCACCACGCCGACGTGCCCTGGATTGACGGAGTAAACGCCGGAACCCAGCCAGAGCACCACGATGAGGCCCGCCGCGATGGGCAGGAGTTTGGGCAGGAGTTGGGAGAGCGTCTTGCTGACGCGCTCGAATTGCTCGACCAACTGTTGGTCGAGTGGTTGTTGATTAAATGGCATATTTGGTTCTTTCTTAGTGAAGCGACTTCGCTTCGATTCATTCGTTTAGCCCCCAACGAGATGCGGGAGTGTTGAAGCGGTAAGAAGTCGTGTACCGCCTGTCCAATTGATCGCGAAAACTGCCGTCGGCTGGTGGCACTTGACGAAAATCGGTGGGGCGATTGCAGACTCGCTCCATGCGCCTCTGGGCGGGTTCCGCCAGCAACTCGCGTATCGTTTGGAGCAGCGTGGGCACATCGACTGGCATCTCCACGAACGCACAGGCTCCGGCGGCTTCAGCCAGGTTCCGGAGTTCGGGTTGCCTGGTAATCACGATGATGGGCAGGAACGGATTCTCCTCAGTGATTTCATCAATCGCCTCCCAGCCCTCATCCGTCGGTGAATTGAGATTCATCACGAGCATGTCGATTTCGCCCGCGTCAGATTTTTCGATGGCCTTCTGGGCATTTTCGCCCAGAACGACCTCATACGTTTCCGCTGAGAATGAGTTGCCTAACGAAGGGAGGATCGACTCGTTGTTGTCGTCCAGCAGGAGCACTTTGTGTTTCATAAGTTGGATTCCATTCAGTTCATTCCGAGCCGGGACTCGGCTGCGCCGGTGCCATCCAGAGCCAGCGGCCCCGCATGACCCGCTTCGGCGCGGCCACATTCCACCCCAGGCAGTTCCCTTTCGTGGCCAAGCGTTCATCCTGCGGCGAACCCACGTCCGCCGAACTGTCATGTTCGACAGTGAAGTCCCCGACGCTCTCGGGCGTCAGCCGCGGTGGCGTGTTGAGGTTGGCCCGCACGGTTCCGTCCGTGCCGTTGCTCGAGTCAAACGACAAGGCACTAAAATCTGTCAAGGTGATTCGAGTTTTCATTCCGACAGAATAGCGTCGCGTCTCACTTAACCTATTACGACTTTTGGAATGGACTCTTAGGTTAAAGCGAATACTCTGACTGCGTGGAATTCTTGAACTACCATCACCTGCGTTATTTCTGGGTGGTCGCCAAAGAGGGCGGCTTGCGCAAGGCGGCGGACAAACTGCACGTCTCCCAGCCCACCATCAGCGCGCAGATTGCAGCGCTGGAAGGCGTGCTGGGGGAAAAACTCTTCCGCCGCGGCGGACGTGCCCTGGCGCTGACCGAGGCCGGCCACAGGGTGTTGAGTTACGCCGAGGAGATTTTTTCGCTGGGGCAAGAGTTACTTGATGCCGCCCGGCAACGACCCAGCGCGCGTCCATTGCGCGTCCACATCGGCATCACCGACTCCATGCCTAAACTGGTGAGTTACGAAATCATCAAGCCCATCTTCAAACTGGAGCAGCCCGTCCAGGCCGTCTGCCGTGAAGGCAAAGCCGCCGACCTGCTCGGCCAACTGGCCGCCCATCGGCTGGACATTGTGCTGGCGGACGAACCTGCGCCCAGTTCGCTCCCCATTAAAGTCTTCAACCTTCTGCTCGGCGAATGTGGCGTGACCTTCTGCGCCGAGCCAAAACTGGCCGCCACCCTCAAGCGCAAATTCCCAAAGTCACTGAACGAAGCGCCCGTTCTGCTGCCCGCGAGCAACACCGCGCTCCGCCAATCGCTGGAGAAATGGTTTCAAGCCGAAGCTATTCGCCCGCACGTGGTAGCGGAGTTCGACGACGCGGCCCTGATGAAAGTGGCCGCGATGGACGGCCTGGGCTTCTACGCCATGCCGACCCTGGTGGTTAAAGAAGCGGTCGCGCGTTACGGCTTTCAAATTATCGGGCGCACCGAGGATTGCCGCCAGCAATTCTACGCCATCAGCGCCGAACGCAAGCTTACGCACCCGGCCGTGTTGGCCATCACATCTCAAGCTCGGGCGGCGTTCTCAGACTGAACTGCGTGGTTCTTCGCTGTTTTGACTGGAATGACCCGCTTTCTTGAGGCTTTGAAAGCGCCTTTTGCCCTGGATGTGCTCGTGGCCAAAGGCCGCTGTTCTGGGGAGGAGGTTCTGTCAGGAAAAGACCGCCTCTGGAGCGTCGTTTCGATGCGGGTCGCCTTGATAAGGGCCAACTCCGATCACCGGTTGCACGAGGGAAACCCGGGATAGGATTACGATTACGATTACGATTACGAAAAATGGAGGAATTGGGGTTGCGCGCCCAGATCACGATTTCAACCGGTTTTACTGAGGTCCGGATTATCGCCCCAGTAGGCGCACAACCGGGGACGAGCCGTCCCCGCCCCGAAGCTGTCATGAATCAGCCCTGCACAGAAGGTGTTTGGCATGGGGATGATGGGGCTCAAAAAATCGGCACCGAGTTGGAGCAACGCTGGGACATTCCGCGTCGCGCCCGTTGCAGTTTGACAATCAGACATGGAAGAGCGCCAGTTAGTTGAATGCGGCCGATCATCCAAATCATGTGGTGCCTGTTTCTGGTCGGACCGACGACGATTCTCGCACAGGCAGCGGGCCAGCAGTGGTTCAGCCCCACCGCTCTGGCTTCAGGCAATCCCAAAGGCGTCGTCCTGAACGAGATCCTTGCCTCCAACACACGAGGCCTTGAGGACGAAGATGGGGACAAACCGGATTGGGTGGAGCTCCACAACACGAGCCCCAACGCCGTGGATCTCCTCGGGGTCGGGTTGAGTGACGATTCCGATCGGCCTTTCAAGTGGCGGTTCCCACGGATTCTTATCAATCCGGACGGTTATCTTCTGGTCTTTTGCTCAGGAAAAAATCGGACCCGCACCGCCGCCGCAATGCATTCGAACTTTTCGCTGCGCGCCAGCGGTGAGACCGTTGTTTTAACCTCAGCTCTGGGATCGCGCTTGGATGCGCAACGCGTGCCGGCTCTTATCGGCGATGTGTCTTGGGGGCGTCGGAAGGATCTCTCGAGTGAATGGGTTTTCTTTGAAATCCCAACACCCCGGTCCGCCAACGGGAACAACGGATTTGCGAGTCTGCTGAGCTCACCGACGGCGGCGTTGCCGGGTGGGTTTTACCCAGGAAACATTCAAGCCGGACTGAGCACCCCTGAGCTGGGGGCCTCGATTCACTACACGTGGGACGGTTCTGAACCCACTCCCGCATCGTCTGTTTACAGAGCTCCGCTGGCGATAAGCGATCCGAACGGTGCGCCAAACGTTCTGTCGATGATACCCGGCACGGCCACCGTCAACCAACACACCGACGGTTGGTTTCCACCGCAGGGTTTGGTTGCCAAGGCGTGGGTGTTGCGCGCGCGCGCTTTCCGCGAAGGTGCCATGCCCAGTGCCACGATGACACAAACCTATTTTACGGGTCCGAAATCCCCTGAGCGATACAAGATCCCTGTCATCTCCATCGCCACGGATACTCACGGTCTCTTTGACTATGAAAAGGGCATCTATGTGCTCGGAAGGACATTCGACGACTACCGCAAATCGCACCCGGCGGAGCCGCTGACCGGCCATACTCCGGCGAACTATCAAGGCCGGGGCGCCGCTTGGAAACGCGCTGCCCATATTGAGTGGTTCGCTCCGAACGGGTCGCCCGTTTTTCAGGCGGCAGTGGATATCGAAATTCAAGGACACTCCTCTCGGTCATTCAGACAGAAATCGCTTGGAGTGCACGCCCTAGGATCGGATTTTTCTGGGGAGATCTTCGCCGAGTTGCGGGCGCGTGGCACGGGCGATCCTCTGACTCGGTTCAATCGGCTCCGGCTCTCGAATTCCGGAAACGACTGGAGTTATACCATGCTGCGAGATGGGTTTTGCCACACATTGGCTTCCGGTATTGGGATTGACATCCTGGCTAACCAGCCGGCCGTCGTGTTTTTGGATGGTGAATATTGGGGCATTCACAACGTGCGCGAGCAGCAGAACGCGGACTACCTCGGTGCCCATTACGGTCTGGATCGCCGGGATGTGGTGATGTGCGAAGGGGCCGGCTCTTTGTTGGAAGGACGTGCTGGCGATGAACGGGCGTTTGTTTCGATGAGGGAGTTCGCTGCCACCAACGATTTATCTCTGTCCATTAACTACGATTATGTGCGCCACCGAATGGATGTGGAAAACTTCCTCCGCTATTGCGCCGCTGAAATCTACTTTGCCAACGCGGATTGGCCTCACAACAACGTTCGATTCTGGCGCAAGAGAACGGCCGGATTCGATCCCGGTGCTCCTCCCGGGCACGACGGTCGCTGGCGGTGGCTGCTATTCGATGTCGATTTGAGTTACGCGCACCCGTGGAGCGGCGGTTTTGGCGACAACACCCTTGCCGCCGCCACGAATCCGAAAGGACGTCCTCCTTTGGATGCTCCGTGGTCCACGGTGCTTTTGTGCCAGCTTCTGAAAAGCCCTGGGGTGCGGGACATGTTTCTGAGTGTGCTCGCGGACTTTTTGAACACTTCCTTCCGGGAGGAGCGCGCTCTCAAAGTGCTGGATGCGATGGCCGAAACCTTATCGTTCTCGATCCCTGAACATATCCAGCGGTGGCGAACGATGGGAGATTCCCCGAGCGGCTGGACGAACAATCTCCGGAGCATGCGGCTGTTTGCAACGCAGCGGCCGATCTATGTGAGACAGCACGCGGTGGCGCAGTTCAAGCTCGGTGGCTACGGTTTCATCACTGTCGACGCCTCGCCTCCCGCAGGCGGCATGGTCCGTGTGAACTCGGTTTCCATTGAGGCCCAAACGCCCGGTGTGAAAGCGGGTCAACCTTATCCGTGGCGCGGAGTTTATTTTCAGGGAGTTCCGGTACGATTGGAGGCAATGCCCTCGCTTGGCTGGGTGTTCGCGGGCTGGCAAGGCAGTGCTGCCCTTGGGACCAACGCGGTTACGAGCTTGATGGTTCAAGGCCCTGAAGCGGTGCAGGCCGTGTTCAGGAGAGCGCCTCCGAGGCTTGTGAAAATTGTAATTCAACCGCGCGATCTGCTCAGCGTGATTGCCGAAGGTTCCCCTTTTTCGACGTTTGTGATGGAACGTTCCGATGACCTTTTCCGATGGGTTCCCGGAACAAACTGGGCCTTCGATGCGCGCGGCAATGCGCGGCTGACGATCGATGTCGACTCGCTTGGGAACACCGCCTTTTTCAGGCTCAGACCTCAGTAAAATCGGTTGAGATCGTGATCTGGGCGCGCAACCCCAATGCCTCCATTTTTCGTAATCGTAATCGTAATCTTACTCGTAATCCTCGGGTGTTGACCTTGAAACGGAGGGGTGGATTACGATTAGCACTACAGCGACATTTGCCGTTTTCGACCGGAGCGCGGCGTTTACGCTGCCTCAGCGTGCGGACTTGACGGCGCCTCGGGATTGAAAGGCGCTCAAATTCACAGTGGGTCGTTGCAGCAGCATGAATGCCGCGCTCCGGGCCTCGAAAGTGTCGCTGTAGTGTTAGATTCTTAAATCCTAAATCTCGATGAATTATCTCTCAGATTTTGAACCACAGAGGCACAGAGGCACAGAGAAGAACAAACAATGAAACCAAACTTTTCCCCCTCTCTTTTCCCCCTCTGTGTCTCCGTGTCTCTGTGGTTCAAATTTCAAATCTGTTTGGCTAGGATTAGGATTACGATTAGGAGCAGG
>CAMAWP010000118.1 GCA_945861765.1 Akkermansia muciniphila | reverse complement strand
TGGCGCGGCGCGCACCACCGCCGTCCCATCCCCGCGAACGGTCCATTCGAGCCGCTGTCTTGGTTGAACCTTTAGCGATTCCCGGACCTGCAACGGGACGGTTGTTTGACCTTTCTTGGTGATGGTTGAGCTAGCCATATCGATCACCTTACCACGACATTTCGCATTACTTCAAGATTATGAAGTGGATCCCTTGTGCTGTCCCAAGTGCGGGGCAGAGATGAAGATCGGCGCTTTCATCGAAGGAAGGCAGAGGGCGGTTGTGGAAAGGATTCTGAAACACTGTGGCTTATGGAACGAGGAATCCGATCGAGTCCCGCCGCAGGTCCAGGGGAGGACCCAGGCTGAAACAGTGAAAAGGAGATGAGAATCGGGGTGCCCGGCGAAACGTTGCGGCCAGCTCTGAACGCTCCCCATTGTCTGCAAACTCGGCAAAAGGTGAGAATTCCGCTCTGAATCTACTTTCTGAAGAGGATCATGGGAGTATCCAGCCCCTCGGTGAGCCGTCGGCGGCCCACCGAGGGGTCACCAAGGCGTCCATCTCCGTTTCTCATCGTTTTCCCAGCGTTCTTTATTGCTCCAATCCATCTCCAAGATCTATCGTCGAGGGACGATCAGAAACCAAATTCCTATCAATGATTCGGGCGGTTTGAGCAAGTTGAACCGCGTTCCGGATCATCCCGCCAGCTCGATGAAACCGTGGAAGAAACTGCTGATTGGCTTGCTCGCTCTCCTCGTTATGTTCATTGGCATCGGCTTCTTCCTGCCCGCGAAGCATTCGGGACTTGTGCGATACCGAGTCAACCCCGGCGTTCAAACGCCGGACTATTCTCGTGATGTCCCTTCAGGACAACACCTGTGCCGCTGCTGGTCGGTTTCCGAGAGGCATTAGCTTTGGGCCGATTACGCGGCGGGAAGCTTCCACGGATCACGACGTTCTCGGTCGAGCCATTGATTGGCCTCATCGTCGCCTATGAATTTCCAACTCTTCGGGTCCCAGCGGAGTTTGCGATGGTTCCAATAGGCCAGATTGCCCAGATGAACTACGGTCACAGTGCGTGCGCCGATCTCCACGTCGGCGACCGGGCGTTTGCGGGACCGGATGCAGTTCAACCAATCGCGATGATGCCCTGGCGATTCGTACAAGTGAACGTCTTTCTCGCCCAAGGGCTCCTTGACGATGCTGTCGGGTTCGCTCGTGAGAACGCCGCGATCGATACGGAGTTTGCCCGCGGTGCCGGTGAAGACGCAGCCGCTTGGACCGCCGTGAGTCATCACCACGCCGTTGGCATAAACGTATTTGACGCCGCTGGTCGCCTTGGGGTCTGCGGGCGGAATGATCTCGACCGGCCCCGACTCATCCATACCAAGGGCCCATTGAGCGATATCATAATGATGAGCGCCCATGTCGGTGTGTCCGCCACCGGAGTATTCGCGGTAACTGCGCCACGCCGGGAAATGATTATGAACGCCTCGCGGGCTCAGCGCGGAGTTGTAAAGCCGCGTCGGAGCTGCTCCAAGCCACATGTCCCAGTCGAGGCCCGGCTCCATCTGTTCCGCAGGGAGATCGCACCATTTGCTGGGTCCGCCGACGCCCACTGTGACGGTCTGGATTTTGCCGAGGCGTCCGCTGCGGATGATCTCGACAGCTTTGCGAAACTGGCCAAAGACATTCGAGCGTTGTTGACTGCCGGTTTGCAGGACGCGGCCATGTTGGCGCACTGCATCGATGCAGCGTTTCGCCTCAGCAATCGTGTGCGTCAATGGTTTCTCGCAGTAAATATCTTTGCCAGCCTTGCAAGCCTCGATGAGGGGAATGGCGTGCCAGTGGTCCGGCGTTGCGATCACGACGGCATCGACGTCTTTGCGGGCGAGCAGCTCGCGGAAGTCCGTATATTCGGCGCAGCCCTTCCAAGCCGCGTCTTTGGAATAAGCAGTCTCGACTCGTTTCTTGGCGTGAGCGCGGCGGTTCTGATCCACCTCGCAAACAGCCACTGCCTGGACGTCGCCGAACTTCAGCAGCGTGCTCAGGTGAAAATCATTGGCCATCTTGCCGCAGCCGATAAAGCCAACAACGGTCCGCTCGCTAGGCGCGGCCTTGCTCTCGGCGCCAAAAACGGCGCGAGGCACAATGGTCGGCATGCCGACCGCTACAGCAGACATGCCTTTTAGGAACTGACGCCGGGTGATATGAGGAATTCGTTTCATAGCAGAATAATCAATCTCAGTGCGGACGATGACATGGTGAACTTGAGGGCAGGCTATCTTCCTGAACTGCTGATGCAAGAATTTATCCCATCGAAAAAACTTCCATGAATACAATCGAAGGGCTGCGGAGAATGAATATCGGAATGCTTCGAAACTCGAATCCATGTTGCACTTTCTGCGCGGCTTGCGCAGACTCCGAATTCACTTTGGCGGGGATGATGACCATCTCAAACATTAAACTATGATCATGAAGACTAATTGCAGCGACTCTCTCGTATCAGGGCGGATTGTGAGGACTTCAAATTTCAAACCGGCGTTCCTGGCAGTCGCGATGGCGCTGCTGAGTCTTTCCCTCAATGCCCAAAATCTCACGGTCACAAACCGTCTTCAGCTCTGGCTCAAAGCAGACGGTGGCGTGACCGCAAACGCTTCGGGCGCTGTGACGGCCTGGGCGGACCAATCTGGCAAAGCGAATAATGCGATGCAGCCCGATGAGGCCGCCGCGCCAAAGCTCGTGCCCGGCGCTCTCAATGGCAAGCCAGTCGTGCGATTCGATGGCGACAATGATTATTTGGATGTTGCAAGCGCACCGAGCATCGAAATCGTCGGGGATATTTCGTCTTACTTCGTTGTGAGCTTTGATGATTTTGCAACGTTCCGGGCGGTCTGGGGCAAAACCCTGGTCAATATTCCGGCCGCCACCGACTATTACGTCACACCGCAGGCGGTGCCGCGTCTCTATCGTGGCAGCGGCGTGGTTTCGGACATCGGCAGTGTCGATGCAAACACCACGGTGCGGGCGGCGACTTACATTGTTCTCGGATTCGAAATGGCGGGGACGACTTTGACGCACTACCTCAACGGCCAACCCGTTGGCACTGGGCAGATCAATGCCACTCTGGTCGATGGCGGCACACCTTTGAAGATCGGGTCGCGCGATGATCTCTTCACCAAAATGAAAGGCGATATCGCGGAGCTACTCATCTTCGATAGCGCGCTCTCGGACACTGATCGCAGCGGGGTGGTGAACTATCTGCAAACCAAATATGGGATCAAGAACCTGCCGCCCACCATCAGCCTTACTGCTCCCGCCAACAATGCCACATTGGCGGCACCAGCGAACGTTACTATCACCGCGAACGCGGCCGACAGCGACGGTGCAATTGTCAAAGTGGAGTTCTTTGCGAATGGATCATTAATCGGGACAGCCACAGCCAGTCCGTTCAGGCTCCCGGTCACGCTTCAAACTGCCGGGACGGTGACTTTGACCGCCACCGCGACGGATAACAAAGACGGTTCTACCAAATCGAGTCCAATTAGGGTCACGTTGACGGGCGGCGCGCCTGCGAGCTTAAGCGTGACCAACGGCCTTCAACTTTGGTTGAAAGCCGATGCAGGCGTCACCAAGGATACCACCGGCGCGGTGACAGCGTGGGCAGACCAGTCCGGGAAAAATAATCACGCGGCTCAGGCTGATCCAACCTTGGCCCCAACCCTCATCGATAACGCCGTCAATGGGAAGGCGGCGATACGGTTCGACGGTGCCGATGATTATCTTGATGTAGCGAGCGCGCCGAGCTTGGAAATTACCGGCGACATCGCTTCTTTCTTCGTCGTGAAGTTTGATGACTTCGCCACTTTCCGCGCTATCTGGGGAAAGACATCCGCGAATGTGCCGCGGCCAACAGACTATTACCTTTTGCCCAATAGCGGAATTCCACGAGTCTATCGAGGCAGCGACGACGGCAATGTTAACGCCTTCGTGGACGGCGCGGCGGGAGTCTCCGCTGGTGCCTACGTCCTTCTTGGGTTCAGCCAGACGGGCAATGTTATGTCGCATTTTCTGAACGGCCAACCCTCCGGTTCAGGTTCGATGACTGTCACTCCCACTGACTCAGGCATCGCCCTGAAGATCGGTTCGCGCGACGATCTGTTCACCAAGATGAAAGGCGATATTGCAGAGCTGTTGATTTATAGCAGGGGAATTTCCGGCAACGATCAGGCTGCACTGTCAACATACCTGGCTGGCAAATACGGAATTCCTGTTGTTCAATCGGCGAACCTGCCTCCGACCATCAGTCTGGCTGGCGTAACGAATGGCGCGGCATTCACCATCCCCGCCGATATCGCCCTCACAGCAACGGCAGCAGATGCTGATGGAAGCATCGTGAAAGTGGAGTTCTTCGCGAACGGTGGATTGATCAGCAGTTCGACCGCCGTTCCGTATAAAGCCACTCTGAAGCTTGTGACAGCCGGCAGTGTCACGCTGACGGCGGTCGCCACGGACAATCTCGGCCGCACCACGGTTTCATCATCAATCGCCATCACCGCCAGCGCGAGCGCTCCTTCTCCTCTCCCTGCGGCCGGCGCATTGAAGCTATGGCTGAAGGCAGACGCCGGAGTTACGGCGAATGCCTCTGGGGCGGTAACGGGCTGGGCTGATTACTCGGGCAACTTCAACAATGCGTTTCAACCGGACGCGACCGCTGCTCCCCAGTTCATCGCCAACGCAACCAACCAAATGCCTGCGCTCCGCTTTGATGGCTCTAACGATTACCTGCAAGTAGCTCATTCTTCGAGTCTCGCTATCACAGGAGATATCACGTCGTTCTTCGTCGTTAGATTCGACGACTTCGCCACGTTCCGCGCGGTCTGGGCCAAGACTTCCAGCAACCTGCCTCGGCCAACCGATTACTATGTCCTGCCCAACTCTGGCATCCCTAGAGTCTTTCGAGGAGGCCCGGCAGGTATTGGGAACGTGGATGCCTCGGAGCCAATCCCGGCGGGCGCTTATGTCGTCGCCGGTTTCGATATGGCCGGCACGACTTTGACGCATTATCTGAACGGCCAATCGATCGGCACCGGGGAAATCGTTGCTGTCCCTGTTGATCTTGGTGATCCGCTGCGCATTGGCACGCGAGGAGATTTGTTCACGAAGATGAAAGGCGATATTGCCGAGATTGTGATTTACAACACAGCCCTGAGTGAAGCCGACCGAAACAAAGTGGTCAGTTACCTCACGACGAAATACTTCACTCATGCCGAACCGGCCCCACGTTTCACGGGTGTTCGGCGGCAAGGCGCCGACATTGTGATCGAATGGGGCGCTGGCGTTGGAGGCCCGACGCTGGAAGAGGCGACCGAACTCGTTGGTCCATGGACGCCTGTCAAAGGTGCGAACAGCCCTTACACAGCCACTGCCAGCGGCCAGCGAAAATTCTACCGTTTACGGTTTTAGACCGATCAGCGAACTGAATTTCAGATACGCCAAAAGGTAGCCGGTTGGCAAGTTGTGATCCGCCTGGCTTGCTAGCGCGAAAGGCTACGTCCAGATTTATTGGGTTTTCTGTTCCTGTGTCGTTGGCTTAGAAGCCCGGCGGACCACGTAATTCGTGATGCCTCGGCTAATCAATTCCTGATAGTTTGTTAGAACAATGCCCTGCTGTCCTAGCAAGCCTTGGATGGCGATGGGCTCTGTCCGGTCCAACTTTGTCCAATCGATATCGGGAAGCAATACTGCTAGAAACTTCGGTTCAACGTACACCTCATCGCCCTCTTGGGGTAGATCCTTTTCATTGATCACGGGCTGACTGGCTTCTGCGCCTGACGGAGGTTGCTCGGATAAGCTTGCTACTTGCTGGTCCGACTTTGTAGTCGATACAGCCTGCGCGGTTGCGGTCAGAGTCCGTGCGCTAGGCATTCCGAGCTTTGCCATCTGTTTTTGCAAGTCGTCGTGTTCCTTGCGGACCTGTGCTAATTCCTGATACTGACCTCGGAGTTTATGAATGTCCTGGTTTTCTTTCCGGAGGCGCTGAGACTCTCCGTTGTCGGCGCGAAGCTTCTCCAGGTTCTCGTTTTCTTCTCGAAGCCGCTCGATCTCCGGATTGTTCTGACTCACTGACGCGCGTGGAGTTCCGTCGCAACCACCCGCAAGGAGTGCGCAAGCGACGGGTAACAGGATAAAGCATTTCATGGATTTAAAGTTCAAAGATAAATCTCTATTCAAATTCATACAGATTAGCGGCGTGGGCAACCGAAAACATCGTCGAGGGCGACACGACGGTTTTCGGGCCCTCGCCGGATATAGATTACACCTAGCTCGTTAATAAGTTTCGAACGAGATAATCCATTTGGGCGGTATTAGGCTTAGTTTTCTGCCTGGCGAAGCTCGGATCATCGTCGGTTTATGCTTCACCAGCCACGTTCCGTACAACGAACTTTTCGGGCAAGATCAACGCCAACGCTGGCGGGTCGGAATTCTTTGAGTTTGGAATTGCGAATTCCGAGCCACGATCTAGATTGCATCGAAACCCGTCTAACAAACCATATGTATTTCGGAGCTGATTATTATCCTGAACATTGGGTCTATCCCTACGCGGGAACGCCAGAGCAGCCCGAATCTCGCTGGGAGCGTGATGCCGAGCTGATGTTCGACGCAGGAATCAATGTTGTTCGAATGGGCGAATTTTCCTGGGGTCTGTGCGAACCGAAAGAAGGCCAATATCAGTTTGAATGGCTAAGACGCGCCATGGATGTCGTTGGCAAGGTTGGAATCAAAGTCGTACTCGGCACTCCGACTGCCGCCCCTCCCATTTGGCTGGCCAAGAAACACCCGGAGATATTGCCTATTGATGAGCGCGGTCTCCAAAAGCACGAGGGCACCCGGCGAGCGTATTGCCTGAACAGCAACGTTTATTGGGATTTCAGCAAACGCATTGTCGGCGCCATGGCCTCCGCGTTAGGCAATCATCCCCAGTTAATCGCATGGCAGATTGACAACGGTATCGGAGGGCACGAAACGGAAAGCTCCTTCAACGAGGAAGCTCGGCGCGATTGGATCGCATGGTTGAAAGCTAAATACGACACCATCGAGCGTCTCAACGATTTGCTTGGAACCCGATTCTGGGGGCAAGTCGTCAGTGACTGGAGCGAAGTCCCCATTCCCATGTCCGCTCCTACAGTCCACAATCCGGCCATCGTCACGGATTGGCGACGCTTCTCTAGTGATACCTGCGTCGCCTTCATCAAGATGCAGGCTGATTTGTTGCACGAGTTGGCGCCCAACATTCCCGTGACCGCCAATCTTCGGGCACCGTCGCGGAAGTTTGATCATTTCGACATGGCTGAGGTCCTCGACTTCGTTTCGATCGACAGCAATGCAACCGTCCGGGCCAAATCAGCCGAGAACGCCTGCGAGATCGATATCATGCGCTCGCTGAAAAAAACTGGCATCAAAACGCCGGATGGCACTTGCGGCTTCTGGGCTATCGAACAGAAAGCCGCGCAAGTCAACTGGCAAGATGTCAACTCGCTGATTCGGCCAGGAGTGGTTCGACTCTTCACCTACCAGATGGTTTCCCGCGGAGCTTCCGGGGTGCTTTACTTTTTCTGGCGACAACCGCGCTTCGGTTCAGAAAAATTCTACGGTGGCGTTTTGAGCCATGACGGACGCGGTAATAGCAGGGTTTATAAGGAGATCAGTCAAATTGGCGAAGAGATGAAATTGCTGGCACCGTTCTTGAAGGATACGCGCACAGTTGCCGAGACCTGCATCCTCTATAGTCACGAGAATGAATGGACGCTGCAACAGCCGATGCAGCCGAGCAACTGTTTTAGCCAGCGCGAGCACATCCAACTGTTTTATAATGCTTTGCATGATCGCAATATTCCGGTGGACTTCGCTCGCCCCACGGAAGACTTATCGAAATACAAACTGGTCATTGCCCCGTCTTTGCATCTGTTGGCGGGAGGCGAAGCAGACCTGCTGAAACTTTACGTCCAGAATGGAGGAACATTGGTCGGGACTTTCAACACCGGCCTCGTGGACGAACACGGGATCGCGCCTGACACAGGATACCCTCACAACTTGACGGATGTCTTCGGCATGGAGGTGATGGAGTTTGATCCATTGGCACCCGGCGAGGAAAATCATCTAATCTTCAAAGGAGCCTTTCCGACGAGTCATCTTCATCCAGCCAAGCTTTGGTGCGATCTGATCGAGCCCAAGGATTGCCAGATCCTTGCGACTT
Source organism: Akkermansia muciniphila (assembly GCA_945861765.1). Taxonomy (GTDB): domain Bacteria; phylum Verrucomicrobiota; class Verrucomicrobiia; order Limisphaerales; family SIBE01; genus SIBE01. The sequence continues at coordinate 9,358 of CAMAWP010000118.1, read as the reverse complement.
ACGCGAAAGATTTTTACGCTGGGCGTCCAGCCATGACGATGAATACCTTCGGGCTCGGCAAGGCCGTTTACGTCGGAACGATGAGCCATCAATTCTTCTATTACGACCTCATCGTCTGGCTCCGGCAGATGTGCAATATCTTCCCGCTGATGAAAGTGCCCGATACCGTTGAAGTCAGCATGAGGCAGAAAGACGACACGCAAATCTACTTCTTGCTCAACCACCAGCATTCGCCTGTCCGGATTCAGTTTTATAAGCCGATGCACGATTTTTTGACTGGCAGTACGCTGACAGGGAACTACGATCTTCCGCCGCACGGTGTCCTAGTGCTGGATGAGCATCACGCGAAAACAGAAGCCTAAAGCCAAGCCCTCTTACGAGGACGCACGGAGGCTTATCCTCGCCCAATGGCGAGGCATGGACCTGTCCAAGCTGGAGAAGACTCGAACCCCAAACACGAAGTCTCTGGCGAGCTTGATGCCCAGCGTGCTGAATAGCGTCGGATTGGACCGCCGCCGTGTCGAACTCGAAGTGTTGAAAGTCTGGAATCATCTGTTGGACCCCAATATCGTGGCCCATGCACAACCTACGGGCCTCAACAAAGGAACGTTGTTCGTCACCGTCGATAATAGCGTCTGGTTGAGCGAAATCGTCCGTTACCGACGCAAAGAAGTTTTGGACCGATTGCAACACAGCTTCGGCCGCGAGTTCATCACACGCATTTCCTTTCGGGTAGGTTGAGGCTTTGAAAATTGTTGCTCCACTTCGCGCGGGTCAGCGTTGCGCGAATGAGCGCAGTTCCTCCGGAAACGACGACCGTTCAGGAGATTAGATTGTCTCTCTACCTTTGGCTGCGGAGATAGTCGCCTTTACTGAGGGCAAGTAAGTTGACCATTCCCTGCTTGGGACAATTAATCTTCGTGCGATAAACCAGCCCTATTTTTTCAGCCACTCGCATAGATCGTAAATTCGCGGGATGAATCGAAGCGACGATTTCTTTGAGATCCAGTTTGGCAAAGCCATGGTGCAACATCGCGGTCGCGGCCTCAGTGGCAAAACCCGCACCCCAGAATCGGCGCGTGATCCCGTAGAAGATTTCGATCGGTTTCTCGGGTGAATGCGGGAGGTAGTCAAATCCGCAATAACCGATATTGAGTTGCTTGGATTTGAGGACGACGGCCCGGCCGCCTAGAGGAGCTTTTGCCGACTGCTCGTCGATGAGCTTTTGGAGCAGACGTTGGGTATCGTTGTAGCTTAGAACCTCGCCAGTGAACCGCAGGACCTCCGGATCACTCGCCCGCGCGTAAACCTCTGGCAAATCATCGCTTCGTACCGGGCGGATCAGGAGCCGCTCCGTTTCGATGATGTCGAATGGATTCATGTCAGGTCGTTGATCAGTGCCACCGCGACTAGGGAACGTGACAACACAGCGTAAAAAAACCAGGCTTGATTGTCTTTGAAAATCGGTGTGACGTATCTGCCTATGACCCGGCTACAATCTGACTCCACACGACGAACTCTCAATCGCCGCAAATTTCTTTTCTCCGCTGCGGCTGGAGCTTTTGCCGCTCCACGCCTCTCCCGAGGGGCAGAAACGGCAAAGCCTTCGAGCGCACATCCCGTGGTGGACACGCATCTCCATTGTTTTGCCGGAAAGAACGATTCGCGTTTCCCGTATCATCCCAAGGGACCTTACCAACCCGAGGCTCCAGCCACTCCCCAACATTTGCTCAAGTGCATGGACGAAGCCCAGATCGATTATGCAATAGTCGTGCACCCGGAACCTTATCAAGATGACCACCGTTATTTGGAATATTGCCTCGACGTGGGAAAAGGGCGTTTGAAAGGGACATGTTTGCTTTTTGCGGATCGCCCAGGATCACTCGAGAAAATGCCTGACCTGGTCAAGCGCCTGCCAATTGTCGCAGCGCGCGTTCATGCGTACGCGCCTGACCGATTACCACCATTTGGCAAACCGGAACTGCGCAAATTCTGGGAGCTGGCAACGGAGCACCACCTGGCTGTGCAACTTCATTTCGAGCCCCGTTTCGCTCCTGGTTTCGAGCCGTTGATAAAGGAATTCTCCGAAACCAACGTCATCATCGACCACCTCGGCAGGCCATTCCCGGGAACGCCCGAAGAACATGAAGTCGTCTTACGTTGGTCACGTTTCAAGAATACGATCATGAAGCTATCCGCGATCCCCGCGCCTACCGCTTATCCGCATCGAGATATCGCTCCGGTGATCCGGCGGTTGGTGGATGCGTTCGGAGCGGAGCGGTTGATCTATGGCGGAGGGTTCGGTCCGGAAACGACCGGTGAGAGCTATCGGGCCGCAATCGAGCGAACCCGCTCGTTCATCACGCACCTCTCGAAGGCCAATCAAGCAAAGGTTCTTGGCGGAAATGCCGCGGTGTTGTTTGGGTTCAGAGCAATCGCTCGTTGATGCCTGAGCAGAGCAAGACCACCCCAAAACTTCACGCTTGTTTTGAAGGCTTCGCACGTTATTGTTTTTCGAGGATCGTGAACTGATCCCAATCGCTTATGATCCAAAGTTGGCCAATGCCCCGGCGCACTTTCTTGAAAGGGATGGGAACCTCCATGGCCTTGTCTAGCTCAATGCTTAATTTCTGCTTCACACACGAATCGAGTCACATCAACGCAACTTGAACCAATGAATACAAACGGTTACCACGTTTTTTGCCTGGTGGCATTAATGGCAAGCGCCCTCCAATCTTCCGCTCAGGAATGGACCCGGTTTCGCGGCCCGAACGGCACGGGAATAAGCGACGCCAAGACGATCCCAACCAAGTGGACGGAAAAGGACATCAACTGGAAAGTGGCTTTGCCCGGAACGGGGCATGCCTCGCCGGTGCTGTGGGGTGAAAAAATCTTTCTGACCAGCACGGAAGAAAATCCGAGCAGGATTTTGATTCTCTGTGTCAACGCCGCCAATGGCGCGGTTCTCTGGCGAAAGGATTTTCCATTCGCTCCATTTAAGAAACACAACTTCAATAGCTTTGCTTCCTCGACTCCCACCGTGGACGCCAACCGTGTTTATGTTTGCTGGTCGAATCCTGACCGATACACAATGATGACGCTCGATCATCAAGGGAACACCGTTTGGGAACGCAATTTGGGAACCTTCAAAAGCCAGCACGGGAGCGGCACCTCACCGATTGTTTTTGACGACAAGGTTATTTTAGCCAATGAACAAGACGGTGACAGTTTCTTGATCGCGCTGGATTCGAAGACCGGTGAGACTCGCTGGAAAACGCCTCGGAGCAGCACCAACACCTGCTATTCCACGCCTTTTATTTATCACCCGAAGGGGCAACAGCCCGCTTTGATCTTTAGCAGCCAGGCGCACGGGATCTCGGCTATCGACCCCGACAATGGCACTTCGAAATGGGACTACGCCAAAGCTTTTGACAAACGGTCGGTTGCTTCTCCCATCGTTGCGTCGGGGTTGATTATAGGCTCCTGCGGCCAGGGAGGAGGTCAATCCGATTACCTCGTGGCAATTCGGCCAGGCGATGTGGCCGCTGGAAAACGCCCGCAGCTTGCCTACGAGTTGCGGCGCGCGGCTCCGTATGTGCCCACAGGTGTGGCGTATGGCGACTTGTTGTTCTTGTGGGACGATAGCCTCACGGCGACCTGCTTGCATGCTCCCAGCGGCGAAATCCGCTGGCAGGAACGCGTCGGAGGAGACACCTTCGGTTCTCCCGTGTGCGTGGATGGCCGTTTGTTTTGTGTTTCCGCGACCGGCGACGTCATCGTGATCGCAGCATCAGGTCAATTCCATGAACTGGCCAGAAATCCATTGGGAGAAACCTGTCACACCACCCCGGCAGTGGCAGGAGGTCGAATGTACATTCGCACGGTCGGTCACCTTTTCAGCATCGGCGGCAAGGCGAAGGAAGTTTCGCTCAAGTAGCCACTTCAATCCTGAGGATGCCGTCAGCCCGCGCTCCTCAGCGCGAGGCTCGATCCTTCGTTTGTCCGCTTGCTCTCCGAAATCGGAGATCAATTCAATGGCGGCGACCTCTGGAACAGGGATGCTTCGGATCTCCAAACGCCGTCAGATCATGGTGAGGAGCTCGATCGTCGTTAAACCCTCCCCGGTTTTTTCCAGGCAATCCGTTAGATACGGGAGCAATTGCTTCTTGCGCGAGACGACGCCAGTTAATTCATAAATTCCCGGTTGTAGATTGGGGTAATCAATCTGCTTCAACAGGGCCGAGGCTCCCGTCACGGCGAGCAGCGAGCTTTGCTTCACCACATCTGTTATTAGCAGCGCAGAGAAATAATAACCTTTCTGACGCTGATAATTCTCAAGTGCAGCCATGACTTCATCCGCGCGCCTCCAGAAGGAATCAAACCCAACTTCCTCGATCTGGGCCGCGCTGAAAGTACGGCCCTTTTCCTGGAACTCCTTGCAATCAACAACAATTGCATCAGCAACCGGTCGCGACGCCAATACAGAGCCCGAGGCAAATAATGTCTGCGTGAATTGCGTCGCATTGATGCCGGTAATTTGCTCCAGCTTTTCGAGAATCTGCGCGTCCCGCTCCGTTGCCGTCGGTGACGTCAGATTCAAAGTGTCGGAAACCAAGCCTGCCAGCAAGAGGCCTGCAATTGGCTTGGGGAGTTCAACCTGATTGCGGAAGAAACAGTCGGCGACGATCGTGCTGGTGGAGCCGACCGGTTCGTTGCGGAACAAAATCGGATGGCGAGTGGTCATGGTCCCCAACCGGTGATGATCGATGATCTCGATGATTTCCACTTGGTCGGCACCTTGCACCGCTTGAGACAATTCGTTGTGATCGACCAGAATTAATTGGCGGCGCACCTTCTTGAGGAAATCGGACTTGGAGAGAATCCCAACCGTTTTCTTGTGCGCATCGAGGACCGGAAACGCCTGGAATTGCGACGAGGTTGCCATGCTTTGGACCTCGGATAATAATTCGTCTTCGCGAAAAGAAAGGAACTGCTCATGGACCATATGCTGGACCGTTATGGCTGCGCGGCATAGCGAAGCTGTGGTCGCTGTGTCCTGCGGCGAGATCAGCAGATTTACTTTGTTGCGTTGGGCTTCCTCTTTGATCGACGCAGACACCTCGAGTCCTCCCGTCACCACGAGCACGCGCACTTTGCCGCGGATCGCCAGTTGCTGAATTTCACGCTGGTCGCCCACGATGACGAGAAGCCTCTCCGGCGGGAATTTCGCCAGGCGCTTCGCGAAGGATTCCTCATTCATCGCTCCGATCATGAGAATGAGTTCCTCTTCCTGATCGGATTCAGTCGTGACCACCGCTCGCGCTCCCAAAGTCCTGGCGAGGTTGCGCATCGAAGCCAGCACCCGGCGTGAATCAAACAACCGCGTCGATGTCGGGCACAAGAACTTGGTCATCTTGAACACCGAGACGAAGCCCAGGCACATGCCATCATCCTTTAGAATCGGCAACATACGGATATTGCCCTCGTCCATCACGCCGAGCGCTTCCATAAGCGTCGCTTCCGGCGGCAAATGGACCACGTTCGTCCGCATCACATCGCGAATTCGGGGCGAGACATCCGCGACGAAACGCGGAGGAGGGACGCCAAAGCTTTCGAGAACGAACGCGACTCGTTCCACGATATCGCCGCACCGAGCGGCGATAGCATTGGGCAACCCGGTTCGCCGCTTAAACTCGGCATAGCCGATCGCCGAGCAGATCGCGTCAGTGTCCGGGTTGCGATGTCCGATGACTAGAACTTCATCCTCGTTCATATAGGCGGCGATCAACGAACTCCGATTCCGCAATGGTTACAAGTTAATTCACCCGTTGTCCCAGATGCGCCGTCCTATCCTCGTACGTGCATGGTGCCAGCGGCACGAGCCGCCCTCTCAGGGTTGATCACTAACTTTGCAATCCCTGAATAACGACTTCGAGGAATTCCCGAACCCGGCGAGCGAGCGCATCGACAGCCACGGGCTTCTCAGCAAAGACATGCTTGCCGGCTTCCACAGCCGCTTTCAAATACTCGGGACGGAAATGCGGCAGCGTGAACATTGGCGGGAATGAACGTATGCGCTGTTGCGGCACCGGTCAGGACGGCTGCGCTCGACGATCGTAAGAATTGCCGACGGGACAATTTATGACCGTGAACGGAATCGACTGTTTTGCTCATGGCATCGCGGCGGCTAACGGAGTTCATTCGAGTGAACTTGCATCTTCAAAGCTGCCAGCGAATCAAGGTAGAAGGTGCCATGCCAGCACTTCTTGTTTTGGCAAATAGGCAGTTCCGCCTTTAGCCGGTTTTAAACTGACGATCAGGCAAGGAGTCGGTAATCTGGACGAGCCAAAATGATAATGACTCACAAGGTCCTTTCTCGCGTTGACACTGGACCCTTTACTCATTCAACTGTCTGCGCTCTCTCTGACAAACGATAACGAATAAAGGCGATGTTAACATGAAAAGGCGCGAGTTTCTCACTTCTTCACTGGCTGCCACCAGCGTGGCTGGTCTTGCTTCCTTGTCCGACGCGTCCGCCGCGGAAAGGAACGAGAAGGTCGCGCGCGAGTTCTACGAGTTGCGGCTCTACCATTTGCGTCGTGGATCGAAGCAAAAGCTCTTCGATGACTACTTTCGAGTTGCGGCTTTGCCGGCGATGAACCGCGCCGGGCTCGGGCCGGTAGGGATTTTCAACGTGATGGTTGGTCCGGACAGCCCGACAACTTATGTTCTCATCCCGCACAAATCGATTGAGTCGTTCACGCTGGCCGCAGAGCGCTTGCGGGCTGATGCGGAGTATCAAAAAGCGGCCGCCGATTTCATCAACGCCCCAGCCACTGATCCGCCTTATGTGCGCGTGGAAAGTTCTTTGATGGTGGCTTTCGACAACATTCCTAAGCTCGAATTGCCGACTGCGGCCATGGGGAACAAACCGCGCCTCTTCGAGTTGCGCACTTACGAAAGCCATAGCAAGAAGGCCAACCGGAAAAAGATCGCGATGTTCAACGATGGCGAAATCGCCATCTTTCGCCGCAACGGGCTGCAGCCCGTCTTTTTCGGCGAGACGCTGATTGGCACCAAATTGCCGAATCTCACTTACATGCTGGTTTTCGACAGCATGGCCGCGCGCGAGAAAAGCTGGGGAACGTTTGGCACCGATCCGGAATGGAAAAAACTAAGCAGCACTCCGGGTTATACCGACCCCGAAATCGTCTCCAACATCAGCAACATTTTCCTGCGTCCGGCGGCCTATTCGCAGATCTAATTTCAAATCGCTTTCAAGATGAGTCGAATTCTCTGGTCCTTCGGGCCTCTGGGTTCGTTGATCACTTGTTGCAGATCAGTGCGGATTTGCGCCTTGGTCCCGCCTCGCCAGATAGCCAAAAACCTGCGCGCGTTAGGCTCACATTGAACGCTCATTGGAATAATGACTGAATTTGCATCGTGGTAGCTGACGCTCTTGTCATAGATCGCGGCTTCGATTTTTCGATGCTGGATGATTTTTTCGAACTTCACTCTGCGACTCCCAGATTCATCCCGATTCTGTGTGAGAACAATGGGGAATCTGGAGGAATCTTCATCTTGCTGAGCAAAATTGACTTTCCGACATGGATTCAAACCATTTGTATCCGTGTTTGCTTCATTGCTCCAAGTGTAGTGTCTCACAAATGGCTATACATTCGTTGCGCCCAAATCGGCCTGCGGCGAGGCACGAGGAGGGAGCATCCCCCAAATGGGCTGTGACCGACGAGAAACGAAGCCACAGGCCAATTTCGGCGCAACCCGCAGGGCGGCCGTTCTTTTTCGCGCAGACTTCGTTGCTCACTCCTCACAGATCGCAACGGATATGCTCGTCATTCGCGCCTCGTCTGAGCGAAAAATCCCTTGCCGCGAATGTCTAGTTATTTGTGAGACACTACACTAGTTGCCTTTCTGTGCGGTAAGTTGCTTCTCCGTAGGCGCTAGATAACCCAGTGGTTGCAAGCCTATTGTTGCATCTAGTCGCAATCATGAGCAGGAAAACTTGTGCGGGACCGTGCGGTTACCTACTCGTTGTGCGGGATCTGTGCGGGATCTGTGCGCTAGGACTTTTGCTTGCCTTGTAAGGCGTCTGTTAGGATAGATAATACTAATGTTAGGCGGCAGATGCAAAGTTGTCGATGCAGGCAGCAAAGACTGAACAGCTTAGCAGCGTGGTCCTGAAAGTATGAGCACCCTCCCAACGCGTCGCGGCGCCTACGGCTTTGACGCACCCTACGCTCCGATCCTGATGGTCCTCAACGGCACCTGCCTGCTCGCCCTCTCGGTGACTCAACTCTGGACCGGCGAGGGTCGGCACGCGATGATGCGCGCGACCGCACTGGGCGTGGGCGCGCTCGGGCAGCTTTTCATCGCGGGCATCTACATCTACTTTACCCGGGCGGGCAAGTTCGCCGTCTGGACCGACTTGCTCGATCGGCTCGAACTGAAAGGAGACGAGCGGCTGCTCGACATCGGCTGCGGCCGCGGCGCGGTGCTGCTGATGGCGGCCCAGCGCCTGCCCCGCGGACGGGCCGTCGGCATCGACGTCTGGAGCACCATGGATCAATCGGGCAACGCCGAGCAAGTCACCCGCCGGAACGCGGCCCTCGAGGGTGTGGCCGAGCGGGTCGAGCTTCACACCGCCGACATGCGTCATCTGCCCTTCGACGACGGCTCGTTTGACGTGGTGGTCAGCTCGCTGGCGATTCACAACATTTCCGGCGCGGGCGAGCGCGCGCGGGCGCTGCGCGAAGCGGCCCGGGTGCTCAAGAAAGGCGGCAAGGTGGCGATCGCCGACGTCCGCCACACGCGCGCGTACGCCAGCGAGCTCGAGGCCTGCGGGCTGAAGATCACCGAACGCCGATCGCTCGGCGGTCGCTTCTGGTACGCCGCCGCGCTCCGCCTGGTCGCCGCGATCAAGCTGTAGCAAGCCAGAAAAAGAGGGCCGGCTCCAACGGTATGAGATGGAACGACGGACGGAGACCGAACAAAAGAAGGAATGTAGATAACCCGGAGTGAAGCGGTCGCGGCGTCGGATCGGTCTGGGGTTATGATGACGCTTCACTCCGGGTTATTTGCATTCCCTGGTTGAACGAAGCTGCGGCAAACTCGTTCGCCGCCTCCCCTCCCTCAACTTGAAGTCCCTTGCGGAAAGTTTTTGCTCCGTCCCCGGCTCAGGTCCAAATAACCGTAAACGTCAAGCGGAGGGCGTATTCCGTGCGCGGCAGGCGGCGTGTTAATCTGGGCGGATGAAAAAGTTCATGGGGATCCGTCGGCGCCGGTTCAGGAGCGAAGAGCGCGACCGTTTCGTGGAGCTCTATCTTCGGAGCGGCGTCAC
>CAMAWP010000117.1 GCA_945861765.1 Akkermansia muciniphila | reverse complement strand
GAGAGCCTCCACCTCCGACATTGGACCCGCATCGGGACCATGAACCTGGGAGCGCCGGCGTCTCGCCGGCGAGTTGCTGTGGCGAAATTAGGAACACGCCGGCGAGACGCCAGCGCTCCCAGGTCAGGTTCATGGAGAGAATTGCTGCGTGAGGAAATATCTTTCTTGCAATGGCCGCTGAACTTGCGGCAAATAGGCAGCGTCCCAACTTCCATGCTGCGAGCCAGTGTGGCGCGTTAGGCTCAGAGGCCGTCTGATTTGTTGCTGGGCCGCCGCTAACCGCCGATTGCCTTCCGCCGGGAGTTGGGTTCGACAACCGAAACCTGATTGCACTGTTAATTATGCGCACAACTCTTCTCCCCAAACGGCTGCTCGCCATTTCTGTCGCAATGACATTGATGCTCGGTAGCATTCTAACTTCCTTCGCTGCACTCAAGGACGGCCTGGTCTCTTATTGGCCGTTAGATGAAGTTCAGGGGACCAAGACTCCGGACTTGGTCAGTGGCTACGATATGGATCTGAATAATCTGACCGCGGCCGACTTAGTCGGCGGGAAGGTGGGCAAGACGTTCTCCTTTTCGTTTGCGAAGCAAACATTGCTCAGCCGAGTGCATCAAGCGGGAGAGAAGCTTCCCATCAACCAGCATCCGTCGTTTACGATCGCGATGTGGGCGAAGATCAATGCCACAGGGCAGAATGATCTGCGCTTGTTTTCGGAAGGCAGCCTTGCCTCCGCCGATCCGCTTTTTAACCTGGGAACGCACAATGCCGGGGGGGATGCATCGCTGGACGTGTTCATCCGTCAATCGGGATGGACCACGGTCAATCATCTCCACACGACGGCGCAGCCGTTCGACGACCAATGGCATCACATTGTGTTCGTGCAAAACACTGGAGAGCGAACGGTCTATGTGGATGGGAAGGCGGACGATGTTCCGATTCTGGCGAAGGAAGCGGGAGACTGGAGAGTCAATAACACGTCGATTGGCGGCATTCTGAGAGCTTCGAAAACGCATTGGGTTACCGGATTGATTGACGAAGTGGCTCTCTGGTCGCGCGCTTTGACCGAAGCAGAAATCAAGACCGTCGGCGCGGAAGGGCTGAAGAGCGTTTTCTCGCCTTTGGCTAATGGGTTGGTGTCACACTGGCCGATGAACGATGTGCAAGGCACCAAAACGCCCGACGTCGTCAGTGGGTATGACATGGACTTAAATAACCTCACTGCGGCTGACTTAGTCACTGGGAAAGTGGGCAAGACATTCTCGTTTTCATTTGCCAAGCAAACATTGCTGAGCCGAGTGCATCAAGCGGGAGAAAAGCTTCCCATCAACCAGCATCCGTCGTTTACGATCGCGATGTGGGCGAAGATCAACGGCACCGGACAAAGTGACCTGCGCTTGTTTTCGGAAGCGAGCATTGCCTCCACAGATCCGTTGTTCAATATAGGCACTCACAATGGGGGAGCGAACGGCGCTATTGACCTGTACATCCGGCAATCGGGCTGGACCACGGTCGATCACATTAAGACGACCGCTGAACCGTTCGACGATCAATGGCATCATATCGCCTTCGTCCAGGATAACGGAAATCGAGCTGTTTATGTCGATGGCAAGATGGATGAGTTGGCGATTCCAGCAAAGCAGGCCGGCGACTGGCGGGTCGGTGACACAACCATTGGCGGTATTTTGAGGGCTTCGAAGACGCATTGGGTCACTGGATTGATTGACGAAGTGGCTCTCTGGTCGCGCGCGCTTGCTCCCGACGAACTAGCGGCTGTGATCACCAGCGGCGTCCCGACCGTCACCACCGCCAAACTTCCTCTCGAGGTCCGGTACTTCACCTCCGATTTCTCGGCTGCGGCTCAAGGCGACAAAGTGATGTTGCGTTGGGAAGCGACGAAGGACGCCTCGGTATCGATCGATAATGGTGTCGGCAACGTGACCGCGAATTCCATCGCAGGCGTCGGGAGCCTCGAAGTGACCATCAATGCCACCACAACCTACACGTTGACAGCGAGCCGTGGAACTGAATCAAAAACCGCCAAGCTCACCGTCAGATCCGTCAGTGGAGTGGCCGCTGGGTGGCGGGTGCTGGAGGATTTTGAAAACTACGTCCCGGGTACGATCCTCGGCAAGGGCAGTTGGAAGAATCCGGAGGGCGCGGGTTCGGTGATTGATCTTGGTCTCAACAAAACTCTCGGTTATGACGCCGGTTCGGACATCATCGCTTTGGATTTGAAGTCACAAACGCTCAAACAAGGACAGAAGGCGACGCTTTTCTTCCGAATGTACGGGGTATCAGACAATAAAGTGCTTCCTGTGACAATTCATGTTGGGATGACTGATGCTCCCATTCGCTCTTCCGGTGACCTTAATACGAGCGTTGGTCCGTTCGTCCGGTTCGAAAAGTTCGACGGCGAGGACACCATCGCCGTGCAAGGGCGCAATGGCATTGGCGGATCTTTTGATCCCGCCCCAGTCACCCTGGATTTTGGAGCCATCTACAACGTGTGGATGGATATTCAAAACGACCCTATCGAAACCGGGGATGTCTTCACGGTTTACATCCAGAAGCAGGGTGCCAGTGCCCGGACGCTTCTGTTCGATAAATACATCAGCGACCGCGCTCCACAAGGAAATGATCAGGCTCTGGGCGCGGCCACGCCAGATTTAACTTCGTTATTCGTTTCAGCCCCTGGCGGAGGGCAAGGCGTGAACGCAGTGATGTTCGATGATTTTTATCTCAGCCGCGGCGCTTTCGTTAACACGGTGCCCGTCCCGCCCTCAACCTTCGTGAAAGTCGATGCTCCGAAGGAAATCAAAATCGCCTCGACGGCGTTCGATGTTGTCAACAAGGCCTTCACGCTGACGTGGGGTTCGGCTGCCGGCGCAAAATATTCGGTTCGGAAAGCGGACAGCGTTACGGGACCATGGACCGATGTTGCAACCAATCTTTCGAGCGCCGGTGCGACGACCAGTTACACGGATAAGCCAGCTTCCGGAGCGATCAGCTTCTATCAGGTCAGGGGAGCGCCTTAGCCCAAACGCTGCGTGGCCCGACTTTATTCCAAGATGCTTTCAAGTTGAGAGTCATTCGCTGGTCTGCCGGGCGTCTCGCTTCGTTGCTCGTCAGCCCCAGATCACTGTGGATTTGCTCCTTCCTCGCGCCTCGCCAGCCGCCCGGCATCCGGCGCGCCTCAACCTCAACTTGAAAGCAACTTGGAATTAGTTTGAAATGTTCGGGCTAGGGGGCCACCAAGTCCCGCACATGGCGAGCAATGTTGATATAAGCATTGCCCCACGCCTCTTGCCGGAACATCTGCACAGGCAATCCGGGCTCGCCAACGAAAGGCCGTAGTAGCCAGCCAAGTTGAACGCCCACGAAAATGTACAGTGCGAGCCAAACGCGCAGAAGTAACAGGTGTTTTCTGTTCCGGATTATCAGCAGACGATAAAGGCGGCGCAAAATGATTTGTGCAGTCAGACTGGCGACGGCAAACATTAACCCGTTAAAGAGGATGGCTGCCGAATAATTCGCAAAGGAGCCGTACCAAGCAATCGTCAAGGGAGCCAGCGAACAGAGCACGATGGTCAAGCCAGCTTGTGAGGCCGTTAAGGCGATGAGTGCCCGAGTGAAATCGTCGCGAACTCCGAAGAGCGTGTTCAAAACAAAGAAGCTGGGGAGGCAAATCAGAAAAGTGCCGATCAGTAGAACCGGAACTTTCGCCGACGAATAGAGGACTTGCCAAAAGCGGTCACCCAGCACCCCGCTGAAAGAACCCATGACGGCCCCGTAGAAAAGTCCACAGAGGCAGATGTACTTCAGGAAGCGCAACAACACCTTGCCGACGTGCGTCGTTTCCGCTAAACGAAAGTCCGCCCGCAAGACACCGTCTGCTTGCTGAAGAAAGCTGCGCATCTTCACGGATGGAGTTGCCGTTGTTGGGAGGCGGCCTGCATTCAACTGAAAAGCCGTGTGATATGGTGCCAGACAGCTTCAAAGAAATTGGACTCGCGAGAACGAAAGAGAACGAGCGGCTCATCCGGACTCCCCAGGAACGGCCGCAAAACCCAGCTCATCTGGGCGCCGACAAGAGCGAAGACGAGCACCCAGCAGCGGAAGACAAACTTAATCCGTGGACCCATCGCTGCGCTGTTTTCCGGATCGAGAGCCCCCGATGCTTTCGCTCGATCGGGAGCTTGGGGCAGCATTTCAGCCTCTTTGGTTTCACTGAGAGTGAGACGATGCAATGTTTGGATCAAGAATTTCAGACCCAGAAGGCCCGCTACCACGAACACAAAAACGTTGAGCACGAGCATAAAAGAATAGCTCGTGGTGCTCAGTGAAAAGAAGGCGACAATCGGGCCAAATGACGCTAAGACCGCCAGAGTGACGGCCACCGAAGCGATGAGCAGTCTCCAAAGCGCCACCACAGATAACCGCGAGCCGACCAGCGCGTTAAAAACGTAGAGCGACGGGAAGGTGACGAGGAGCGTGAGGAGAAACAACACAGGCACTTTGACCATGCCTGAGAGGAACTGGAGGACTGAGGCGTCATCCCCTTTTAACAACGAGTAACATCCCATGCACATTCCATAAATCATCCCCAAAAAGACAATGGCGATCTGTAGTCCATCGGACGGAATATCGATCAGTCCTTTCCGGAGTGCCGACAGTTCTGTCGCTTCTCCACGGACCAGCCTGTCAAGCTCTCTGATCCACTTGGGCATCGTGTTTCTGAGTTGGCTGGGATTGGGTTTGGCAAGTTCGTTCATAGGATCTCGGATTATTGGAATACCGCTTTCTTGCTGGGATACTGGATGGGCACACACATTCTTGTTGCACGGAACCGAGTAGGTTGACCCGAACGCCAGCCATCTGTTCAAAGTTCAGCGGCGGACAGCGATCGAGTCTTCGAACAGTCGTTGCAAAAAAGAAACTGGCGGTTGTCGAAACAACCGCCAGTCAACCATTGAATTTGGAGTGGGACGCTAAGCCAGAGGCGTAGCGCATCCAGGCGAGATAATTAGGATTTTTGCTTCCACTTTGAGAGCAGAAGCGGAGAGGGATACTTCGTTTCGGCTGTAAAATTTCAGTATCGTTTGCATGGTGTTGACAATAGCAGTTGTTGTACCATGACTGATAACAAGGGCTCGCGGCGTGATCTGATCGTTTGATGGCAGAGTGGATTGAAGCAGAGTGTTGCTTTTTGTGCGTCGCCTGGCTCGTCCGCCTGAGCTGGAGAGAGAAATAAACGGTAACGCATCGAAAAATCGAGAAACTCGGTCGAGAGTTTCTCGCCTCCAAGAAAAACGTGGACTTGTCCTCATGTTGTGCGGCTGTACATCCGCCTGGCTTGATCCCAGAATCTGGAATTAGGTGTCTCGCTTCGAGACACTCGTCACGAGACGCGGTGGCCTCTATCCTTTGCTTCGCCAGTGAGTTTGCGATTATTGAACCTTCGGACGACCGCGAGTTCGAGTATCGCCTTTAAAAACGATCCGATTTTTTTGAACCGTAAAAGTCGTTTTGCCAGCCAAGGAGAACGCTTCCAGAGCTTCCCATCCGCTAAGATTCCAAATGGCCAGACTATGGCGGTAGAAATGCCACGATTCCGGTGAATATCGTTTGGGAACGCAACGACTCTTCAACTGGTTGTCGAGGAGAGGAACAATAAAATCCCAGTCGCGATCATTAAATGAACCATGTTCCATGAACGGTCGCTGCCGGAGCTTTTGGGCTGTCGCCGCATCTTCGATCTGGAATAAGGGATCGATTGGGTCTTCATCTGTGTGAAGCAGCAGCAATGGCGGACGGAAGGTCACTCGAATAAGGGTCTGATTTGTGAGAGCACTCACAGCATCCATTAAGGTGAGCCGGCCTTCGGCTAGATCAGCTCGAGCACGTTTGAAAAAGTAAAACTCGTCGGTCGCTCCCGGCAGGAAGATAAGGGCTTTCACCGTTCGATTGGATTGGAACGACTCAAGCAGCAAGGGTACGCAGTTCGTTCTGTTCAGCTCGGTGGCTCGTCTGACGAGAGGCATCCGGGCGAGTGCGGACTCCCAGCGTTCGCTAGGTAACGTCGCAGTTTGTTTGAGGAAAAGTGACAGTGAGAGAAGTAAGATCATGGTGGTAGTCAAAAAGAAAGTTGCACCACTCGCTCCTGAATTTGTCCCGTCCATCGCGAAATGTAACTGATCGCGCGGTAAATCTCCTCCAGTCTCGCCAAAGGCAAGACGCTCCGCCGAGCGACAGGATCTGCTTCGGGGGCGGATTCCCAATGCGCGTTCATGGCTTTCAACTCTGCGAGCAATTCCTCTCGTTTGACGTGAAGGGTTTGCTGCAAAGTATTCAATGTGTCAGTCCACCCCATAGCCTGTTCGAATGTGTGAACTTTTAACAGCGGCGACGTGACCTTCGCCTTGTCCGCGAGAAAGCCGTCCGCAGCGCGGCAAACCTGCACGGCTTCCATAAATAACTCCATCGCGCCCGCTGGGATGCGCTCGATATCGGCGGGTTTCATTCCCCGTTCCAATTCGAGCAGGTGCAACAATCTTTCCTTGGGTTCGCGAAGGCAATTGTAAGCGGTGTTTATCTCAGAATAACGGTCGTTCGCAGCCTGCTTTTCAGCGTCTGATCCAAGATGACTGCGGTCTGGGTGCGCTACTGCCGAGATCGCGAAAAATTTATTCTTGAGGAGATCAGGATCAAGCCATGGGCGCTTGGGTTCGTTCAAGAGAGCGAAGTAATCGATCATGAACGGTCAATGCCTGGCGCTAGAAAGATTGAGATCTGAATGCCTCAGGCACTGAAGCTTTCACCACAGGAACACGTCGTGGCAGCGTTGGGATTCTTCACCTTGAATCCACCCTCCTGTAACGCATCCACGTAATCCAACTCGGAGCCGGTCACGTAAAGCGCGCTCTTCGGATCGACCACGACCCTGATACCGCAGGTTTCAACCAGAATATCGCGATTCGACGGCTGATCCTGCAAATCCATCTTGTATTGCAGGCCGGAACATCCGCCGCCGATGACAGCAACTCGCAAAACCCCAGCAGGCCGACCCTGTTTAGTGAGCAAGGCTCCTACTTTTTTCGCCGCTGTGGGGCTGACCTTTATTAAACGTTCATCCCCAACGCGGTAGTTCGGAATCGGACTGGTAGTATTGGTGTTAGGTGCTAGCATAATCGCCTATTCAGAACCCTATCGCCCCTGTCCGACCTCGTCAACTGAACCATTGCCATTTCAGCAATTCTTCCAGAGATTCCAGGGTCAGAACTCCTGACGCCGTGGAAACGAGATGATCCTGGTTTCACAGTCTGAAACGGCCTTTCCCCTCACCCCGGCCCTCTCCCCAGGGGAGAGGGAGAATCGTTTTCCGCGTCGGCCAATAAGGCTCGCGCCGGTATTGTCCCAAGCGGAAGGAATGATTCCCTCTCCTTGGGGAGAGGGCCAGGGTGAGGGGAAAGGGGGCTCAGGCCAATTCCATGAGGCCGATAATTGCCCGCACCGGATCAGGATGTCTGAGGGTGTGATTTTCGCGCTACCCTTCTGGTTCTCTGCAGACTTGATGGCTAATCTAAGTTCAGACCGATGGGCTATTTACTGAATATTATCACGACTATTCGGGATCACGCGCCCTTACAAACTTGTAATTCTCCAGAAAGGCTCCAGCCAGAATCCCATGAGAAGGTAATCTCAGAAAGTCGGCTGAGATGCCGTAAACAGTAACAACGAACAAAACTCATTATGAAATATCAACTGAAGAAACTCTCCTCCAGCTCGCGCGTCGCGTTTTTTGGCGGAATCTTGATTGTCGCTGGCTCAACGCTGGCATTCGCTAACTTGAACGAGCCTCAAGAGGCCACCAAAGCGCCGCCTGTGCGCCTTGTCGTCAACGATAGCCCCGTCAAGCGGGAGGGTCATTTCACCACTAGCTTCTCTCCGGTCGTAAAAAAGGTCGCGCCAAGCGTCGTGAAAGTTTTCACCACGACCACACCCAAGCAAACTGGGTTTTCACAAACGCCTTTGCTCGATGATCCTCTCTTTCGTCGCTTCTTCGGTGAAGATTCGAGTATCGAGAGATCTCGAAGAGCCCTTCGCGCGCCGAAGCAACATGGCTTGGGTTCAGGTGTGATCGTGAGCAACGATGGTTACATCTTGACCAATAACCATGTCGTTGAAAATGCCGACGAGGTCAAGGTGGCCTTGATTCCCGATGGCCAGGAGTACACCGCGAAAGTCGTGGGCAAAGATCCGAAGACCGACATCGCCGTGCTGAAAATCGATGCGAAGAATCTGTCTTATCTGGAAGTTGCGGACAGCGATAAGATCGAAGTGGGCGACTTGGCATTGGCGATTGGCAATCCTTTTGGAATCGGCCAAACAGTTACAATGGGAATCGTCAGCGCGATTGGCCGCGGTGCCAACGTCGGCATCGACTATGAAGACTTCATTCAGACCGATGCGGCTATTAACCCTGGGAATTCCGGCGGAGCTCTCGTGGACACCGAAGGCCGGCTCATCGGCATCAACACGGCGATCCTCAGCCGTACGGGCGGAAATCAGGGCATCGGTTTCGCGGTTCCGATCAACCTGGCAAAAAATGTGATGGAAAACCTCGTCGAACATGGACGAGTGATTCGAGGCTTTTTGGGCGTGAATATCCAGGATGTCACCCAGGGGCTCGCGAAGGAGTTCAACCTCGAAGATTCGGGTGGCGCTTTGGTTGCTGAAGTGACTCCGAAGAGTCCGGCGGAGAAAGCCGGGCTGAAGAGCGGCGATGTCATCACTGAGTTCAACGGCAAACCGGTGCGTGATAGCCGCCAACTGAAATTGCAAGTCAGCCAGACGGCTCCCGGAGGGAAGGTGGCGGTGAAAGTCCTCCGTGACGGAAAGAGCAAGCTGATGGACGTCACTCTGAAGGAACTTCCGCAGAAGGAAATCGCTTCCAAGTCAGACTCAAGTGATAAGTCCGCGGACGATGCGCTCAAGGGCGTCACGGTCGGCGACATCGATGCCGGAGCACGGAGACAATTGAACCTGCCGCGCGACATCAAAGGCGTTGTTGTCACAAGGGTCGAGGAGGACTCAGCGGCTTTTGAAGCAGGTCTTCGCGGAGGCGACGTGATCCAAGAGATCAACCGCAAGCCAGTCCAAACTGCCGAGGAAGCAGTGGAATTGAGCGAGAAGATTAAGGATAAAACCATCCTGCTCCGCATCTGGAGCAAGGGCGGCAGCCGCTTTCTCGTGGTTGACGAGAGCAAAGCTGGTTAACGAGTAGGTTAATCACCATCGCCCTCCTCGCCTGCTCAACAGCAGAGCGTTGGAGGGCGGTCGTTTGATGGGATCGTTGATTCCAAAAGTTGTCTTTACCGCCGCTTGGCCTACCTTCAAAATATCCTATGCGCATCCTGGTCGTTGAAGATGACAAAAAGATCGCTTCCTTCGTTGTCAACGGGCTCAAACAAAGTGGTTTTGCCGTCGATCACGCCGCCGATGGCGAGCAAGCGTTGGCTTCCGCGCGCATCACAGCCTACGATTCGGCCGTCGTCGATATCATGCTGCCGAAGCTCGATGGCTTGAGCTTGGTGCAACAACTTCGCAAGGAGAGCATTCCGATTCCTGTCATCCTCCTGAGCGCGAAGGCTTCCGTGGACGACCGCGTGCGAGGGCTGCAAGCCGGGGGCGACGATTATCTCACCAAACCATTTGCGTTTTCGGAATTGTTGGCCAGGGTCCAGGCCCTGATCCGACGTTCCACCCATGCCGTTGAGCCGACAAAGCTAACGGTCGGAGATCTTGCGTTGGATCTCCTCACCCGTGAAGTCACGCGTGCCGGGCGACGATTCGATCTTCAAGCCCGGGAGTTTTCGTTGCTTGAGTACTTGTTGCGACATGCCGGGCGAGTCGTGACAAAGACTATGATTTTGGAACATGTCTGGGATTACAGCTTCGATCCGCAGACTAATGTTGTGGACGTGCTCGTGCATCGTTTACGATCCAAAATCGACAAAGATTTTCCCAAGAAAATGATTCAAACGCACCGAGGCGTTGGCTATGTCCTTAAGGCTGCTTAAACGAGTCGTTGGCACTTTCAGCTTCCGGCTCAACCTCTGGTATGCCTTGATCTTCACTGCCAACGCGACTGTTCTCTTCCTGATTTTTTATGTTTTGTTGGTGATTGGCCTCGGCCGCAAAGACAAGGAGATCATCGAGGCCAGGCTCAAGGAATATGCGGCGATCTATCAAAGCGGCGGACTCCGCTCTTTGAATCAATGGGTCTCCAGCAGCCAGGAGCAGCAAAAATCCTTTTTCGTCAGGGTCGTGGATCGGTTCGACACCGACGTCCTTCTGATCGTTCCGCAGGATTGGATCGCGCTCGATCCGGGAAAACTTCGAATTGGTTCGTTCGAGTTGCAGAAGCCGGTTCTCCGGATCCCAAAGAATGAGGAGGAGGAATTGGTGATAGGGTCGATTCGGTTGTCCGATGGTTCGAACTTGCAGGTCGGTCGCAGCACCAACAATCGTGAAACCCTCTTGCAACCGTTTCGCCGGATCGTTATCGCCGTGCTGACGCCTATCATTCTGATTGGCGTCATCGGCGGCGCCCTCTTCGCTTATCGCGCTTTGCACCCGGTTCGCCAGATTGTCGCGACCGCCCGCGCCATCATTGATACCGGCGATCTCAATTCCCGCGTGCCGATGCGTGATTCCGCGGACGAATTGGATGAACTGGCCCGTCTCTTCAATCTCATGCTCGACAAAAACCAGGCCCTGATCAAAAACATGCGGGAATCCCTGGATAACGTCGCACACGATCTTCGAACCCCGATGACCCGGCTTCGCGGTATCGCTGAAATGGCTCTGCGCGCCAAACCCGATCAACAAGCCGCGCAGGAAGCGTTGGCCGATTGTGTCGAAGAATCAGATCGCGTGCTGACGATGCTCAAGACGCTCATGGATGTCGCCGAAGCTGAAGCCGGAGTGATGAAACTGGCTATCGAGCAAGTGGACATAGGCTCTTTGTTGAAGGATGTGGTCGAGCTTTACCAATATGTGGCGGAAGAGAAACGAATGGTCGTCATCCTCGATGCGCCCGAGAGATGCGAGGCTGTCGTGGACGTGAGCCGGATGCGGCAAGTCTTCGCCAACCTGCTCGACAACGCGATCAAATACACTCCAGACGAAGGGAAGGTCACCATTCATGCTCGCAGCGAACAATCCACCGTTGTCATCCGATTCCGCGACAATGGCATTGGCATTCCGGCTGAGGAACAGGGAAGGATTTGGGACAGATTATACCGGAGCGACAAGAGCCGTTCGCAACGGGGACTTGGTCTTGGTCTCAGCTTCGTGAAGGCGATTGTTCAGGCGCACCGCGGACGCGCTGAAGTGAGCAGCAAGCCGGGCGAGGGGTCTGTCTTCACCGTCTCTATTCCGAAGTGAGTGCGGACTCGAAAAAGGCTCAGAAATCCTGACCCATAGGCGAGATTTTTGCCGCGTGTGGAATTTGTCTGGACCACTCCCTCACCCCAGCCTCACTGCCATTGAATTAAGCAACCTGAGGAAGCAAGCCATCTAGGCCCTTGCTCCCTCTCTTCCATCGGATGGAGGAGAGGGTTGGTGGAGAGGAAGGCCGTCTTTATTGGCGTTCTCCGCTCCGGGGCTAAGACTGTGCGCGGCTCTGTAACCATGGATAAGCGGCGGCGTTCACTGCGGAATTCGCGAAAGGGATCGGGGCGCAGTCGAAAATGCTTTACAATATTCATAAGCAGGCGTCGTATCGCTTCCACTCGGGAGGAATCAAAGGAAACAAGACCCGAGGGGCACTAACCATCAACAAGAGGAAACATCTATGGCAAGCAATGCTACTCCCAAAACCTATGATCCACTTATCGTCCGGCTCGAAGACGCCACTGACGGTGCACAAGCGCACGGTGTGGCCATTGGACTCAAACAAAACGACGAAGCTGCGCTGCGCTGCGTTTAGTCTTGGACGCCTTGGTCGGCAAACCTGCCGGGCCGGGCGGCAACCCGCCCGCAATGCCCAGACTCAAGGCTCTCTGGAACGATGCCAAAGTCAATAAGGGGGCCAAAGCCGCTGCGTTGCGCTCCGCTTGCAGCAATGGCCGCGCACTGACCATGGCCTGCGTGGGCGTGCTGAAGCCGCTCCTGGGCAACAAGTGGAGCCCGGCCTGGCAGTCCGCAGGGTTCCTCGGCTCGCTCCAGGCCCCGTCCAATCCGATGACCCTTCTCCAGCAGTTGCGCGCTTACTTCACCGCCAATCCCACCCACGAAGCGCCGACTCTCGAACCCTACGCCATCAGCGCCGCCGCTTGCGAGGCCGCCGCCCAGGCGATCAGCGACGCACAGTCGGCCAGCAACCAGAGCAACACCGACGCGGGCAACGCCCAGAGTAATTACGAGACGGGTCTTGCCGGCGCGCGCCAGCGCCTCTCCGGTGTGCGCGAGGAATTGTCCCATCGTCTCGCCGAGGACGACGCGCGCTGGTATGCGTTCGGCTTCGACAAGCTCGGCGACTCGGAAACGCCGGAAGCTCCCGAGAACCTGACGGTCACAGTTGGAGCGGCCGGCAGCGGCTCGCTATTCGTGAATTGGGATGATGCGCGCCGAGCCGAGAACTACCGCGTGAGGATCACAAACATTACCGGCGGAGCTTTGCTCGTGGATCGGCTGGTCGAGGAGAGCGAAGCCACCATCATGGGTCTGCCGGCCAACGTCACCGTGAGCATCACTGTGTCAGCGCGCAATGGAACGAGCTGCGTTTCGCGGCCCGGCTCCAGATTCGTGACACGCCATCACCGCCGAACGTCGCATCGCGCATCCGGCCGTCGCGCCCATCACGATCCAGGCGCAAGCAATGCTGAAGCAAGGATCGTGAGATGCTTTCTCAACGCGGGAGGCCGGCCGCCTTGATCCAGCCCATCTCCAGCCGGAATGGGCCTGCTTGTTTGTCCGAGATGAGAACTCCAACCGAGGCGATCTTCGAAGAATTTAGCGGTGGCACGTCGGTCAGCACGCGCCCGCGAAACGTCGGGACAAAGTCCTTGAAGGCGAGCCGGTGCTCTTCCCATGCGCCGCGCTTCGTCGTGAACTCGGCCTGATAATTCGGCGCGTCGAAACCCGACTCGGTGCGCACGGTGAACTTGTAACGCCGTCCATCACCCCGCACGCGGAGCACGAAGGCGTCGGTGCCGCTGAGATTCTCCCGCACGGCCGAGGATCGCACCGAGGCAAAGCCGCCATTGTTCTCGAGCGAAACCACTCCGCTGAAGATCGCGCCACCGTTCGTGAGGAGTTGGAACTGACTGGTGGACACGCCACCCATCACGTCGTCGTTCACGACCTGCCACGCCGTGGAATTGGTCGCGGTCTGGAAGTCGAAGAGCATTTTTTCGGAAGCGGCGTCAGCATTCATGGTGATGGAGAGACACGCACACAAGAGCGCGGCGACGTGCCGGAGAGAAGTTGCCGAGGGAATGGTCATTTGAGTTGGGACAGCTCAGGAGTTCAGTCGCCACAGGGTGAAGTTCAGGAATGCAGCAAAGCTCACCCACGCCAGATACGGCACGAGCAGCCACGCGGCGGTGCGGCTCACCGGACGAAAAGCGGCGAGCGTCGCAGCAATCGCCATCCACAGCATTACGATTTCGGCGAACGCGATGCCCGGCCAGTGCAGGCCGAAAAACAGTGGAGTCCATGCAGCGTTGAGCGCGAGTTGCATGAGGAACAGCGAGAGCGGCCGCCGTTGCGCGACGAACCCGCCGCGTTTCCACACGAGCCACGCCGCCACCGCCATCATCGTGTAGAGCGCCGACCACACCGGACCAAAAATCCAGCCGGGCGGATTCCATGACGGCTTCTTGAGCGTGGCATACCATTCGCCCGGCATGAAGAACGCGCCGAGCGACGCGGCGCTGAAACACAGCGCCAGCCAGCCCGCCAGAGCGAAGGATGCTTTCATGCGCAACGTAGAAGGAGTTCTTGCCGCGGAAGCCTTGGCAGCCCCTTCAAGAAATCGTTCTCTCGTAGCAGCCGACGTAAGGAGGCTCTCAAGTTGTTTCGGAAACAGCCGTTCATTTAGAGCCTCCTTACGTCGGCTGCTACTTCAACTGGCCGTTGTGGCCGCCCGCCGCATTCGGTGTGGGCTTCATCACTCAGCATTTCTCGTATTCCTTGAGGAAGCCGATGAACTCGCGCCGGTGATCTTCCTCGCCGCCGAGGATGCCGATGACCATGTCCTGCGTCACATAATCCACGCCGTCGCAGAGTTTGATGATCTTGGTGTACTGCGCGATCGCACCTTCCTCGGCGGCGATGACGCCTTTGATGACGGAGACGACGTCGGTGGTATCCTTGCGGGGTTGCAGAAACTTCTGACTGCGAGGCAAGTCGAGTGAGCCAGGGACGAGGCCGCCGATGGTTTTGATGCGCGTGGCCAGTTGCTGCGCATGCTGCACCTCGACCGCGATGTCCGCCGCCAGCGCCTTCTTGATGACTTCCGAGCGGACGCCATCGAGGTTGACGGAAGCCGCGATGTAATTCTGCACCGTCTCCAGCTCCATGGCGTAAGAGAGGCAGAGTTCCTGAATGATTGTTTTGTTCTTCATATTAGATGAACATTAGCGGATCCGACGCAGAATGCCAATCCGCTCCGGTTGACAAAGCCCGCTCGCCACTCGCCTTACTCTGCTGCATCATCGCCCCATGCACCGGATCGCCCCATCGGAAAAGGACACCGCCAACGCCGCGCAGGCAATGCCTACAGATCACAACTGACACATGACCCGTACGAAATCCAACGCGTCCAAAGACTCCTCCGCCAATCTCGGCTTCGAGGCCAAGCTCTGGCTCACCGCCGACACCGCGACGCGCGGAAGCGCGAATCGTAACTGCGCAGCCACTTGGCGGGACTTGCGCGGAGCGCAAGTCCACCGGAGCAACTCAACTCTTTCCGCCGCTTAACTCATGGCACGTAAACCGAACACCGAGACCTCAACTGCCAACCTGGGCTTTGGACAAAAGCTGTGCTTAACGGCGGACAAGCTCCGCAACAACATGGACGCGGCGGAATACAAGCACGTCGTCCTCGGCCTCATCTTCCTCAAATACATCTCCGACACCTTCGAGGAACACCGCGCCAAGCTCCTCGCCGGCCAGGGCGACTACGCCGGGGCCAATGCCGAAGACCCCGACGAATACAAAGCCGAGAACGTCTTCTGGGTGCCCGCCGATGCCCGCCGATGCCCGCCGATGCCCGCCGATGCCCGCTGGTCCCACCTCCAGGCCAACGCCAAGCAGCCCACCATCGGCAAGATCGTGGACTGGCGAATGTCGAACGCCAAAGTGCGAATGACGAACCGCATCCGCTTCACTTCGACATTTGAAAATCGACAATCGAAATTCGCATGAGTGAAGAACTGAAGAAACGAACCAAGAAATTCGCGCTCGACGTCATCGGGTTGTGCGCTGGCTTTCCGCAAGTCTTGGAAACACGCCACGCCATCGGGCAAGTTATCCGCTCGTCCAGTTCGGTCGCGGCCAACTATCGTTCAGCGTGTCGTGGGAAGTCTAAGGCCGACTTCATCTCGAAGTTGGGCACGGTCGAGGAGGAAGCGGACGAAACCGGCTTCTGGCTTGAAATGGTCCGCGACATCGCCCAACGCCGACACCTGAAGCTCGAAGCCCAAGCATCGCAGGAATTGAGTCGCCTGCTCGACGAAGCGAATCAACTCGTCGCCATCACCGTGGCGTCACGAAAAACCGCAAGAGGTAACAATGACTGATTCATTCGACATTCGAAATTCAGCATTCGGCATTTCCCCCACCCGCCGCCTCGCCGTGATGAACCTCGCCCTGCGCGGCAACGAGGCCGACTTCGGCCCCGAGCACGCCGACACTTTCCGCAACGACCTCCACCCCGACCTCAAGGCCGACTACATCCTCGCCAATTTTCCCTTCAACGTCAGCGACTGGTTCCGCAAAGACGACGACGTGCGGTGGAAATACGGCCTGCCTCCGAAGGGCAACGCCAACTTCGGCTGGATCCAGCACATCATCCACCACATGGCCCCGGACGGCATGGCTGGCTTCGTCTCGGCGAATGGAGCCATGTCCTCCAACCAGTCCGGTGACTGCAATGCACGAAGCGCACGTCGAGAATGGGCCACTGACTCGCAGGGCTTGGGAAGCCAACGCGACATCCGCCGCGCCCTCATCGAGGCCGACCTCGTGGACTGCATGGTTGCCCTTCCCGGCCAGCTCTTCTACAGCACGCAGATTCCCGTCTGCCTCTGGTTCCTCGCGAAAAACAAAAACGCCGACGCCAAACGCGGCTTCCGCGACCGCCGCAAACAGACCCTCTTCATCGACGCTCGCAAACTCGGCACCCTCATCGACCGCGTCCACCGCGAACTGACCGACGCCGATTTGGAGAAAATCACGAGCACCTACCACGCGTGGAGAGGGGATGGTCTCGCGCAAAGCCGCAAAGTCGCCAAGGCAGGCAGCAGAACTGAACCTCTTTGCGCCTCTGCGCCTTTGCGCGAGTATTCCGATGTGGCGGGCTTCTGCAAATCCGCCACCACCGCCGAAATCGCCGCGCACGGCCACGTCCTCACGCCCGGCCGCTACGTCGGCGCCAAGGAAGTCGAAGACGACGGCGACCCCTTCGAGGAAAAGATGCCGCGTCTCGTCGCCGAACTGCACACCCAGTTCGCCGAGTCCGCGAAACTGGAGCAGGCCATCACGGCAAACCTGAGGGGGCTGGGTTATGGCGGGTGATTTCAGCACCAACGCGCCCATCGTCGCGAAGGCGGCGGTTTTGAAGTCGGCGGGTTTCAGCACCAACGGTGCGGCACATACCAGCCCAGGGCAACGCCCTGGGTCTGCGTCAACATTTCATCAAGCCCTGAAAGGGCGGCACAACCGTTGTCTCGCCCCTTCAGGGCTTGGAATGTTTTTGACCATCGAACCCAGGGCGTTGCCCTGGGCTGGCATGGGTCGCCCCTTTGGGGCTGCGGAAGGAGGGCTGGGTTATGGCGGGTAGCGCACTGGCCGAAACAAAGTTGCTTCACGTCCCGGCTGCCTATGGCGAGCCGCCCGACGGCTGGACTTGGTCACGCCTCGACGATGTAACTGAAGGCGTTTTCGACTGCCCGCACTCCACGCCGAAACTCACCGACACCGGGCCGTTCGTCGTTCGCACTCAGGACATCATCACGGGCGTCTTCCGCGCCGACCAAGCAGGGCGCGTTTCCGAAGAAACCTACGCGGAGCGAATCGCTCGCGTTACTCCGAGCCGTGGCGACCTTCTCTACAGCCGCGAAGGAACCTACTTTGGCATCGCTGCTGAAGTGCCACCAAAGACTCGCGTTTGTCTTGGCCAGCGCATGGTTCTCATTCGACCAGATAAGCGCCGACTCGATTTCAGTTTTCTCTGTCACTGGCTAAACTCGCCAATCATGGCAGCCCATATTCACGGCTATCGTGATGGCACGGTCGCTGAGCGATTGAACCTGCCGACAATTCGCGCGCTGCCCATTCTCATCCCACCCCTCTTCGAGCAAAAGGCCATCGCGGCGGTGCTTGGGGCGCTGGACGACAAGATCGAGTTGAACCGGCGGATGAACGCGACGCTGGAGGCGATGGCGCGGGCGCTGTTCCAGAGCTGGTTCGTGGATTTTGACCCCGTCCGCGCCAAACTCGACGGCCGTCCCCC
>CAMAWP010000116.1 GCA_945861765.1 Akkermansia muciniphila | reverse complement strand
TGTGAGCGGACTTGGCACGACCGCCTCCAAGTCGTCGCCGAAGGCACCGCCGCAAAGCTCTGGAATCCGCGCGGCGCGCTGCTGGAAACAGAGATCTATTTCCCTCCACCCGGAGATCCATCGCCTCGCCAAGCCGAGAGAGAGGTTTTTCCAGGCTGTCCACTTACCTTTCATCTGGCGGAGGCACTGTGGTCCGATGCGTTGCCGCTTCGTCGGGCGTGCCTGCAGGCCTCCGTTCCTTCAAAGCCACCGACGCCAGAGGTCGTCGAGAAACTTTGGCACGCTCAAATGCCGGGCTCGATTCGTTGGAAACAGGAAACTCCGTTCCTGGCGAGTTGGCATTTTTCACTGCTAATCCTGGTTCGGTGCGAAATTCAAGCCATCGATCAGCATTGGTCCCTGCACCGTTTGGTGCTGTCGCTCGAGGGTGGGAAACGTGACGAATCTCTTGCTTCGAGTCTCGATTTCAGCCAATTGGTGAGCTCGCCGCCCCACGATATCGAGTGGCCAACTCTCGGTCCTTTGGCTTTGAAAAATTCGTTTCGATCAGGGTTGGAACAAGAATTGACCCATGAACTGGCCTCGATTGGCAGTCGGCAGGAGAGGTATCTACGTCGCGAGTTGGAGCGGATCGACTCATACTTTGAACATTACGAGAAGGAACTGAGGGACCGGCACCGCCGAACCTCAAAGGACGATGCCAAAATCAAGCTGGAGGAGCGTCTGGCCGCCGCTCGGACCGAACACGAACGCCGTCGGCAAGATCAGGTCCAGCGGCATGAAACCCGCGTGATCCCGCACGTCGATGCGTTGCTGCTTCTCGCCGAACCGGCCTGGAAGAACAGAGTCATTACCGTTCAAAGAACCGGATCTCAACTGCATGACGCACTCTTTGTGCCTCGCACGAGGCGGTGGATAATTCCCAACTCACACTGAGCGGGGTGCGCGGACATCCTCGCCGCGGAGGGTCCGACCGCTCGAAAGGCATCGAACCTTTTCGGAACGTAATGCCAAACCGAGGTCGCTCACTTGCGAAGTGCGAAAGATTTGGCCACGGTTTTGAAGATTCTTGAGAGTTGCCCTGACGGCGAGACCGCTGCTATGTTCTAGACACAATCATGAAACACTTTTTCTTCCTCCTTGTCCTGATGACCGCCGTAGCGACCAGCAGCATTTCGGGCGCTGAGAACTGGCCTCAATTTCGCGGGCCTGAAGGCAATGGCCACTCGGACGCCAAGGGGCTGCCCTTAATCTGGAGTGAGACCCAAAACATTAAATGGAAGACACCGATCCACGACCGTGCTTGGTCATCGCCGGCGGTCTGGGGCGACCAGATCTGGCTAACGACGGCCACCGAGGATGGCCGCCAATTGTTCGCGGTCTGCATTGATCGCGGCAGTGGCAAGATCATTCATGATCTAAAGCTGTTCGAGATTGCCAAACCGCAATTCGCCCACAAGTTCAATAGCTACGGTTCGCCAACACCCGTGATTGAAGCTGGTCGGGTCTATGTAACGTTCGGCTCTCCGGGCACCGCGTGCCTCGATACGAAAACTGGCAAAGTGCTGTGGGAGCGTCAGGATTTCGTTTGTAACCATTTCCGTGGAGCGGGCTCGTCGCCCATTATTTTCCATGACCTGCTATTCATGAATTTCGATGGCAGCGATCACCAATTTATCGTGGCCCTGGATAAGAAGACGGGGAAAACAGCCTGGCGCAAGGAACGATCGATTGACTACAAAGACCTCGGTCCGGATGGCAAGCCGGAAGCCGAGGGTGACTGGCGCAAGGCATACGGCACACCGCATGTGGCCGAATTTGACGGAAGACCTGTCCTCATTAGCAGTGGTGCAAAAGCGCACTACGGCTACGATCCACTCACAGGAACCGAGTTGTGGCGCGTGGAAGAGCGGAGCTGTCATTCAGCAGCCGCCCGCCCCGTAGTCGGAGGAGGAATGATCTTCATCCCGGCCGGTTTTTCGAAGGGCACGCTCCTTGCGATCCGAGCGCCCAGTGGCCAGAGCCATGACCATTCTGTCGTGGACGCCACGAAGCCGAACGAAACCGATGGTTCGCCATCGCAGTTGGGAGTCGCTTGGAAATCAACACGCAACGTTCCGAATAAACCCTCTCTGTTGTTGGTCCGCGATTTACTCTTCATGATTGACGACAATGGAGTCGCCAGTTGCGTCGAAGCTAAGACGGGCGCGGAGGTTTGGCGTGAACGCGTCGGCGGCAATTACTCAGCGTCTCCGGTTTATGCCGAGGGGCGAATCTATTTCTTGAGCGAGGAAGGGAAGACAACCATCATCGAAGCCAGCCGACAGTTCAAAGTTCTCGCGGAAAACAAACTCGAAGACGGATTCATGGCTTCGCCCGCCATTGCCGGCAAAGCCCTATTCCTCCGGACCAAGACCCACCTGTACCGGATCGAGCAGTAGCCCAGCCTAATTCCCACTCCCACTCCTAATCCTACTCTCAGAAGACAGCAGTTCTCATTGGTCAAGGTACCAGAGAGACTCGATAAAACCTTTGCGTCAATTCAGTCGTGCCCTCTTCGGTAAACTGGAACACGCCGTCGGCCGCTAAAGTTTGGATCACGAGTGGCGTCCATTTAATAAAATCGGCCGAACCTTCGATGACATAGTCTCGGCCCGCTTCACCGGTCAGGCGCAAACGAAATTGGCCATTAAGCATTGAGGTCTCGATAGTGAGCCTGGCGGGTTCTGGCACTCCGACGTTCAGGTTCACTTTCCGTTCCCCGTTGCCGATGCCATTGGTGGTATTCGCAAAGATGACGGTATCCGTGTAGTTGCCCAAGGCTAGATCCGCTGCGAAGGCATTGATCGAAACAGTCACTGTAGTGCTATCGCTTGGGGCCAGTGAACCGCTGGTAGCAGATAACGTGACCCAGTTCTGGGCATTGATCGAAGTCCAGGCCACAGTAGCATCACCCGTATTAATCAAGGTGTAAACCTGGCTCGGCGGACTAAAGGGTCCCGACTGAGCGCCGCTCGAACTTAGACCGGACTCGGGAGTAATGGTCAACGCGGCCGTGGTCCCGTTGACCACCAGGCTGATGGCGCGCGTTGTATTTCCGTTGCCGGTATTGGCGTTAACAAAAGAGAGCGTGTCACGGTAACTGCCGGGCTTCAATAAACTCGCCAGACCAGCCAGCGACACAGTAATGTTGGTGCGCTGCCCCGCACTTAGAATGCCACCTGTTGAATCCAGTTCGAGCCAATCCTGCGTCTTCTGAACCAGCCAGCCAAGCGAAGTGCCGCTCGTATTTTGGATCGTGTAAGTCTGAGCGACCGGAGAAAACGGGCCGCCCACATTGCCGACCGCGGTCAAACCCGGCCCAGGAGTCACCAGCATTCCGCCGGTGCCACTCGGGATGAACAGCATCGCTTGATTGTTCGCTAGAACGGCGGGGCTCCCATCGTAAGTATATTTGGCCGCCACGAGACCAGACTCGTTCTCGATGCCGACAGTGGCGCCGCGAGCACCTCCTCGGCTCGTCTCGGGCTGCACTTCGAGATATTGAAACCGGATATGACGAGAGCTTTCCTCCAACACTGCTTGAAAAGTCAGACTTGCTGTTGGAGTTGAATTCCGCGGCACATTCACCCATGAAACGACAGTGCGTCGATTCGGTTCGGTCCCGATCGTCCCGATGCGGATGCTGCCGCCGGCCGCAGGATTCAAATTGTCCCAATACGGGCAAATGATCGCGTTAGGGGAACTAACGTTTCTTAAGTCGGTGTTTGAGGTGGTTTCCAATCCCCTGTTGATAAACCCAATAATCCCATTCGCGCCGACATGAAGTCGATCGTAACTCTGACCGTAAAACGTAAAAGCAAATGGCAAGGCTTGCGCCGCGCTCACTCCGTTGTCGCTCAAACTGAGCCGTGTCATGCGGCTCGGATCAATCCAATCCATCTCCGTGCGAGCAATCTGGTAATTGGCGACCAACGAAACACTTCGGACCTTGGTGCTCGTCGAGCCATTGGAATCCCCCACCGTAAGCGTGACAGTGAAATTTCCCTCGGAACGGAAGACGTGAGTGGGATTTTGCTCCGTGCTTACTGAAGAACCATCCCCAAAGTCCCAAGCTCGGCTGGTGATCGCTCCGAGTGAGCTATCCTTAAATACCACCGTCAGAGGCGGGGTGCCTGCGAGCGAGCTGGCGGTGAAATATGCGATCAAGCTCGCCTCAAGAGCGCGTTTCAAGTTGACGCGGCCACCCGTCACGCATTTCCCAGCAAGACTGGCCACGGAATCCGTCGCAGCCAAGACCCGATCAATGATTTGTTTATACGTGTCGTTTGGGAATTGTGCCCTCATCAATGCGAACACGCCGGCCACATGGGGAGCCGCCATCGAAGTGCCACTCAGGTATGTGTAGGAAGTGTCCGAATTGTGCCATGTCGAATAAATGGTCGAGCCAGGAGCCATCAAATCAACACTCACCAAACCAAAGTTAGAAAAATCAGCGAGCGCATCTGATCGAGTTGAGGCTCCCACCGCGACGATGTTGTCCAGATCGAAACTCGACGGATAATTGCCGACGATGTCATCATCGGCCGATTCGTTACCGGATGCCGCCACGAAAACAATCTCCGAGTCGCGAGCTCTGGAAATCGCATTCCGCAACGACGAGGAAGAATCGACACCACCCCAACTCGCGTTGATGACCTTAGCTCCTTTCGCGCGAGCATAGTCAATGCACTGGATAGCGTCGGAGACAGAGCCCATCCCAGAAGTGTTCATGAATTTGCACGCCATGATTTGCACCTTCCACGCGACTCCGACCACTCCTATTCCGTTATTGCCCACCGCACCAATGGTGCCAGCAACGTGAGTCCCATGCCCCGTTTCGTCGTTGGGATCACCAGTGTTCGTGATAGCGTTGATGCCGTAAACATCATCCACGAACCCATTACGGTCATCGTCAATGCCATTGTCCGGGATTTCACCTGGGTTGATCCACATGTTCGCAGCCAGGTCTTGATGCGTGTAACGCACGCCTGTGTCGATGACCGCCACGATGACGTTGCTCGCAGAATTCAGAATTTGCCAGCCGCTCGTCGCGCCTATGTCCGCATGAGCCAGCCCGCCATTTTGACCACTATTATTTAATCCCCACAGAGTGCCATCCACGTAACGCGGGTCGTCGGGAATATCCGATGCTCTCACCCAATAGTCCGGCTCGGCAAACTCCACTAGTCCGCTCTGCTGATAGCGCGCAATAACCTCTCCCACCTTGGCTCCAGCAGGCAAATGAACAACTTGAAGGTTGTCCATGCCTGGAAATGTTCGTAGAACTCGAGCCCCATGTCTTGCATGAACTTCCCCCAAATTCGGCAGCCCGCGCTTCGGCTTGACTAAAATTCGATCCGTCCGAAAATCGCCCGTCGGTTTCCCTCCTTCCAATTGAGGCAGTGCTTGAGATAAAACTGAGAGACAAGGCAGCAACACCGCCAACAGCAGCAACCACATCTTCACCCCACTGCGGGCAAGCTGAGCTTCAGCGATTCGCAAGTCACCGTGCTGAGGCTTCAGCCAATCTGACAATGGACATCTCTTTTTCAATCGATTAAGGCTTACTTAAAGCTAATTCCATACCGAAGACCCGACTATTTTTCCAAAGTTTTCGCTAAACGCCATCTCGAGTGGAGGCAGTTTACGAAAGTCGATTGCTCGCTGGTAAGCGTTCGGCGAAGATATCGCTATGACGAGAGAGCAAGTTGAGTCTGCGGTGGCGAGTGGCGTTCCCTTCACGTTACGCATGGCTGACGGCAAGGAGTATGCAGTACCACATAGGGATTACATTTGGCTGCCGCCGAAGTCGTCCTACGCGATCGTTCACGAGGATGATGGACATTTCACAGTCCTGCCGCTTCTTACCATGACAGGACTTCACTCGAAGATCGTGGAGGCGGGCAAAGGGGAATGAGTTCGGACTGCCGCTGAAAACGGAGTCGCGATGGTCGGTGCGTGGGATTTGTTGTAACGGAGTATCGACGAACTCAACCCCGACAGATTGCGTCGCAAGGTCACTTCGTCGCCGGGTTTTGAGCAGGTGGATCAGCCCGTTGGACTTGATAGTTGGTAATGCCAAGGCTATTGAACTGCTGATAATTCTTCAGGAGAACCCCGCGTGACTTCAGCCAGCCGGAGATCTCGTACGGACCCGCATTCGTGGACAACAACTCAGGGATCAAAAGAGCGATCGCGTTAGTATCAACAAGAATCCGGTCGCCTTCCTGGGGTTTGTCAGGTTCTCGCATCTCTTGGCCGCCCAACGCCAGAGCGGCCTCATCGAAAGACTGGACGAGGTTCGCAATAGGTTGCGGAGCGTTGGAAGGGGTTGGGGCAGCCTGATTGGGAGTCGTGGAAGCATTCCGGGCGGCGGGAATTTTGGCCAACTGGTTTCGCAACTGCTCGTTTTCCTTGCGGATTCGCAAGAGATCCTGATATTGGCCGCGAAGCTTGTGAATATCCTGGTTGTCAGTCCGCAGCTTCAGAACTTCTTGGTTGTCGGCACGAAGCGTGGCCAACTCCGCGTTCTCGACGCGAAGCCGTTCGAGTTCTTGCCCGACCTGGCTTTGCGCCGCGTCTTGGATTTTATCTCCGCCGCAACCGACTGCAAAAAGCAGCAAGCACAAAGGAAACGCCAATAACCAGCGATATGAATGGTCATGCATAATCTTCTCGTGAACTACAATATGACGTCGAAGCGACAAAGTACGCAAATCCGTCCATC
Organism: Akkermansia muciniphila; assembly: GCA_945861765.1. Classification (GTDB taxonomy): domain Bacteria; phylum Verrucomicrobiota; class Verrucomicrobiia; order Limisphaerales; family SIBE01; genus SIBE01. The sequence goes on along the minus strand of CAMAWP010000116.1, from coordinate 11,068 downwards.
CAGCAACGAAATTATCAGACAGGACGGCGACCCATGACTTAACTCCATTTCCTATCGTAATGATCTTGGCCATCGCGAAAATTGTATTCGCAGTCCCCAAGGAGCTTGAGAAAGTGCGGTGGAGCTTGTACAAATTAGGTTGCAGAACACAATGTTTGAAGATGCGAAACGAATTTACACCGGTAATCGAGCGATGTGAGGAAGGCGACTTTTCAACGATTACCGTGAAATCTCAACCCGGACCCGACATCTTGCTGGATAAATACTGTGGCGAACAGAATCACTCCAGCCAATAGCCGCCTGCCCCTATGTCGCGGTCGATTCCTGGAGTCCAAGATGGGGTTTTCGGCGTTGATCTCTCGAATTCTATGACAAACAACGGCTTCTTAACTTGCCCGCCGCGAGTAGTTCCGATTCTGGATCAGAATTTTCGCCCGGCCATTCTGGCGAATCGCGCGCTCATCGAAGCGGCCAGAGCTACCACGAATCCCGTCAAAGCCCAATTGGCGCTCGAACAAGCCGATGGCTCAAACTTTCATCATTCCACGGAATTGCTGCCAGCAAACCATCCCCAGGCGAAGGCGAACTTCCCTCACCTGGAGCGCTTGGTGAAATTTCTATTCTGGTCCCGCGGCGGACATCGAGTTTATTTCTCCGGCCCAAAGGAACTCGGCGAGCAGTTGCAAAAGCACTATAGCGAAACGCTCACCGGTAAGTTCGACGCGAACATCATGGGCGACCGCATTTACGAACGGAAGTTCGAGATCATCATGACGGACAAAATTCCTCCGGCCCGATCCAATACCGCGCCTCTGGGGCGACACCTGGATGGCTGCCGGATCGGGTTTGATTTAGGCGGCAGCGACCGCAAGGTAGCCGCCGTGATCGATGGCAAGTGCGTCTTCAGCGAGGAAGCCGTTTGGAATCCGGTTCCGCAAGCAGATCCCCAGTGGCACTTCGATCAGATCATGGATTCTTTGAAACTGGCCGCCCGACACTTGCCTCGTGTGGATGCGATCGGCGGCAGCTCAGCGGGAGTTATCGTGAACAACCAAGTAAAGGTCGCTTCGCTCTTTCGTGGTGTGCCACTCGAACTATTCAATAGCCGAGTAAAGGGTTTATTCCTCGAAATGAAAAAGGCGTGGGGAAACATTCCATTGGAGATCGCGAACGACGGTGAAGTCACGGCGTTGGCTGGGTCCATGTCGATCGGAGCCAATGGAGTCCTCGGCGTTGCCCTCGGCACCAGCATGGCGGGCGGCTACGTCAATCCGGAAGGTAACATCACCACTTGGCTCAACGAGTTGGCTTTCGCTCCGATAGATTGCAATCCGAAGGCGCCGGTGGATGAATGGTCCGGAGATTCCGGCTGCGGAGTTCAGTATTTCTCGCAGCAATGTGTGGGACGTTTGCTCGCCCCCGCCGGGATCGAAGCCGACGCGGAACTTCCCCTTCCCGAAAAGCTCAAACACGTGCAAAACCTGATGCTGGCCGGAGATGAGCGGGCTGAAAACATCTATCGAACGATTGGAACTTATCTCGGCTATGCCATCGCGCATTACACCGATTTTTACGAGTTCAACCATGTGCTAATTCTCGGTCGAGTGACCTCCGGTCCAGGAGGTGATGTGATACTTGCGGGAGCCAAAGAGGTGTTGCAAGTGGAGTTTCCTGAGTTATTCCAACGAATCGTTTTCCACATTCCGGATGAGAAGGACAAGCGGCACGGCCAGGCAATTGCCGCAGCCAGTCTGCCGTCACTCGAAAACAAACCAAATCATTCATGAACCCTTACTCCCACTTCGTTTCCGAATACGCCCGGTTGCTGAAAGAAGGTAAATTGTCCCCATTGGGCGGCTTCCCTCCCACGGCTCGGACACCGCTCGCCAGCGACGCCGCAAGAATCCTGATTTTTTCTCCCCACCCGGACGATGAATGCATTATCGCAGGGCTCCCGTTGCGGTTATTGCGAGAAGCGCGGATGCGAGTCATCAACGTGGCCGTAACTCAAGGGAGTCGCAAAGACCGCCAATCCGCGCGCTTTCAAGAATTGCAAAAGGCGTGTGCGTATATGGGATACGACCTCGTTCAAACCCGGCCCGATGGCTTGGAGAAAGTCAGCTTCAAGACGCGCCAGCACGACCCTCGATTCTGGTCCGACTCAGTTCAGATCATCTCTTCGATTTTGGTTCAGTATCAGCCGCACGTCATATTCTTTCCGCATGAACAGGACTGGAACAGCACGCACATAGGAACACATTTTCTAGTGATGGACGCTCTCCAAACTTTGGGCAGTGATTTCCACTGTTTCCTGGTCGAGACGGAGTTTTGGGGCCAAATGCCGAGCCCCAACCTGATGATTGAATCCAGCGCAGGTGACGTAGCCGATATGGTCGCCGGCACTTCGTTCCATGTCGGCGAGGTGCAACGAAATCCTTTCCATCTGTTTCTTCCTGCCTGGATGCAGGACAATGTGCGGCGTGGCAGCGAACTGGTGGGTGGGCAAGGTGAAGCGGCTCCAGGGTTTCAGTTTGCGACACTTTACCGGCTGCGAAACTGGACGAAAGGAGGATTGGAAAATGTCTTGGAAAACGGCAGGCAAGTTTCTTGTGCTGATGATCCGCGGAAACTTTTCGGCTGAGTCGATCATATCTGCGGACCTTGTTTTCACCAAGTGGCGACTGACATCGTGAAAAAGAACAAATCGCAATGGCTGTTCGTGTTATTACTCCTCGGCCTGGCCGGATCGTTCTGGGCTTGGGATCGCTCCTTCGACACCGCTTCCGTTGAAGCGATCGAGGCCGAAAGTGAGTCTCAATCCGACAAGCGAAGCTCGCCACCTCTTCACCCCAGCCAAGATCCTGTCCGCGTCGAGTTGATAGCTGTGATAAAATCGCAACTCGCTGCGTTCCGCGAGAGCGACTTCCCGAAAGCCTATTCGCACGCCACTGCCGGCATCAAAGCTAGATTTCGTCTGGAGGCTTTCGAATTGATGGTGACGAGCCAATATCCCTCGATTGCGCATTCCAAGACGGCCGTGTTCGGAATCATTCTGGACAACGGCGACGAGGCTGTGGTGAATGTAAGAATCGACGGAGAATCAAGCGAGCTGGCTGACTACCGATATCTGCTAAAACGAGAGAAGTCTGCTTGGAAAATTCAAGGGGTTATCCGAGCGATCACTCAAGGAAACACGATTTAGATCGCTCGACAGCTCTCCGGCCACTCGCTGTTCGATTCCGTAAAAGAACTAATCAGGCCTGGCCGAGATTTCCAACATCCGCTCGATCGGCAAGCGCCCCCGCTGAATGACTTCCTTGCTCAGTTCGATGCGAGGAGCAAGATTGACCATGCAATCGTAAAGCTTTTCGAGCGTGTTCATCTTCATGAACCGGCACTCGTTGCAGCGGCAGTTGTCGGTGGGTGCGGGAATGAATTGTTTGCCCGGACATTCCTTTTGCAGTCGATGCAACATTCCGGCTTCAGTGGCAATGATGATGGCTTTGGCAGAACTCCGCTGACAATAGCTGACCATCTTCTCCGTGGAACATACTTCGTCCGCTAACATGCGCACCGCCTTGGTGCACTCAGGATGGGCCACGAGCGGAGCGCCCGGAAATTCATTCCGGATGCGCATGATGCTCGAATGCGTCCATTCGACATGCACGTAACAGTTGCCCCGCCAGAGAGTCATGGGACGTCCGGTTTGTTCCATCACCCAGGCGCCGAGGTTCTCGTCCGGAACAAATAATAGATCGCGATCTTGGGGCGCGGCCTTGACGATCTTCACGGCGTTGCCGCTGGTGCAAATCACATCGCTGAGAGCCTTCACTTCAGCGCTGCAATTAATATAGGCAATCGTGTAAAAATTCAGATTCGTTGCCTGGAAGACTTTCAGTTTTTCGGCTGGACAACTCTCCTCCAAAGAGCAGCCCGCATCTTTGTCCGGCAAAATCACCACCTTGTTCGGGTTCAAAATCTTCGCTGTTTCCGCCATGAAATGGACCCCGCAAAAGACGATCACGTCCGCGCTGGTTTTGGCCGCTTGTTGAGAAAGGCCGAGCGAATCCCCGACGAAGTCAGCTACATCCTGAATCTCGGCAACCTGATAATTGTGCGCCAGGATCACCGCATTCAACTCCTTCTTAAGCGCCAGGATATCCCGGGAGAGCGCATCAAGCTTGGCCGGGGGCAATTGTGGCCGTGTCTCGAAGCGATCGATGCCACGAGGCTGGATCTCAGTCAGATCTATCATATTAAAAACTTAAGGCCCGGAATCCGTCCCGTCAACCTTATGACGGATGCTGCAGAAAAGCCCGGCGACGTGAAGCGTGAAGCGTGAAGCGTGAAAAAGTTAATCGGTCGAAGGGTTCCATCGGTTACGTCTGCGTGAATGTCATCCAAGCATTACGCACACTCTTCACGCATCACTTCCTCAACCGAGCTAAAAACCCAACATCTGTTCCAGCCAGATCCACCTGCCGTTGGCGCGCAAGCAAGTCGCCATAAACATGAACATCGCGGACAAGCATCTCCAATCGCCGCTTCAAGGCGTCGCTGACCACGTCTCCCTCGCGAACATCGTCGCGATCCACAAATGAAACGCCGTAGGGGATCGACCAAGCGTAACATTGCCGCGCGACGGTTCGGAGTTGATCGGTGACAGTCAGCCCTTTTTCGTGGGACGCCACAATGGTCGCGAACAATTTGCCCGCAAATTCATGCCAGAAATGGTCGAGAAAGTTCTTTAACACGCCGCTGACGCTCCCGTGATAATCCGGCGTTCCCAGCAAATAGACGTCGGCCCGATCCACTCTCTCCTTCAGTGACGAGTAACCAGCCCCTCGATGGGCAGAATCGGGGTTAAACAACGACAGAGGTTCATGAGCAAAATCTAGCACATCGACATCGCAGCCTTGCGCGGTCAACTGCGATGCGACGTGATTCATGACGGTGCGAGTAATCGAATTCTTGTTCAGACTTCCCACAACCGTCAATACCTTCAAAGACGCATTGGGCATGGCGGAAGGCTATCCGCGGGCCAAGACGGAAGCAACGCGGGACTTGAGTGCCGAAGAGAAATCTGGATTTCTACCTCCAGTTATGACACTATTGTCATCGAACATTCATGTCCCGTTCACAATTCGTTGTTTAACTCATCAAGCCGCTAAAACTATTTCCGGCGAGAAACATCAAAACCAATAACTATGAGACTCAATACATTCCGTCGTTCAATCGCAGTGATCGCGCTGATATCAATCGGGCTCTGCACTTCCGCCCTGGCCAAAGAGAACGAAAGCCTCGAGGGCAAGACCAAAATCACGAAAGCCCAAGCCGAAAAAACCATCCACAAGATTTGGCGCGAAGGGAAAATCAAATCGGCGGAATTAGAAGCAGAGAACGGCAAGCTCGTTTGGACATTCGACATCGCAACGCCCGGCACCAAAGACATCATCGAGGCTCACGTGGACGCCAAAACTGGCAAAGTAATCTCCGTGGACATCGAGACGGCTGCCGACGAGGAGAAGGAAGCGAAAGCGGAAGCTAAAAACGCGAAAAGCAATAAGGAGATAAAGAAGTCCAAAAAGTCCAAGAAAGAAGGCAAAGAGAAAAAGGAGAAGAAGTAACCCCTATTGACTCGGCAGTTGCACCGAACCGCTCCGGTCGCGCAGCGGTTCTGATTTGCGGTTCGACGCTTGTTCCGAGAAGGCGATTCACAAATCGTTCACGGCGGTGAATGCCGTGCATCTGCCACCGCCGGATGCAACCATTTACGTACCGAGCCTCGGGTGGTGGAAGAAGTGCAAGCTCTCGCGAAATTCGTCAATGGCCTTGCGATCTCGGACGACCTTTGAATTCTCGATAGATGTTTTGAGTAAAGCGTGGACTATCATGGCGGTTGTTTTGTTGGCGGGTTGCGCGCGCTATCGACCACGGCCTATTCTACCATCAGAGACGGCTGCTAGCCTGGAAGCCCGCAGACTCGACAATCCAAGCTTCAAAGGGTTTCTTGAAAAGAATCTGCACCGTCAGTTCGATGTCTGGCCGCCAAAATCCTGGGACTTTGAAACACTTCATCTCGCTGCGCTCTATTATCACTCGAGCCTCGATGTGGCCCGAGCTCAATGGCAAGTAGCTGTGAGCGGCGATAAAAATGCTGCCGCGCGACCTAATCCAACTCTCAGCGTTGTGCCAGGATATAACATCAGCGCGGCAGGCGGATTGACTCCCTGGTTTCCCACGGTGACGTTCGACATTCCCCTTGAAACCGCTGGCAAACGAGGCTTTCGGATGGCACAGGCCCGGCAGCTCTCCGAATCGGCTCGCTTTAATATTGCCGCTGCCGCTTGGCAAGTGCGACGCCGACTCCGATCGAGCCTGATTGACTTCACCGCCGCGCGACTTCGGGAGATGCTGCTCCAAAACCAAAAATCAATCCAGGAGAGAATCGTCCAATCTCTCGACCAACAGTTGAAAGTGGGTGCTGTATCCAGTCCCGAATTGATGTTGGTCCGAATCGCTCTGGACAAGATCCGACTCGACCTGACGGATGCCCAGCAGCAAAGCAGGGAGGCTCGAGTCCGTGTCGCGGAGGCGATTGGCGTTTCCGCACAAGCTCTTGACGGCGTCGAGTTGACGTATGACCTCGCACAGCCTCCGCCGACAGCTTCCATTCCGACATCATCTGAAGTTCGAAGACAAGCCTTGGAAACTCGCGCTGACATTCTGGCCGGGCTGGCTGAATACGCAGCCAGCCAATCCGCCCTACAACTGGAGATTGCCAAACAGTACCCTGATATTCATCTTGGCCCCGGCTATCAATACGATCAAGGAGATCATAAATTCTCGATGTCGCTAACCGCCGAATTGCCCTTGTTCAACCAAAACCAAGGCCCCATCGCTCAAGCAGAAGCGCGCCGCGCCGAGGCGGCGGCGCGCTTCATCGCGCTACAAGCCAAAGTCATCATCGAGATCGATCGCGCCATGGCGATATTCCGCATCTCGCAGGAAAATTTGGACGCGCTCGAATCCCTGGTTGCGTCCCAAGAAAAGCTGGGCGAAGCGGTGGAAGCTCAATGGAAGGCTGGTGCCGTGGAGCAACTCCATTTGCTGAATTCAAAAATCGAACTGATCGCCGTTCAATTGCTGCAACTGAATGGGCGCGCCAAGGCGCAGCAGTCTTTTGGCACGCTTGAAGATGCGTTACAACGGCCCTTCGGTTCGACGCTATCGCCATCGATTGAGGAGTCGCAACGACCGAAGGCACTGAAGGAAAACAAACCGTGAAACGAGCAATTCTTGTCCTTGTTCTGATTGGAGCCGTGATCGGCGGAAGCGTGTATTGGATGAAAGACCGTCATGGCGGCGATCCCAAACCGGTCGAAGAAATGCCTGCCGCAGAGGAGTCGCGAGTAAAACACGATGACAAAGGCCGTGTCGTCATCAAGATGGATGAGAAGACTCAGGCGAACATCGGGCTGCTGGTTGCAAAGCTCGCGGCTGCCCAATTGAGTCCCGAGGTCAAGGGTTACGGCCGGGTGCTTGATCCGACTTCGTTGGCTGCACTGGTCACGGAATCGGCCGCAGCACGCGCCACCTATGCCGCTTCGAGTAACGAACTGGCACGCCTGACAACCTTGGCAGGCCAGGGTAATGCGTCGGAGCGTGCTTTACAGACTGCGGAAGCCACCGCCCTGCGCGATCATCTGTCCGTCCAATCCGCTCAGGATCGTTTGACGTTGTCCTGGGGTAAAGGCATAGCGGACCGCACCGACCTGCCTGCCTTCATTAAATCACTGACCTCTCAGGATGCCGTCCTCGTGCGCATCGATTTACCCGCCGGCGAAACCTTGAAGTCGCTGCCCGACGGGGCGCGCATTTCCACGCTCTCTGGCAATACCTCCGATGCCAAGTTTATCGAGTCAGCCGCGCACGTGGATCCGCTAACTCTCGGGCAAGGCTATATCTTCATTGTCACGCCAAACGAGTTGCGACTGCTTTCTGGCGAAGCCGTGACCGGCTATCTCAATCTACCTGGCGAACCGTTGACGGGAGCACTCATTCCTCGCGAGGCGATTGTCCGGGCGGAAGGCGCAAGCTGGGTTTATGTTCTTGATAGTGGAAGCGGGGCTTTCACCAGAATAGAGGTCGCCCTCGATCATCCCACCGGAGCGGGCTGGCTCGTCACGAAAGGTGTGACGACTAATGACAACGTGGTTGTAACCGGCGCGCAAATCCTTCTTTCGGAAGAGTTGAAAAGTTCGATTAAAGCTGACTGAGCCGAGTTCATGATCAACCGCATCGTCCACTTTTCACTCCAGTTTCGTGGCGTTGTCGCCGCGCTCGCGTGCGTGCTCACCGGCTACGGAATTTACGTGGCCGCCCATGCAAAACTCGACGTCTTTCCAAACTTCGTGCCTCCGCAAGTTGTGGTGCAGGCCGAAGCCCCGGGTCTGTCACCCGAGCAGGTTGAAGTGCTCGTCACTCGCCCAATTGAAAACGCAATCAACGGGCTAGGAAACATGGAATCGCTCCGTTCGGAATCGATTCCAGGATTGTCGGTCATCACGGCAGTCTTCAAGGAAGGTACGGATATCTTTCTCGCACGTCAGATGTTAGCCGAAAAGCTGGGCGAGACCGCAGGCCAACTTCCGTCTGGGGTGAAGACACCGATGTTGACACCACTCACTTCGAGCACGATGGATTTGCTGAAGATCGGCCTTGTCTCTGAAAAACTTTCACCCATGGAACTGCGCACATTTGCCGATTGGACGGTAAGGCCAAGGTTGCTCTCGATTCCAGGGGTGGCACGCTGCATCGTTTTTGGCGGCGAGGTACGGCAGATTCAAATTCAGGTTCATTCCGACAGGCTGATGGCTTTTGGACTTTCGATTTCAGATGTGCTGGCCGCAGCGCGTGTTTCGACTGGAGTGATGGGAGCCGGCTTTGTGGAGAACGCGAACCAACGGATCATCATTCAAACCGAGGGACAGGCCCTCACGCCGGAAGTGCTCGGTGAAGTGGTGGTGTCCCATCGGCAAGGACGCAGCGTCCGGCTCAAGGATTTGGCGCAAGTTCGGGAAGGTGCCGAACCGAAGTTTGGTGACGCGCTCGTTCAAGGCCAGCCCGGCGTCCTCCTAGCCATGTCCAGTCAGTACGGAGCAAACACAATGGAAGTAACGTTGGCGGTGGAAGCCGCCTTGGATGAAATGAAGCCGATGTTCGAACAGGAAGGGGTGAAGCTCTATCCGCGCATGCATCGACCCGCGACATTTATCGAAGCGTCGCTTAAGAATATCAAACATTCCCTCTACCTCGGCGGCATCTTGGTCGCCATCGTTCTCTTTCTCTTCCTTGGTCATTTCCGGACTGCTTTTATTTCTCTTACGGCCATTCCGCTTTCGCTTCTTACCGCCATCATTTTGCTCGATAAATTTGGAGTGACTCTGAACACCATGACGCTCGGAGGTCTCGCCATCGCCATCGGCGAGGTGGTGGATGATGCCATCATCGATGTCGAGAATATCTTCCGTCGGTTGCGCGAGAACCAAACATTGCCGCAACCCCGCCCAGCCTTCCGCGTGGTGCTTGATGCTTCCTTGGAAGTTCGGACCGCCGTCGTCTATGCCACGTTCATCGTGGCGCTTGTTTTCCTGCCAGTGTTGACCTTGACCGGCCTTCAAGGAAGCTTCTTTGCTCCGCTGGCCTTGAGTTACATTCTAGCGATCATGGCCTCGCTGGCGGTCGCCCTGACAGTCACCCCGGCGCTGGCCCTCTTATTTTTTGCCAAGGGAGTCCGCAGTTCGTCCGAGTCATGGTTGCAAAGGGGGTTGAAGGCAGTCTATGGAAAGACGCTCAGCTTTCTCGCACGGTGGCCTCGATCTATCCTGTTGGGGGTCGTCTTGGTCTGCGGCGCGGCGCTGTTGAAACTGCCGCATTTTGGCAGTGAATTTCTCCCTATGTTTCGCGAAGGACATTTTGTGCTTCAGGTTCAAACGATACCGGGCACTTCGCTGGTAGAAATGTTGCGGATTGGTCGCGAGATTTCCAATGAACTAATGGATAACAAACATGTCGCCACCGTGGAGCAGCAGGTGGGGCGGGCAGAGCAGGGCGAGGACACTTGGGGATCGCATCGCTCTGAGTTTCACGTCGAGTTGAACGAAGGGATTCCAGGAGAGGAGCAAGAAAGTCTCATGAAGGAAATCGGCGAGATGCTTGAGGGGTTTCCAGGAATCCAGGGCGAGGTGTTGACCTTTCTGGGAGATCGGATTAGCGAAACCATCACCGGCGAAACATCTCCAGTAGTGATCAATGTTTACGGTGCTGACCTCGATATCATCGATGACACAGCGCAGGAGATCGCACGAGTGCTGCGAGACGTTCCGGGTGCGAAAGATGTGAAAGTGAAGTCGCCCGCCGGAGGGCCTCGGATGACCGTGCGCCTGCGCCCCGATCGCCTCACGCAATTTGGCTATCGTTCAGTCGAAGTGCTGGAAGCGATTCGAACAGCGTATCAAGGTGCCGTGGTCGCACAGGTCCACCAGGCTAATCGGGTGTTGGATGTCGCGGTGATTTTGGACGAGAGAAGCCGACAAGACCCGGAAGGAATTGGCTCGCTCATGTTACGAAACGCGGACGGCTTGAACATGCCGCTCAGGGAGCTTGCCGCCATCTTCTTAGCCACCGGCCGGGATTCAATCATGCATGACGGCGCGAGCCGTCGCCAAGTGGTGACCTGCCGACCCGAGGGCCGCGATGTGACGTCGCTCGTCGCTGACGCCAAAAAGCAAATCGCCGCGAAGATCAGTTTTCCCAAGGGGGTCTCTGCCGTTTTTAGTGGCACCGCTGAGGCAACCGTCAAAGCGCAGCGACAACTGTTGATGAACTCCGCCATTGCGGCGATCGGCATTCTAATGCTGTTGGTTATCGTCACCGGCAACTGGAGCAACCTGCTGTTGATCCTGGCTAACGTGCCATTCGCGCTGGTCGGCGGAGTAACGGCCGTTTTCCTGACCAGCCATTTTGGCGATTCCCACAGTGGCGGGTTGACGATTGGTTCGCTGGT
>CAMAWP010000115.1 GCA_945861765.1 Akkermansia muciniphila | reverse complement strand
CGGCATCCCTGCCGCCGAGTTTCCGGGCTTGGATAAACAAAGGCAAGACGGCGGCAGGGATGCCGCCGCTCCTACCGACCCATTCGCCAAGCTCGCTTTTCTCGACCACAAGGAAGTCGATGCTCACACCAATCGCCTGCCGCATTGGCATCAGGACGGCGCGACCTACTTCGTCACCTTTCGTCTCGCGGATTCGCTTCCGGAGGAATTGCTCGAACAGTGGCAGGCGGAACGCGAGGTGTGGATGCGCCTCAATCCGCCGCCGTGGAACGAGGAGCAGGAGGCCGACTATCAGAAGCGTTTTCCCGCACGCATCGAGAACTGGCTCGACGAAGGCCACGGCGCCTGCGTGTTGCGTCAGGCGGAGTGCCGCGAAATTGTGGCGTCCGCCTTGCGCCACTTTCACGGTGAACGCCACACCCTGTTCGCCTCGGCCCTCATGCCGAACCATGTCCATGTGCTGTTCTCGCTGCTGGGTGAACATCGGCTGGAGGATGTGCTGCACACTTGGAAGAGTTTCACCGCCACCGAAATCAACCGGCACCTCGGCCAGACAGGGGTGCTGTGGATGAAGGACTATTTCGACCGCAGCATTCGCAATCGCGAGCACTTCGCCAAGGTGGCTCGTTACATCCGGCGCAATCCGGAAAAGGCGAAGCTCCGCGCGGGCGAGTTCACGTTGTGGGAAGGCGACCTCGTGGCCGATGTGCTCGACCGCAAAGGCGGCTGGAGCGGCGGCATCCCTGCCGCCGGGAAGGGCAATACGGGAGATAATCCGGGCGGCAAGGATGCCGCCCCTCCGAGTGTAATCGTCGGCTGGGATGCCGCCGCTCCTGAGGCATGATTCCCAAACGCTTCATCCTCGTCGCCGGCACGTTCTTGTTGTCGCTGCTGCTCTACGTGGATCGCACGTGCATCTCGACGGCCAAGGATGCGGTGACGCGCGACCTCGGCTTGAGCAACGAGCAGTGGTCCTGGGTGCTGGCTTCGTTTGCGTTTGGTTACGCGCTGTTCCAGACGCCGGGCGGGGCGCTGGCCGACCGCCTGGGCGGCCGCGTGGTTCTCACCGCCGTGGTCACGGTGTGGTCCATCTTCACCGGACTCACTGCGGCGGCGTGGAATCTCGGCAGCCTGCTTGTGGTGCGCTTCCTGTTTGGCGTGGGTGAGGCGGGGGCGTTTCCCGGCATGGCGCGCGTCGTCTATTCGTGGATTCCAGTGCAGGAACGCGGGCTGGTGAAAGGGATCAATTTCTCCGGCTCGCGCATCGGCGCGGCACTGGCCATGCCCGGCATCGCCTGGTTGATTCAGCAACTCGGCTGGAAGCAATCGTTCGTCGTGCTGATGGTCGTGGGCTTCGCGTGGGCGCTGGTCTGGTGGCTATGGTTTCGCGACGAACCGGCTGAGCATCGCGGCATCGCGAAAGCGGAATTGGACTATATTCTCGCCCATCGCCAGGAAGGGCGGCTTCCCAGCCGCCCCGAAACGTCGGAACGCACTTGGCGGCTGGGAAGCCGCCGTTCCTTGAATCTGTGGCTGATGATGGTCCAGTATTTCGGCAGCAATTTCACCTTCTTCTTCAGCCTCACGTGGCTCTATCCTTACGTGAAGTCGAAATACCATCTCGCCGCGGTGGACGCCGGCCTCTACGCCATGCTGCCGTTACTCGGCGGCGCAGTGGGAAACATTTTCTCCGGATGGCTGGTGGATGCGCTGTATCGCAGCGGCCGGTCGTCGCTCTCGCGCAAACTGCCCGCCATCGCGGGCTTCGCCCTGGCGGCGCTCGGCATGCTGATGAGCGTCGAACAGGTGTCAGTTGGCGGCGCGGTCTTCTGGCTCACCGTGGCCATCTTCGGCGCGGACATGACCCTCTCTCCGTCGTGGTCATTCTGCATCGACATCGGCGGACGGCACGCAGGCGCGGTGAGTGGCACGATGAACATGGCGGGCAATCTCGGCGCGGCCATTACTGCGCTGGCGTTTGCGTATCTGCCGGAAACGTCGCGTGGCAATGTGGCGTTCTTTTACACCGCCGCGGCATTGAGCGGGGTCGCGGTTGTCTGCTGGCTGCTGGCGAATTCAGCGCGGAAAATGGAGGTAACGACATGAAGCAGCGCCAAGGACATAGGAGCGGCGGCTTCCTAGCCGCCGTGGAAGAAACAGCTTGGAACACGGCGGCAGGGATGCCGCCGTTCCTGGGCGTCATGGAGGTGATGGCGTGAAGACCATGCGTGGAGTCATGATTGGCGCGGGGTTCTTCGCGCAGTTTCAAGCCGACGCGTGGAAACGTTTGGAAGGGCGGCTTTCCAGCCGCCCAGGAACGGCGGCATCCCTGCCGCCGAGTTCATTGCACGCCCCCCCGGCGGCAGGGATGCCGCCGCTCCTGGTGGCTGCCATCGCCGACCCGGTGCCCGGCAAGGCGCGCGAGTTCGCCGCCAAGTTCGGCATTGCCCGCGCCTACGAATCGGTCGAGGCGATGCTCGATGCGGAGAAGCCGGACTTTGTGGACATCGCGACGCGGCCCGACATGCATCTGCCGCTCACGCGACTGGCTGCGGCGCGGGGTATTCACGTCATCAGCCAAAAGCCGATGGCACCGACGATGGCCGAGTGCATGGCGATGTGCAAAGCGTGCGAGCAAGCCAACGTGCGCCTGCTTATCCACGAGAACTGGCGCTGGCAGCCGTGGTATCGCGAGGCCAAGCGGCGCATCGCCGCGGGTGAACTCGGCGCGCTGCAGCATCTGTCCTTCGACTGGCGCACGGGTGACGGCAACGGCCCCGAGCCATTCGCCGCGCAGCCGTATTTCCGCGAGATGCCGCGGCTCATCATTTACGAGAGCCTCATCCACATTTTGGACACGTTCCGTTTTCTCGCTGGCGAACTGCGCGTGACAGCTTGCGAAACGCGACGCGTGAATCCTGCCATCGTCGGCGAAGATTGGTCGGAGATTCAGTGTGCGTTCGAAGGTGGCGCGAAAGGCTTCATCCACGGCGACCGCCAAACGGGGCCCGCGCCCGCGCCCCTGGCAATGGGCAGCATGGTCATCGAAGGCGAGCGCTCCACGCTGCGCATCACGGGCGATGGGCAGCTCATTCAGAATCGAACCGGCGCAATGGACGAGAAGCTCCCATTCACTCCGCCGACCAGCGGCTACAAGGGCGACAGCGTCCTCGCGACCCAACGACACCTGCTAGACTGCCTCCGCACCGGCGTGTCCAGCGAAAGCGATGGGCGCGAATATCTCAAGACCGTGACGCTCGTCGAAGACTGTTACCGCATCGCAGCCACACCATCTCCACTATGAAACTATCACTACGATTCCTCTCACTCCTCACCTGTCTCGGTGCGCTCGCGAGCGCGGCCGCCGCCGCCCAGTTGGTGCAACCACGCCAGGCGGACGGCAAGGGCACGGTCGCCATCACCGGCGAACTGAAGCAATGGCACAAAGTCACGCTCACTCTCGACGGGCCGTTCGCCCACGAGCAGGACAACGAACCGAATCCGTTCACGGATTGCGCGATGACCGTCACCTTCACCCACGAATCGGGCGCGTCGAAATACACGGTGCCCGGCTACTTCGCCGCCGACGGCAATGCCGCCAGCACCTCCGCCGAGTCCGGCACGAAATGGCGCGCGCATCTTTCGCCCGACAAGCCTGGCCAATGGACTTACGCCGTATCGCTCGTGAAGGGTAAGCACGTCGCCATCAGTGACGCGAAAGGCACGCCCGTGAAACCTTTCGACGGACAGACCGGCACCTTCACCATCGCCCCCACAGACAAGACCGGCCGTGACTTCCGGGCCAGGGGCCGACTGCAATACGTGGGCAAGCATCACCTGCAGTTTGCCGGCTCGAAGGAGTATTTCCTCAAGGCGGGTGCCGATGCGCCCGAGACCCTGCTCGCCTACGCGGACTTCGACGGCACGAAGCCCGGCCGCAAGCGCGAGGCCCGCACGGGGGAAGCAGCGCCGACCCAGGCCCTTCACCAGTACGCGCCGCATGTGGCCGATTGGAAGGCTGGCGACCCAACCTGGAAGGACGGCCGGGGCAAAGGTCTCATCGGCGCGTTGAATTATCTCTCCGGGAAAGGCGCGAACGTCTTCTCCTTCCTGCCCTACAACGCCGGCGGCGATGGTGACAATGTGTGGCCGTTCGTCGCGCGGGATGACAAGTTTCACTGGGATTGCTCCAAGCTCGACCAATGGGGCATCGTTTTCGACCACGCCACGGCCAAGGGGCTTTACCTCCACTTCAAACTCCAGGAGAACGAAATTGACGACGACCGCCGCGGCGATAAATCCGAGCCCGGACGCGTGCCCGAGTCACTCGACGGCGGCAAGCTCGGGCCAGAGCGCAAGCTCTACTGTCGCGAACTCATCGCGCGCTTCGGTCACGCGCTGGCGCTCAACTGGAACATCGGCGAGGAGAACACGCAGAGCACGGAGGAGATTCGCGATATGGTGAAGTTCCTTCACGACACCGATCCTTACCGTCATCACATCGTCATCCACACCTTCCCGAACCAGCAGGACAAAGTCTATACACCGCTCCTCGGCAAGCATTCATTGCTCACCGGAACGTCGTTACAGAACGGCTGGAACCAAACCCATCAGCGCACGCTGAAATGGCTCACGGAATCGGACAAGGCCGGCAAGCCGTGGGTCGTAGCCAATGATGAGCAGGGGCCGGCGAGTCTCGGCGTCCCGCCAGATCCAGGCTATGAAGGGCACGACGGGATCGCGCGCGTCCGACGGAACCCCAATGCCGCTATTAGTGAGAACGCCAACCTGTCGCGTCCCGAGGAGACCCGCGGCTACACTCTGCACGACATCCGCAAGTTGACGCTCTGGGGCAATCTCATGGCCGGTGGCGCGGGGGTGGAATACTACTTCGGCTACCAACTCCCGCAGAACGACCTCGTGTGCGAAGATTTTCGCAGCCGGAACAAGAGCTGGGACTACTGCCGCATCGCGCTCGAATTCTTCCGCGACAACCGGATTCCATTCTGGGAAATGAAGAACGCCGATGCACTCATCGGCAACGCGAAGACCGACAACTCGAAGTTTTGTCTCGCGAAAGCTGGCGAGACTTATCTCGTCTTTCTTCCAAACGGCGGCACGACCGAACTCGATCTCGGTGGTGTTCAGGGTGACTTCAACGTGAGCTGGTTCAACCCTCGCGCTGGCGGGGTGCTCCACGGTGGCTCGGTGAAGTCGGTCAAGGGCGGCGGCAAGGTCAGTCTGGGCACGGCACCGTCGGATGCGTCAGAGGACTGGTTGATCGTCGTGCGGCGTTAAGGGCGCAAGATGCCCTCTTTCCGAGCGGAGACAAAGAAGAAGATACCCTGAGTTACTCACATGAAAGACATCAACCGACGCAACGCCATCAAACTGACCGCCGCCGGATTCGGCGCGCTAGCCCTCATGCCTGCCGCGTCGCTTGCCCAGGACGCTGCGCAGCCTTTCGGCACGGAGTTTCCCGACCTCGACTCGCTCGCCACCGGCGAATGGTGGAGTAAAGCTGCCGCCGCACCCACTCTAGGCAAGGGCAAAGACCGGGACAAGAGCGCGCCGCCGATGAACGTGCCGCGCGAAGATGTCGTGGCCTTTGCGCTCTATACCCAGCATGGCGGGGTGATGAAGATGACCGCGCAGCTCTATCCGCTCAAGCCGGGCGAGGCGCGTGAGGCGCGGCTGGAAGTGCAGCGTGACGGTGCCTGGGTCGAGATCGCGAAGTCGGAGGTGCTCTACCCCGGCTGGGACGCGCACTTCCGAGTCGAGAAATGGGATGCGACGAAGGACGTGCCCTACCGCGTGCGCCATGGTAAGAAGGCGATGTTTGAAGGTCTCATCCGCCGCGATCCCGTGGAGAAGAGCGAAATCGTCATCGCCAACATGAGCTGCAACTCCAGCCGCACCATCGGCCCGCGCACCGAGATCATCGAGAATCTCCGCGCTCAAGATCCCGACGCGCTCTTTTTTGGCGGTGATCAAACGTATCGCCATACCGAACACACGGCGGGCTGGATCGAGTTTGGCCTTCAGTTCCGCGACATCATTCGCGATCGCCCCACGGTGTGCATTCCTGACGACCATGACGTGGGCCACGGAAATCTCTGGGGCGAGGCAGGCGGCCAGTCCCATATCGAAGGCGATGCGGACGGTGGTTATCGTTATCCCGTGGCGTATGTGAACCAGGTGCAGCGCCAGCAGAGTTGGCATCTGCCGGATTCGCCCGATCCCGCGCCGGTGAACCGTGATATCAGCGTCTATTTCACTCGGATGCTCGTTGCAGGCATCGACTTTGCCATTTTGGAGGACCGGAAGTTCAAAACCGGCCCCGCGGGCACCATCCCGCGGATGGGGCCACGCCCAGATCACATCAACGATCCATCGTATGACCCGAAAAGCATCGATCTGCCCGGTTTGGATCTTTTGGGCCAGCGACAGGAGACGTTCCTCCGCAAGTGGGGGCAGGACTACAGCGGCGGCGCGGAGATGAAGTGCGTGCTTTCCGCCACCGCTTTCTGTGGAGCCGTTCACATGCATGGCGGCCCCGACAAGCGATTGCTCGCCGATCTGGACTGCAACGGCTGGCCGCAGGCGGGTCGAAATCGCGCCCTGATGGAGATCCGCCGAGCCTGGGCTCCACATCTTTGCGGCGACCAGCACCTCGCGGTCGTCGTGAAGCACGGCATCGAGCAGTTTGGCGACGGACCTTTCGGTTTTACCAGTCCAGCGCTCGTGAACACGATCTATGGCCGCTGGTGGCATCCGCTAGATGAAAGACCCGGCCCGAATTCGGCGCCAAACAGCCCGCTTCCATGGACTGGCGACTTCAAAGACGGCCTCGGCAACCAGATCAGCATGCTCGCCTACGCGAACCCCGAGGACATCCAGGACGAGAAGAAGCGAGCCGATGGCTACGGCCTCATCCGTTTCGACAAAAAGACGCGGAAGATTACCTTCGAATGCTGGCCCCGCTTCGCCAATGTCGCTGATGGTGACAAAGCGCAGTTCCCTGGCTGGCCCATCACTATTGCTCAAGAAGCCAACGATGGCCGCAAAGTCCACGCTCATCTCCCCGAGGTGAAACTCGGCGGTGTGGCGAAGCCCGTCGTCCAAGTCATCGCCGAGGCCACCGGCGAGATTCTTTACACCGTGAGGTCGCAAACAGAGATCTTCAAACCTCGCGTGTATGCGCCGGGCAAATACACCGTCAAAGCCGGCAAGGATAAACCGGACGCTGTGGTCGCAAAGGGCGTCGAAGTGGCCTGACGGGCCAACCACTGAGCACCCAGCCCGTGAAACACTCCATCGGTGGATGAGCATGTGACAAAAATCACCTTCAAGTGATCGCAAATTGAATCAAACCATCCATCTAACTTCATCCCACTCCCCATGAAATTCCGCCAAAGAATCCCACTGTTCCTCGCCACTGTGACCGCACGCACTGCGTTCCTGAGTTTTGTTTTATCGGTTCCGGCCCTGGCTGCAAACCTGCAACTGGCAGTCGATGGAGCCGCTGAGGGGCCGGTGAAGTTCGCCGCCGAGGAGATTCGTCGCGAGGCCTTGGCGCACGGAATGACTGTGGGTGATGACGCCAAGGCGACTCGCGTTGGGCTCGCGGTCGAAAAAGTGGGAGGTGCCGCAGCCCAAAGCTACCGCATTCGTGTGAAGTACGAGGGCGACCGCCGCACCATCACGGTGCGCGGTGCTGACGCGAGTGGTGCGATGTATGGCGGGCTGGATGTCGCGGAGGCGATTCGCATCGGTACGCTCGACGCGTTGAAGGACTCTGACCACAAGCCGCACATCGCGAAACGCGGCATCAAGTTCAACATCCCGCTCGATCTGCGCACGCCGAGCTATACGGACTGCTCCGATGCCGCGCAGTCGAACATCCCTGAGATGTGGAAGCGTGAGTTCTGGACGGAGTTCCTCGATGCGATGGCGCGCCATCGCTACAACGTGCTTTCGCTTTGGAGCCTTCATCCCTTCCCTTCGCTAGTGAAGGTGCCGGAGTTTCCCGAGGTCGCGCTGGACGACGTCTGGCGCACCCGCGCCAAGCTCGATGACACCTTCCACTTCTGGGGCACCGACATGGTCCGCCCTGCCCTGCTCGCCGACCACGAGGTGGTGAAACGCATGACCATCGACGAGAAGATCGAGTTCTGGCGCTGGGTCATGCAACAAGCCAGCGACCGGGGCATTCGGCTCTATGTTTTCACTTGGAACGTTTTCACCTTTGGCGCCGAGGGCAAGCACGGCATCACGAACGATCTGAGTAACGAGATCACGAAAAAGTATTTTCGCACCAGTGTGCGGGAAATGGTGAAGACCTACCCGTTGCTCGCGGGCATGGGCATCACGGCGGGCGAAAACATGCCGCATGACATGGATTCCAAAGCCAAGGAGGCATGGCTGTGGGAGACTTATGGCGAAGGCGTGCGCGATGCCTTGAAGGATGACCCCAAGCGTCAATTCTCCATGATCCATCGCTTCCACTGGACTGCGCAAAGCGACATCCTCAACGCGTTCAAAGACTACCCGGGAACGTTCGAGTTCAGCTTCAAACATTCGGTGGCACACATGTATTCGATCCCGAATCCACCCTTCATCAAGCCACTGCTGGAAAACCTCGCGCCCGGCAAGAAGACCTGGCTCACCGTGCGCAACGACGATCTCTACACGTTCCGTTTTGGCGATCCGTCCTACGCCCGCGAATACATCCTCAACATGCCCCCGGCAGACAAGCTGGCCGGCTTTTACATGGGACCGGACGGCTACGTCTGGGGACGCGACTTCCTCGAGCGCAATCCCGCCCCCGGCCCGCGTGTGCTGGTGATGGAGAAGCAGTGGTATTCCTTCATGCTCTGGGGGCGGCTGGCTTACGATCCCTCGCTGCCGGACTCGCGCTTCGAGCAACTGCTGGCGGCGCGGCATCCCACGGCTTCGTCGCCGCAGCTCTTCCGCGCTCTGCAAGGTGCGTCGCAGGTCATGCCGCTGACCACGCGCTTCTTTTGGGGGGACATCGATCTGAAGTGGTTTCCCGAGGCTTGCTTGAGCCATCCGAGGAACAAGGGCTTCTACACCGTGCGCCACTTCATGGAAGGCAGCTCCATGCCGGGCGCAGAGGTGCTGTGCATCCGCGACTGGCGCGTGCGCCTTCTTGCCCGCAAGCCGATGGAGCAAACCACCCCGCTCGAAATCGCCGAAGCCCTGGACGGCGCGGCTGCGGAAACCCTGACCTCGCTCGACGCGCTCCGCGAGGCGGCGAAGGAGGACTCCGAACTCCGGAAAACCGTGAACGATTGCGAAGCCCTCGCCTCGCTGGGCCGCTACTATGCCTCCAAGATTCGTGGTGCGTGCGCGTTGGCCTTATTCGATGCGAACGGCGACACCTTCGAGCGCGGGGCGGCGCTGCGCCACTTGGGCGATGCGTTCGCCCACTGGAAGCGCTATGCGGCCATTCGCGACGCCCAATATGTTCCGGCCCTCTACAACCGCGTGGGCCATGTGGACGTGACCGCGTTGACCGAAAAGGCGTCGGCCGATCTCGACATCGCGCGCACCTGGAAACCCGGCACCCTCAAAGATGACGGCAAACGCTCCGGCTCCGAGAAAGGCTTCCGCAACTAAAACTACCTTTACAAACACGGCCCATCACCCGAATCGCCACTTTAGCTTGGATGCTCCCCGCGCTCCGGCTGCCGCATCCACAAAAAGAACAGCGACGGCTGGTTCCGTCTCGACCTCCGCAAAAGCTGGATCGACCGCGCCGAGGTCATCTTCATTAAACCGAAAGCCCCATGATCCCGGCAAGCCCTGTGGACTTCCTCGCCTTCACCAACGGCAGATGGAAGACCACTCCGCCGATCCAACTCATGGGCGCGTGACGGTCAACAAGAACAGCGCCGCAATCCTCGCCAAAAACCGCCCGCGTGTTCGCGTCCGCCTTCTCGATGGGCGTGATGGTGACTGGAGGGAGGCGGGGGCCGATCGGCAGAGAGAATGCGAAGCATTGGGCGAAGCCCGACTGAGCGGCGGCAGCTCGGAAGTCAACCCGGTGTCCTTGGGCGGGGAAATCATCACGATGCGGCCAGAACGCCGACCTGCGCCAAGCACTCCTCATGTCGGAACATCAATTGCGTCCAAGTGAAACTCCAACCGGGGCTTTGAAAGTCGCCGTCCATGGATCAAAGCGAACCTGAACCGCGTCCCGCCGTTCTTGCGCCACTGTGAACCGCAAACGCAAACGCGCTCAGGGCCAAAGGCCCGGCAACATACCAGCCCAGGGCAACGCCCCGATGGCCAAAACATCCCAAGCCCTGAGCCGGAGCGAAGCGGAGACAGCCAGCCGCAGACTGCCCGAAGGGTGAACGAAGCGAGGCAACGGGCGAGACACCGATTGTGTCTCCCCGTCAGGGCTCGATGCGATGGGGACGCAATCCCAGGGCGTTGCCCCACTGCCATTGAATTAAGCAATCGTGATTCAACCAGTGGTCTTCTCCCTCTCCTCGTGAGGCACGAACGGGGAGAGGGAGAGTAGAATTCCGGATCGGCAGAGGCTGGGGGCCGCTGAGGAGGAGCAAGGCTCGGAATCCATTTTCCCAGCCCATGAACGTGGGTGGGGTGAGAGTCCCCTCGAACCCTGACCTTTTCTGGCGCTCGAGCATGTCAGGGCTCGACGGCTTCCGGCTCGGAGACTACAGCTCGGAGAGAGTCTCGCCCCGCCGTTCAAGGGCGCAATGCGCGCACAAAGTTCGGGGTGTTCTCATTTTGGCTTCCGATCGCCTGAAGGCGGGACCCCGTGCGTTCGCCAGGTAGGTAGTCCCGGCTTCAGCCGGTGGAGCGCCGACACTTCCAGACGCGTTGGATTGTTTGATGCGTTGCCGCCTGAAGGCGGGACTACGTGCCTTTGGAGTCCCGCCTTCAGCCGGTTCTTGGTGTGATCTGCGGCCATACGGAGAATTGCCGCTCTGCCGGCGCAGTCCATATCCTTCAGATCGTTCATCCCCCACCAGCAACTTCGGGATGCACCGGCTTCGCTCTGTTCCGCGCCGCCGCAGAATTGACATTGGTAAGAGTATTGCTATAGCTACCGCAGCTAGGGTCTTTTGGACTTATTAAAAAGGGCTATATGGACCTAGCGCTCAAGTATGAGAATTCCGCCATGGTCACCGAGACAGATCCTTTCGCTTCAGGCATTTACTTTAGCCGAGGTTGTCATGGCGATGGCTATTTCAGCATTGGTGATCGGTGGGATCATCGCCGGATATACGATGTCCGCGCAAAGAGCCGAGTGGTCGTCTTATTCACTCGCGGCTCACTCCATTGCCATGCAGCGCTTGGAACAAACCCGTGCCGCCAAGTGGGATCCTCAGGGCTGGCCTCAGGTCGATGAGTTGGTCAGCAGCAATTTCCCGGCGCGTGTGGAAGTTCTGGATATTCCCATTTCGGGAACCAATGTGGTGTATGCGACCAACGTCACAACGATCACAGCGATGTCCGCCACTCCGCCCCTCAAGATGATTCGCGTGGATTGCTCGTGGATGTTTCTGTCGCGCGGACCATTCACGAACACGGTTGCAACATACCGCACGTCTGATCAATGAAAACCGCTTGGGCTCATGCAATCGAGCATCCGCGCAAGAGGCGGACAGCTTTCACGCTGCCGGAAATGATGATCGCGTTGAGCATTCTGACAATGGTGCTTGCAGGGATACTGAGCAGCCATCTCTTCGGAGTTAAGATGCTGGAGATCACCAAGGCGAAGCTGGGCGCGAGTGACGGAGCGCGGAAAGCCATCAGCACACTCATTTCCGAAGTCCGCTCCGCGAAGATCATCCTTGTGGGAACCGGCAATCAAGGGAGTTTCACGGAAGTGGTGGACGGCTACCCGCAGCAAGGCAGCGCCATTCAGATTTATGGCTCGACCAATACGAATTCCTTTGTCCGCTATTTCTGGGATTCAACAGACAAGATACTCAAGCGAGCGGTCAATGGCGGCTCTGCGGTTTCCGTGGTGGCTCAATCGCTGACCAACAGCCTATTGTTCACATCCGAAGACTTCACTGGCACCATCATCACCAACAACCAAAACAATCGCGTGATCGGCGTGGTTTTGCAGTTTTACCAAATCCAATACCCGATCATCCTGGTCGGTCCGGGCAATTACTACGATTTCTATCAATTACGCACCCGGATCACACGGCGGACACTCGAATAATTGTGAGAACCCGTCTTCAAACCTCCGCAAACACACAAGCCGGCTACGCGCTCATGATGGTGCTGCTCCTGGCCGGTATCAGCCTCATGGCGCTCGGTGGCGCGCTCAGTTGGACTTCGAGCAACGCAATCCAAATCGAGCGAAATAACCGTTACTTCAACGCCATCTCCGCCGCCGAAGCCGCGACAGAGAAAGTGCTTTCTCGAATCACGACCGATTACAGGAGCGGCGGGGAATCGATTGTTTATGCCAATCTTCAATCCTATCGCGGTCTCACTCCGACCACCGGCGAGAGCCCGTTTTGGAACGATTTTGAATTCAACAACGCGCAGGGAGGAATCGGCCAGACGTTTGTGAATCGAATTTCTACTTCGGCTTACGTCGATTTGAATTCGCAATATCAGGGGCTGCGCGGCTGGGCTTCGACCTACAGAGTTCTCTCCAATGCTCGCGTGTTAAACGCATCTTACAGCGTGGTCGGAGCGGTCAATCAAGATGTTCAAGTGGCTTCGATCCCTATTTTCCAGTTCGCCATTTTCTACGGATTGGACCTCGAGCTTCACTCTTTGACAACGATGACGGTGAACGGGCGTGTCCATGGCAATGGCACCATCTACACGTATCCGAGCGCGAGCCTGACCTTCAAAGGCGATGTCACGAGCGTGGGCAAAATCATCAAGACCCGCAAACCGGGTGACCCGGCTTATTCGGCGTCTCCACCGGCCGGGACGATTACTTATCAGGCCCAGAAAGACACTGGAGTTTCGTCGATGACTCTGCCCATCGGCACTAACAACAGCCCTTCTGCCATCCGCGCGGTCATTGAAACACCTCCCAGTTCGGAGTTGGTCAGCTCGCTCATGGGTCAGCAACGTTATTACAACAAGGCCGAGTTGGTGATTACCGTGACGAATAACGCCGTGGCAATAACTGCCAAGACTCCTCTGTCGAGTTCCAGCACGATCATTCCGTGGTCTCAGATCACTAATTTGGTCAGCACGAATCTGACCTTCACAGACCAGCGAGAGGGTAAAACCGTGAACGTAACCCAAATCGATGTCTCGAAAATCCAGAGTTGGAGCGCTACGAACGCCACAGTGCAAAGCGTTCTGGGTGCCAGCACCCCGGTCAACCTGATCTATGTCGCCGATAACCGAACCACCACCGGTTCTCAGATCAACGGCATCCGCCTGATCAATGGCCAAACCTTGCCATCGCGAGGGCTGACGGTCGCCACCCCGAATCCGCTTTACGTGAAAGGACATTACAATCAGCCGACGGCCGCGCATTTAGGCACGACGAACACCTCGAATGCGAAGCCTGCTTCGTTGGTTACTGACGCGCTGACCATACTCTCGGCGAACTGGAACGACGCGCAAAGCGGTGCCTCTTACACCACCCGCAATGCCGCGGGCACCACAGTCAACGCAGCGGTTCTAACGGGCATCGTGGAGACGACTAATTCTCCGTCGATTTACAGCGGCGGCGTGCACAACCTCGGACGGTTTCTCGAGGACTGGACCGGCGACACATTCACCTATAATGGTTCCATGGTCGTGCTGTTCCCGAGCACTAAAGCCACGGCGCCATTTCAACAGCCCGGTGCATACTATTATCCGCCGACTCGCAACTATGCCTTCGATTTGAACTACACTGACATCACAAAGCAACCGCCTGGAACACCTGAAGTTCGGGCGCTTATCCGCAACTCGTGGAGTTTAGTCGCGCCAAATTCCACGAACATCGTGGCTTCCTACTGATGAATATGCGTCTGCAATGTCTTCTTTCTTTAACGCTGGTGCTCGATTTGTTCATCGTCCTGCCAGAGGCGTTCGCGGCGGAGTCGCCGAACCACAGCGCTCCCGACGGCGCGACCTCCCGTCGCACTTCTGCTTCTTCCACTTTCGGTGGAAGCCTTCCTGGGACTGGCACCACCAACAGATCATCTTTCCACGTCAGCAGCGTTGCTCAGACGATTCACGGCGGCATCCAAATCCCAGCGTTGGTTGTGATGTTGGAAAGCAGTCAGTTCTCGTTTCTGCCACCTCGAGGCTGGAACGTGCAATCCAGCGCCTCCGAAAAGTTGATCCGGCTCGTCCGCCCGGAGAGTGCTGCTCTGATCATCGTGCATATTATCGAAGACAAACCGTCCGAAGCACTGCCATCGACGGTCGAGGCTCTGCGACCAAGAGTGCTCAGCCGTTATCCCGGCGCAAGAATCGTCGAAGAGTTTTCCGCCTCGGGAATGGGCCAGTCGGGACCCGCCTTCGATTTGGAAGGCCCACGGACCAATCATGGGCGGGAGCGGACTCGTTTGGTTTTCATACCCTTTCCCGGTGGATATCTGGATTGTGCCCTGACCGTTTCCGCCGATAGGATTGGGCATGCGTACCATGACCTCAATCAATTGCTGCTTTCCTTTCGCCGAGCGCCTCACCGGAGCAGGATTGAGCTTCAATCCGTCACACCCGAGTAACTCCTTTTCCCAACGGCAGCGGAAGTCTCTGACACGACTTCGAGCCTCGATCAGGAAAGAAGTTATCGTGAGCCAAACCTTCACTTGCCCATGAACCAACCCACCCCTACCCCTCCCAGGAGGGGAACGGACAAAGCTCCCCTCCTGGGAGGGGTAGGGGTGGGTTCAGAGTCGCCCTGCTCGCAGCGAAGTCCGGGAAGTTCGCTCTCGGGAGCAACAATTGCCAAACCCGTTAAACCGGCTACGCTCGGCGGAGCGAACGGCTGCCTTATGAACCTGAGCTTGTTGAGAACCGATGCGACGGCAGCCAATTGTACCAGGCGGCTTTTCTTCGCTTTCCTGTTGGCTTCAATTCTTGTGTGCGCCCTCTCGATGGAGGCACAGGTCAAGCCAGCGGAAGGCCTCCCACCTAACGTGCTCACTCAAGCCGTTCAAATTCTGAATCTCTCTCCTGGCGATTCCGAGCGAGCGCATCCGATCCAACTCCGCGGAGTGGTCACATGCTTCGATTCACGGGCGAGACTCTGTTTTGTGCAAGACGCGACCGCAGGGATCTACGTTTACGGCGAGAACAGCTCCGTTCAGTTCGCTACAGGTGACCTGGTCGAAGTCAGCGGAGTGAGCGGCGCGGGACTGTTTTCTCCCATCGTGCATTGGGGAACATTCAAACGCATAGGCCAAGGAACGTTGCCCGTTCCGAAGCCGGTTTCCATCGACCGAATTGCTACCGGCCGAGAGGATAGCCAATGGGTGCAGGTGGAAGGCGTGATTCATCGAGCGAATGAAGATTGGGGCCATCTCACGCTTGACTTGGTCGCGGGGACGAGCCAGTTGAAGGTTCGGATATTGAATTATCCGAAGGGCCTCGATAGCCAGCTTGTCGATGCCCGAATCCGCGTTCATGGCGTCGCGGGGACCAGCTACAATAACAAAAGGCAACTGACCGGTTTTCATCTGCTTGTTCCAAGCTCAGAGCATGTCACGATCGTGGAACCGCCGATTGCAGACCCTTTCAGCGCCCCGATTCGGCTGAGCCGCAGCCTCATGGCTTATTCGCTCCAAGGCGAACGGGAACATCGCATTCACCTGCGCGGAGTTGTGACTTTGCACTGGCCGGGAGAGGCGCTGTTCATCAAAGATGCGAGCGGCGGAATACAGATCCGAACGCGCCAGCAGACTCCGGTTGAGGTTGGCGAGGTGATCGATGTGTCCGGCTTTCCTGCGGCGGGTGGCTATACGCCGCTCATGGAAGAAGCCATTTTTCGTTCCATTGAAACAAATGATCCTCCCAAGCCGAGAGTCGTAACGGCCACTCAGGCTCTCGCCGGTGAATTCGACAAAGAATTGGTCCGAATGGAAGGGATCTTAATCGCACAAACCCAAGTCCGCTCGAACTCTCATGTCCTCGTGCTGCAAAACAACGAGGCAATTTTTCACGCTTACGTGCAAAAAACGAAACTGGGATCAATCGTCAGCGATTTGTTGGATGGAAGTCGCCTCCAAGTCACCGGAGTTTGTTCGGTGGACTTGGGAGAAAACGAGAAGCCCGCAGGATTCAATCTCTGGTTGCGGTCCCCTGAAGATATCGAAGTGCTTGAGAGGCCTCATGGGCGGACGTTTACCCGAGTCATATCGGCTCTTGGAGCGGTTGGATTGGTTTTCTGCTTGGGACTCGTTTGGATAGTTCAGATGCGCCAGCGAGTCCGTCACCAAACCGAGGCGATTCGTGAACGCGAACTCGCTTTGGAGGAGCGCTATCGCGATCTGTTCGAGAATGCGAACGACATCCTCTATACGCACGACCTTTCCGGGAGACTAACCTCACTCAACAAGGCAGGCGAACAAGTCCTCGGCTATTCACGCGCAGAAGCGGTGCAAATGAATATCGACGATCTGGTAAAGCCGGAGCAGCGGAATCGGGTTCGCGAGCAGATCAACCGAAAAATCGCCGGTGAACTGCGCGCAAATTACGAGCTGGAAGTGATCACCAAGCGCGGGAGTTGCGTGGCTCTCGAAGTGACTAGCCGCCCTCATTATCAGGAAGGAAAGCTGTTCGGCATCCAAGGCGTTGCGCGCGACATCACACATCGCAAGCAGGCCGAAGGGGCGCTGCGGCAAAGCGAGCACCAACTCCGCAAATCCCTTGAGGAACGCGAACGGATCGGTCGGGATCTGCACGACGGCATTATTCAGTCAATCTATGCGGTAGGTCTGAGCCTGGAGGATTGCAAACGACTGGTCAGCATTGAACCGATCGAGGTTGAACATCGGCTGAGCAAGGTTCTCAATGACTTGAACGGAGTGATTCGCGAGGTGCGAAACTTTATCCTCGGTTTGGAATCCACCACGCTCAAGGGCCTGGAGTTTAAGACCGCATTAAGGTCGCTCGTCTTGACCTTGGGTGAAACGCATTCGCTGGGCTTTCGCGTCCAGATCGACTCGCTGGTCGCTGAAAGTTTGAGCTCGAACCAAGCCACTCATTTGTTGCACATCGCGCGCGAGGCGATGAGCAACAGCGTCCGCCACGCCAAGGCGGAGAGGACGATCCTGGCGCTTCAACTTCACGATGGAGCCATTCGCTTCGAGGTGCAGGATAACGGCGTCGGATTCGATGTGAAAGCCGATCACCCACACGGTCTGGGGCTCCGGAATATGGCCGCGCGAGCTCAAGAACTCGGCGCATTCTTCACGGTCGAATCTCAATCGGGCCAAGGAACTCGGATCGTGCTCGACATTCCCCAGGAAAACCCGCGTGAGTCTGCCCTCAAATGAAACCCGTTCGGTTGCTGATCGTGGACGATCATGAGGTGGTGCGCGTTGGGCTGAGAACGCTGCTGGGAAAGTTCCAAAGTATCGAGGTAGTCGGTGAAGCCGGCACTGCCGCCGCCGCCATTGCGGAGACGAAGCGACTTTCGCCGGACGTCGTTTTGCTCGGTATCCGTCATCCAGATGGCAATGGGTTCGACGCTTGCCGGCAGCTCCAGGAAATGGCGACCGACACACGCGTCCTGATTCTCACCTCGTTTGCGGACGATGATGTCGTCTCTTAAGAAACTGGGCTCTTCGTGTACTTGAGTGGGTGATTTTTGAGGATGGAGGTGAGTTGTAGCCTTTATTGACAGGCATTTTCTGACTTTCAGAGGGTTCAAAAACTTGTTTTGATACAGCGATGGCAAGACTCAAGAGAAAGCGGCTTCGAGATACG
>CAMAWP010000114.1 GCA_945861765.1 Akkermansia muciniphila | reverse complement strand
GACGGCTTCCGGCTCGGAGACTACAGCTCGGAGAGAGTCTCGCCCCACCGTTCAAGGGCGCAATGCGCGCACAAAGTTCGGGGTGTTCTCATTATGGCCCAGGACACTGTTCGCTCGTCGTATGTAGTCCCGGCTTTAGCCGGTTTTCACGTGGCGACCGGCTAAAGCCGGGACTACATACCTCCCAAACTGAGAATTGCTACTGGCTGCGTTGGGTCCCTTGACCTTGGTGTTGCTGACGAGCCATGTTTTCAAGGACTATCCGGAGCCGTTGCGTTGCGCGAGCTTGACGCTCTTTTCCGTATTCTTGATTGGATTAATGGTGCTGCCGTTTGCCCCGGAAACCAAGGGACAAGGATTACCCGAAGAATCGCCCAGTCCGAACGCCTAAACGGTTTCCTCTTCGGAAAGTTTGCGATAGAGCGTGGCCAGGCTGACACCCAACATCGCGGCGGCTTTTTCCTTGTCACCCGCTGCTTGGGCCAAGGCGCGGTTCAAGTAGGCAAGTTCTTGATCCTTCAGGAAGGTCTTCAACGCACCAATCGGCTCGGGAGCCGGAGCGGGAGCATGGCTTACACTTGAGCTCGAGTGATTTTGTTTGGCGTCGGTGATACTCAAAGGATAAAGCGATTCCGAGAGGACCACTAAAGTCTGAGGCGGTGCTCCTGGCCGAGTTTCGATCACCGTATCGCTGCTGCTTTTGCTCGCGTAGCCGTGAAGAATGGGCGGCAGATCGTGTACTTGAATGATATTGCTTTCGCACAGCGTGCAGGCCCGCTCAATGGCATTTTCCAGCTCACGCACATTGCCTGGCCAATCATGGGCGCAGAGAACTTCCATGGCCTCGCGAGTCATCTGATAGGGCTGGCCCAAGCGCGGATGCGTTTTCTCCTTGAGAAAATGGGAGACCAGGAGCGGGATATCATCGACCCGTTCTCTTAGGGAAGGCAGAGTTATCGGGATGACATTGATCCGGTAGTACAGATCTTCCCGAAAGGTCCCCTCCTTAATCCTTTCTTCAAGAGGTTCATTTGTGGCGGCTAAAACGCGCACATTCACATAAACCGGAAGGTTATCCCCCACCCTGCGGACTTCCCGTTCTTGCAGCACTCTGAGCAGGCGGCTCTGCAACATGGGCGACATGGAACCGATCTCGTCGAGAAATATTGTGCCTCCGTCAGCCTCCTGGAAGAGGCCTTTCTTATCACTAATAGCTCCGGTAAAAGCGCCTTTGCGATGCCCAAAAAGTTCGGACTCGAGCAAGCTCTCCGGCAAGGCGCTGCAGTTCACTGGAACGAACGGCGCAGACTGGCGGCGGCTATTAAAGTGAAGAGCGCGCGCGACCAATTCCTTGCCCGTGCCACTTTCGCCGAGAATGAGGATCGTGCTGTCGCAATCCGCCACGCGCTCGACCATCTTGAAGACTTCCTGCATCTTCGCCGCGGTTCCGATAATCTGGCTGAACTGGTATTTCTTGCGAAGCTGCTTTCGCAGGTAAACGTTTTCCGTGATGGCAACGTTATAGGAGAGGGCCCGTTGAACGCAGAGCTTGAGCTCATCCAGTTTGAACGGTTTCTCCAAATAATCGTAAGCCCCTTTTTTCATCGCTTCCACCGCAGTCTCGATGGAACCAAACGCGGTAATCATGATGACCACGGGTGGCGGGCTTAACGAACGGGCCTTGGCCAAAATCTCGAGTCCATGGGCGCGAGTCTTGTCAAGGTAGAGGTCGGTGATCACCAATTCGGGAGAGACTGTCTCGAGCCCTTCAATGGCCGCATTGCAGTTCGTGAATGGAAAAACTTCGTGACCCTCGCTTCGAAAAAGCTCGGTCACCATTTGCACCATCGTTATTTCGTCATCGACGAGCAGTATTTTGGCCATTGAAAAAAGGCTAACTTGAAACTGGAAGCTTGAGCAAGCTGGAATCCTGGAGCGGTGTTCGCACGAACTCGCAGGTCATAGGGCGGTGCTCATTTGCCAGGCGGGTTAATGATTTCGCTGATCTTGAAGATCGGCAAAAACATACAAATCACGATGCCGCCAACGACCACACCCAAGAAGACGATCAGCAGCGGCTCGATCAGCGAGGTGAGGCCGGACAGAATGGTATCGATTTCCTCATCCAGAAAGTCTGCCACGCGCTCGAGCATCGAATCGATCTTGCCGGTCTGCTCGCCCGCCGTAATCATACGGATAATCATGGACGGGAAGATCGGATGTTTGGCCAGAGCGGAGGAAATGCCATCGCCGCGTTCGATATCTCCAGAGGCCGTTCTGATGGCTTTTTCCATGACGACGTTGCCGCATGTATTCGCCACGATGTTCAACACCTCCAAAATCGGCACGCCGCTACGAATCAATGAGGCAAGAGTGCGCGTAAAGCGGGCCAAACAAATCTTGTGGGCAATGACCCCGAAAACCGGGAGTTTGATTCGAGTCCGATCCCAGAATTCCAGACCCTGTTTGGTTTTGAGATAAACCACCCAGCCATAGACCATCAAGCCCATCGCTGGAAGGATGTAAATGATCCAGTGCTGCAAAAATTCACTCACTTGAATTAAGTAAAGCGTGGGGGTGGGCAATTTCGCTCCGAATCCGGCGAAGATTTCGCCGAACACAGGCACCACCGCAACGAGCAAGAAAATCGTGATGCCGATCGCAATGACTGTGACCGCGGTAGGATACATCATCGCGGACTTCACCTTCTTCCGAAGGCGAGCGGTATTCTCCAGGTAAGTTGCGAGCCGGGCGAGGATCTCCGCGAGCAAGCCACCTTTTTCACCGGCATCCACCATGCAGACGTAGAGTTTGTTAAAGACCTTGGGATGTTTGAAGAGCGCCACGGAAAACCCGTCTCCTCCCTCCACCCGGGAGCAGACGTCCCGAATGACATCGCGCATCACTTTGTTGGTGGTCTGCTCGGCAAGACCTTGCAAGGACTGCACCATCGCCAAGCCTGCGTCTATCATGGTTGCCAATTGCCGCGTGAACACGACCAAATCGGCCAGCGGAACGCTGCCGCCGGCGGTCTTCCCCTTCTTTCCGAGCTTTTCCTGAATGGACAGGACGAGCAGATTGCGATTCAAAAGCGCTGCGATTGCGGCCTGCTCGGACACTGCTTCGAGAGAATTGCGGATCTCGCGTCCTGTGCCAGCTTCACGCGCCAGATAGGTATAGGAAGGCATAAAAAAACCGTGCTATCTAGGTACCATTTTGGAGAGACTATGCAAGCTCAACGTGAGCGATGCTCGTAAGAACCCTGAAGTTCCGTGGCAAGCCATCCGTCATTTGCCGGCAGCAATTCTCATTTTGGCACGCATGTAGTCCCGCCTTCAGGCGGCATCGCGTGGGAGAATCCAACGCCTGTGGACTTGCCGACGCCCCTCCGGCTGAAGCCGGGACTACGTACCTCAACACTGAAAGTTCCGACCTTCGGATGGTCGGAAGCTTGACACTCCGGGCTTCGCTGATATTCTCCCGCATTCCGTGAAATGCGGTGGGCTCCGTTTACGGTTTCGTCGCCCGGGCACAGTGGCTTGGGCCATGTGAATGTAGTTGAACCGATGATTTGTATCCATGAAACGTCAATATCAGCCATCGAAAATCCGTCGTAAGCGGCAGCACGGCTTTTTAAATCGAAACTCCACTAAAAGTGGAAAAGCCACTCTCGCGAACCGCCGCCGCGTTGGCCGCAAACGATTGACGCCAGTGTGATCTGCGTCGGACCATGACTGTCGATGGACCTGGTCGGATGCGTCTGGCGCGGGCCATGCGCCTGCAGAAGACACGGGAGTTTGCACGGATTCGGAATGAAGGACGACGGTCGGTACGAGGCTGTCTCGTGGTCAATTGGATGCTCCTGACGCCTGGATCAATTTGCCGTGTGGGACTCATCACCACCAAAAAGCTCGGCAAAGCGATCATTCGCACCCGGGCTCGAAGGCTTCTTCGCGAGACATTCCGACTGCATCAGCATGATTTCCGGCAACCAGTCGCAATGGTGTTGGTCGCCCGCGCCTCGATCATTGGAAAAAAGCTAGCCGATGTGGAACGAGATTTTGTTACTCTCCTGCGCCAAGCGAATCTGTTAAAAGAGACCAAGTGAGTGTCGCACAAGCAATCTTGATTTTGGTGGTCCGGGTTTACCGATACGTGCTTTCCCCGGCGAAGACTCTGTTCTTCGGTCCGTTAGGCCGCTGTCGATTCACGCCGTCTTGTTCCGGCTATGCGTTGCAAGCTCTGAAATCGCACGGCGCGGCGCTCGGAACGTGGCTTTGCGTGAAACGGGTTTGCCGATGTCATCCCTGGGGTGGATGCGGGCATGATCCCGTCCCTTTGGAATCACCATTTCAAACATCAAGTACCAAACTTCAGTTAACTCCATTCCGCAGCTCCCAGATCAAGGCTCAATCCTCGACTGATCAAAGGCTCTCCGGGCTCAACGGCTAAACCCTCGCATGGATCGCAAATCAATTCTCGTCCTCGTCCTTTCCTTCTCCCTCTTGATGTTGTGGTACCCTTTGGTCAATCGCATTTTCCCTCCGACGCCACTGCCCGAGGGAACAAATGTACTGACGCAAGCCACGAATCGAACCGCTGCGGAAACAACAAACGCCGATACGAAACCGGCCCAACCCAACCGCGACGCGACCACGACCTTCTCGCTGCCGACCAACTCAGAACCAGCGGCGATCCATTTTGACGAACCTGAGAAATTACTGACAATTGAAAACGAGAACGTCCGCTATATTTTCACCTCGTATCAAGGCGGCCTGAAATTCGTCGAGTTAAAGAAGTATCCCGCGACGGTGGATTGCAGGGGCAAGCAACCCGCGGACACCAATAACCTCGCCACTCTCAATGCCCCCGCGCCAGTTCCGACCATGGCCTTGCTGGGTGGACCTGCCGTGGAAGGCGACGGAGTGTTCGCCCTTTCCAAGATAGACTCTGGAGTCCGCGCCGAGAAGGTTCTCACGAATGGCTTGCACATCGTGAAGGAATTCCATCTGAGCACCAACTACCTGTTGAAGGCGACCGTGTGGTTGGAAAACCGCTCGTCGCAGCCAATCCTTCTGCCGTCGCATCAATGGGTCGTCGGCACCGCGACGCCTATTGGGCAGCATGACGAATCGATCATGCTTGGGATTCAGTGGTACGACGGATCAAAAGCCGAGAGCATCGCGGAGACTTGGTTCGCGAATCAACCGATGGGCTGCGGAATGATGCCTGCGAATCCCCGGACGACTTACGTGGCAGGCGCAAGCAATGTCCTTTGGGCGGCCGTTCACAATCAATTTTTTGCTCTGGTGGCAGTCCCCACCGAGCCTCCGCTCAGTAT
This sequence comes from Akkermansia muciniphila, assembly GCA_945861765.1. Classification (GTDB taxonomy): domain Bacteria; phylum Verrucomicrobiota; class Verrucomicrobiia; order Limisphaerales; family SIBE01; genus SIBE01. The sequence goes on along the minus strand of CAMAWP010000114.1, from coordinate 12,686 downwards.
TATAGGGCAGCGAATTAACCTTCCGCCACCCAGCCGAGAACAAATCGCGGCCGACCCGAGAGCAATTGCTAATCCATCGGGTTACCAAGCTGGCCTCCTTTATCCAGGAATCTCGTTGGAGCCGAACAAGCGACTTGAAAGAACATTCGAGATTTATTCCGGGCCAAAAGAGTATAACGCCTTGGCGCGCCTGGGACACAACCTCGATCTGATAATGAAGTTCGGATTTTTCGGATTCTTTGCCAAGGCGCTCCTGCTGTCGATGAACGGCCTGTACGCTTTGGGATTTTCTTACGGCGTGGCGATCGTCGTGATCACGGTCATTATTAAGCTGGTCTTTTGGCCGCTCACGAAGGCGAGCACAAGATCAATGAAGCGAATGGCTGCGCTGCAACCGCAGATGAAGGCCCTCCAGGAAAAGCACAAGGATGACCCCAAGAAGATGAACATGAAGCTGATGGAGTTCATGAAGGAAAACAAGGTCAGTCCCTTGGGTGGTTGCCTGCCGATGCTGCTGCAAATCCCTGTGTTTATTGGGTTCTACACCATGTTACAGAGCGCCATCGAACTTCGCGGCGCAACATTCCTTTGGGCCTGCGACCTCTCCCAAGCGGACACGATAGGCGTTCTTCCCGGACTTGATTTCCCTATTAACCCGATGCCGCTGCTCATGGGCTGCACCATGCTATGGCAAGCCAGGCTCACTCCGCCCTCGCCGGGCATGGACCCAACGCAACAAAAAATCATGAAATACATGCCGCTCATGTTCATGGTTTTCCTGTACAATTTCTCGGCAGGCTTAACACTTTACTGGACCGTGCAAAATCTGCTAACAATAACACAGATGAAGTTGACCAAAGCCAGCGATTCACAAACCCCTCCTGGAACGAAACCTTCCGCGCCGCTTCCCAGAGCGCTGGCGCCACGAAGGCAGAAACCCCAGTAGGATTCGCAAGCCCATTCACAAGACCCTATGCCTGCCCAACCTAAAGCGATTCTGGAATACCTTCTCACCTCTCTCGGATTTACCGCGACAGTCGAGGAACACGCGCTGGACCAAGGCATCTTGCTGGAGGTAAAGACCGACGATCCCGGCAGATTAATTGGCCGCCAGGGGCAAACCCTCGGTCAATTGCAATACATCACGAACCGATTGCTTTTCCGTCAAGATCCCCAAGCCCCCAAGGTCACGCTGGACATCGGAGAATACCGCGCTCAAGCCCGCGAAGCCCTGGTCCAGAAAGCTCGCGAAGCCGCCGAGAAAGTGCGGCGCTGGGGAGACATCGTGGAGTTGGAGCAGCTCAATGCCTTTGACCGGCGCATTATTCATAACGCCCTCAAAGACGACCCTTCCGTGGAAACGCACAGCGTCGAAGTCGAAGGAACTGACAAAAAAGTCATCATTCTTCGGCCGAAACATTAAACGGAATTAATAATTCAGTTGACCCGCCTTGGGAAACGGGCTAGTAATCCGCTTGTGAATTGCAATCTAATTAACCTCCTGCCTCTACGAGGTGCTCTGCTGCTTAGCAGAGTGGCAGTTGGGTTTTAGTGCGATCCAGAAAAACTTTTAACCCCACTGCCGCTCGCGGTAGTGGGGTTTTTTATTTTCAGACGAAGCGTTTCGCCTCATCTGAAACTAGAAAAACAACTATGAAAAACAACCGAATCATTATCTTCGATACCACGCTCCGCGATGGTGAGCAATGTCCAGGCGCATCCATGAACTTGCGCGAGAAACTTGAGGTCGCTCGCCAACTCGCCCGGCTGAAGGTGGACGTGATCGAGGCCGGGTTTCCGGTGATTAGCGATGGGGATTTTGCTTCAGTCCAGAGCATCGCCAAGGAAATCAAAGGACCGATCATCGCCGGCCTGGCACGGTGCGTTCCGAAAGATATTGATGCCGCGGGAGAAGCCATCAAACCCGCCGGCAAGCGCGGTCGCATTCACGTTTTTTTGGCAACTTCAAAAATTCATCGCGAGTTCAAACTCGGCAAGGCACGCGACGAAATCATCCGGCTCGCCGTGGAGGGCGTCAAGCGAGCGAAGTCGTACGTCGATAACGTGGAGTTTTCCCCGGAGGATGGCTCCCGGACCGAGCCCGACTTTTTAGTGCAGGTCTGCAAGGCCGCCATTGCCGCCGGTGCCAACACCATTAACGTTCCCGACACGGTAGGCTGGGCCATTCCGCAGGAATATGAAGCTTTGATCGCCCGGTTATATGAAGAGGTGCCGGAGTTCCAGTCAGACAAGGCCGTGATCAGTGTTCATTGCCACAACGATCTCGGGTTGGCTGTGGCGAACTCTCTCGCGGCAGTCCGGGCGGGCGCTCGCCAGATCGAGTGTACCGTCAATGGGATCGGCGAACGCGCCGGCAATGCGGCCTTGGAGGAGATCGTCATGGCGTTGAAGACTCGGAGCGATTTCTATGGCGGATTGCAATGCGGCGTGAACACTCGCGAGATCGTCAAATCCTCGCGCTTGGTTTCTCGGATGAGCGGGTTGATCGTGCAACGAAGCAAGGCCATCGTCGGCGAAAATGCCTTCGCTCATGCGAGCGGCATTCATCAGGACGGCATTTTGAAAAAGCGAGAGACTTACGAAATCATGGACCCGCAGGAGGTCGGATGGGGCAAGACGGATTTACCGCTAACCAAACATAGCGGACGCGCCGCAGTCACCGCGCGGTTAAAGCATCTTGGTTTTAAGATGACCGAGACGGATGTTCAGGCCATCTTTGCCCGATTCAAAGAGATTGGAGATAAGAAGAAGTTCGTTTATGACGACGATTTAACCGCGTTGGTCGAAGGCCATATCACCGAAATGCCGGAAACGTGGTCTCTCGATTACTTGAGCGTCACGAGCGGCACTCAAACCGTGCCGACCGCCACCGTTCGTTTGAAAAAATCGGCGAACAAAAAAGCTTCGGGCGAAATCTTGCAGGACGCCGGCATTGGTGACGGACCGGTGGACGCTGCGCTGAAAGCAATCGATCGTTTGACGAGGACCCGCGGCAGGTTGATGGATTATTCACTCCGTGCTGTTTCCCAGGGCAAGGATGCGCTCGGGGAAGTCACCCTTAAAGTGGATTTCGGCAACGGTGGATTAGTCACAGGTAAAGGGGCCAGCACGGATGTCATCGAAGCCAGCGCGCGCGCGTACCTCAACGCCGTAAACCGCTTTCTGTGCGACAACCCAAATCCGCCGGACAACGAACCTCAACCGTGATATGAGCGGAACAACTGCCCCCACGCCTGAATCCCCGGACTTCGATCAGTCGTTGTGGGCCAAGGCGAACTTTTCTCAGGAATACCGGGATAACGCAGATCATTATATTCAGGATCGCCACGAGCTGCTTCGGCTTCTGAAATCGTTCTACCGCGCTTTCGCAAAAAAGACCCACGGCACGAGGGTTTGCGATTTAGGATGCGGCGACGGAGTCCTTTGCCAGCAACTCCTGCAAGAGGACCCATCTATCGAAGCCACATTGGTGGATGGCTCTCCGCAGATGTTAAGCGCCGCTCGGACTCGTCTGGTGGATTTTCCTCAGATTCACACTCGGCAGCAATCGTTTGAGGAATGGATGCAATCCTCGACAGACCTCGATCCGTTCGATTTTATCGTCTCTTCCTTTGCGATCCATCACTTGCATTTACCAGATAAGGCGAGGCTTTTTCAGAGTATCTCGGACCGCCTAAGCGAAGGGGGTTGGTTTCTGAATATCGACACCGTGTTTTCTGACGAACCTGGTTTTACCGATTGGTACTACCAAGCCTGGCAGGAATGGGTGAACGAACGCGACGCGAAGCTTCGCCTAAAGGGGGCGTTCAGTACTATTGCGAGGAAAGCTCGCCTGAATCCTGACAACAAGCTAAGCCCGCTCGAAGTCCAATTGGAAACCCTGCGAGCCGCCGGCTTTCACAAGGTCGAGTGTCATTACAAAAACGGGCTGTTTGTGATCTATGCCGGGCAAAAGCAGGGTTAGACCCCTTCCCCCCCTTTCCTTGACCTTCCGACTCAGCAAGATGTTTTTTTCTTTCATCGAAACTTCTTTTCTCTTCATGACAGCGGTGTGCCATCGTTCGTCCGCTGGCATCACAGTCGGTTCCAGCCATTGCATTCGATCATGCGTTGCACGATCTGTCTGCGACGTGCCGAGCTCACCGCCCCGCGTCGATTGCGCAAGTCCGACTTCCTAACCGAATGAATCAGATCGCACTTGATCAACGTCTCCCAGTCGAGACCATCGGCACCATTAAGAAGAACTTCGGTCGCATCCGGAGCACGGCTTGCTCGCTGCGATGTGCCAAGAAGCACACTCACCCAGGGTTTGCGGACCGTGCGCTCAGGGCTCGATATGATTACAGCCGGGTGCGGTCCGGCGTCCGGAAAGTCATAGCTGTAAATGTCCCATGCGTTCACAGATCCCTCATGAGATTCCCCTTGAGAGCGCGATGACCGACGGCCACCGCCTCAGCTTCAATCTTATCCCATTCCGGGTCAGTGCGCTGATACATCCGTTCCAACACGGACGCGGAAAGCGGGCGAGGATTAAGATAAGCTTTGCCGCGTGTTTTCTTCGCGCCTGCCGTCGGGCGCTTTTGCAGCACGATGCGTCCGTCCTCATCGTGGACAACCACCACGAGCGCATCGCCGGACCTCAGGTTCAACTTCTCGTGGGCTGTCATGCGCAGCACCAACTGCCCTCGATGGTTCATTTTAGCGGTCATAGCGTGGCTACTATTTACTAAAACCCGAACTGAGACAACGTCAGAAGTTGTCTGCCAATTGCAATTCGAAAGATCGTACATGAGCGCGGTTGAATTACTCAGAGGTTTCCTGCCACCGCCGTCGCTTCGCTCCGACAACAGTCCGACGGGCACTTGGATCAGTGTCCGATATGGATTGGAACAAGTGTCCGCTATCATCGCAATCGGCAGGCAACGGGAAGTTATTCGGTACGTTTGCCCCAGATCTGTGGAAATGGATCGACGAACAGATCGACGTCGCGCAGCCTCAAGCTTGTCGGGCAGTGATCTTTTGCTAGGCTGACTCTATGAGTTTTGTGGCTGAGTTTAATAAGTTGCGGTTCGCGTCCTTGATTGAGCAATCACAGGGGACGACCGTGTCGGAAGCCCGTGAATGCCTCGGCAAGCCACGGCTCTCGCTCGCGGATTTCGGCCGTTTGATTTCTCCGGCAGCAGGGGATTTATTGGAACCGCTTTGTCATCGTTCTCAGCTCGTGACTCGACAGCGATTCGGCAAGGTGATTCGCTTTTTTGCGCCGCTTTATCTCTCCAATGAGTGCATCAACAACTGCAAGTACTGCGGCTTTTCCAGGGATAACCCGATCCTGCGAGTGACGCTCGCGGTGGATGAGGTGCTCCGTGAGGCACGGGCGCTCAAGGAGCAAGGTTTTCGCAATCTTCTCCTCGTCTCCGGCGAGCATCCCAAGTTTATCTCGCAAGACTATTTGACCGACTGTGTTCGCGCTCTCCACGCGGAGTTTCCGAGCGTCTCGCTTGAAGTTGGCCCAATGGAAACGAACGAATACCGGCCGATCCGCGATGCGGGCGCGGAAGGGTTGGTTGTTTACCAGGAGACTTACGACAGGGCGGTCTATGCACAAATGCACACGGCCGGACCAAAACGGGATTTCGACTGGCGGCTCGAAACTCCGGAACGCGCTTATCAAGCCGGGTTCCATCGGCTCGGGATTGGAGCGCTCTTCGGATTGAGCGACTGGCGATTGGAGGCGCTAAGTGTCGCCGCCCACGCTGATTACCTTTTGCGACATTGCTGGAAAGCTCAGTTGACTATTTCTTTACCCCGGCTCCGACCGAATGCAGGCGACTTTGAACCGCTCACTCAAATGGCCGACCGCGAATTGGCGCAACTCGTCTGCGCCTTCCGCCTGGTGTTTCCCGACGTGGGTCTGGTGCTGTCCACTCGGGAGCCAGCCAAATTGCGTGACGGGCTGATTCCGGTGGGCATTACGTTGATCAGCGCTGGCAGTCACACAGAACCCGGCGGTTACACGGGCGCGGGGAAGGAGAAGATTCATCTCACCGAACGTGGGCGCATCGTGGAACTCGCAGCCAGCTCAAGTGAATGGGCGAGCACAAATACAGGCGCCACCCAGGCCACAGGTCAGTTTGAAATCTCAGACACTCGTTCCCCAGACGAGGTGGCCGCACTGGTGCGTCGGCTTGGTTACGAGCCGGTCTGGAAGGATTGGGACGCGGCTTTAACAGCTTGAACAGTGTCGTCAAACGATGGTTCAATCAGCTCGATCAATGCTGTCGAAAATGAACCAGAGCTTCGTCATCGCCAACGGCCAGCGGATCTCGATCGAACTCCCCTCCTCCCTCGAAGGGTTCCTGATCGCTCAAAATCTGCGACCTCGAAGCGTGGTTGTTGAGCACAATGGCGAAGCAGTCGCCTCTTCCGAATTCTCTAGGCGGGACCTCATCGCTGGTGATCGGCTTGAGATCGTTCAAATTGTGGCTGGAGGTTAATAAGGCATCTTGGTCCAATTCGTTTTCATGAATTGTTCAAAGAGCGGGACATGTCGAATCACCTGCGAGATGAGTCAAATGCATCGAGTGCGTAGTCTAGCTTGTTATTTTCCCGCTAGAGTGAAACACTGGCCGTAGAACGCATGAAACGAATCCTGCTAATTGATGACGATGTGGTCTTCCGTTTTGGGTTAGCCAAGCTGCTGGCCGGAGAAGGATGGCATGTGTTTGAAGCAGAGGACGGAGAGAAGGGCTTGAAGCTCGCGATGCAGTACCGTCCGGAGGCGATCGTTTGTGATCTGCACATGCCCCGATGTAATGGCTTTCAGGTGTGTCGCTCTCTGCGGGCGCAGGACGGCACATTGGGAAAGACCAAGATTGTTATCACTACGAGCAGCCTCTATCCGTCTGATCGGGAAACGGCCCTCGAGTGCGGGGCAGACTCTTATTTAATCAAACCGATCAATCAACTCGAACTCCTGGCAATCCTGAACCAATTCAACGAAGCGGAGGCCGCCCGAAACAACGCCTCGAATCCCGGCGCGGTTACCCGTTCGCAGAAAACAAAATTTAAGTTTTGGGGTGTCCGCGGCTCGCTCCCAACTCCAGGTCCATCCACGGTCCATTACGGAGGCAACACCTCATGCGTGGAAGTACGAACGGAGGGGCAAGTGATCATTTTGGATGCGGGGACCGGGATTCGCGAGCTTGGCCTTCAGCTTGCCGGAGAATTCAAAAATCAGCCGCTCAGCTTGACCATTCTGATTTCACACACGCATTGGGATCATATTCAAGGCTTCCCTTTCTTTGCCCCGGCGTACAACCCGCGCAACTCACTTCACGTTCTCGCCTACGAAGGTGCCCGGAAGGGACTGGAAGCAACTCTCTCCAGCCAGATGGAGAGTCCGTATTTTCCGATTAGCATGCAGCAAATGCCCAGTAATATCTCGTTTCTAGAACTCAAGGATTTATCCTTTAAGATCGGAAATGTGAGAGTCGAAGCCATCTTCGTCAATCATCCAGGCGTCTGCGTGGGATACCGTCTCTTCACTCAAGAAGGCTCGATCGCTTATGTGCCTGACAACGAACTGTTCCAACGATTGAAAGCTCAGGACACAACAGGGTCGAATCCAGGTGGCGAGCACGTCCAGGATTTTGCCCTCCGACAGGACCAGAAGTTAACCCAATTTATCAAGGGAGCGGACGTGCTCATAATGGACTCTCAGTATGATGAGGACGAATACCCAAAACACATCGGCTGGGGTCATAGTTGCGCGGATGATTCGGTGGCTTTGGCAGTAGGTGCCGAAGTCAAAAATCTTTTTCTCTTCCATCATGATCCAATGCATGACGACGCCAAGATTTCGCAAATGGCCTCCCGAGCCCAGGAACTCGTCGCGCGCCTCGGCGGAAAAATGAAGGTCGAAGCAGCTCGTGAAGGGATGGAAATTGAGTTGCCCGTGCCAGGCCCAGGCAACGGTTAGCCCCTGAACCCTGCTCTCGGGCATGCTTCAAGCCTTCGAAGGATCAGGTGTCCAATACGGATTAAAGCTTGTGGGTAGGCAGGAGGGTTTCATAGTTTTCCGCCGATATGAAATTGAATTCTAAGCCGTTTTTTAGAGGAGGCGTGTTCCTAATAGTCTGCTTGGTATTTGGCTTCGTCTGTGTCAGTGGGCAAACTGGTGTCCAGACGAATTCCCCCTTATCCACAAGGGCGTTGGATAAGCCAGAAAGCGAAGTCTCGACGAGCTCTCGCCTCGACAAGGAGACCCCCCTGACCTTCGGTTTGGATCGAATCTCATTTTTGCAGCGCGAGGTGCCTAATGGCATTCCACTATGGCAATACCCAGCTTCGCTGATCTATATTCTCTTGGCCTTTGTCCTCGCGAAGTGCATCGATTTTGGGACCCGCATATACGTCAAACAGTGGGCTGAGAGAACCAAAACGAAATTCGATGACTTGATGCTCACTTTGCTTCGGGGTCCACTCAATCTCATCTCGTTCGTCATTCTGCTGCATATCGGTCTTCAGGTTTTTAACTGGCCGCAATGGTTCGAGGAAATTCTGCGGAAGGGCTTGAAAATCGCAGTCGCCTGCTCGCTCACTTACATGGCTATCGAGCTGGTCGATTTATCCATGGGCTACTGGAAAAAACGGACTGCGCATGAGACAGACAAATCGTTCGATGAGCAGATCTTCCCAATAATCACTAAGGCGCTCAAGCTATGCGTCATCGTGGTGGCGATCTTAGTCACAACCCAGAACCTAGGGTTGAATATATCGAGCGTGATTGCTTCGCTCTCTATTGGCGGCCTAGCCTTGGGCTTGGCGGCGCAAGATACCCTCGCCAATCTGTTCGGGGCAGTGGCCGTCCTCATCGACAAACCGTTCCGGATCGGCGACCGAATTCGGATCGATTCCGTGGATGGCACCGTGGAAGCCATCGGGATGCGCAGCACGCGCATTCGAAACCTGGATGGTCATTTCATCACGATCCCGAACAAAACGATGGGCAGCGCCATAATCACCAATGTCACCCTGAGGCCAAATATAAAGACCGAGGTGAATATCGGCATCACCTACGACACGCCAACCGAAAAGGTCAAACGCGCGCTGCTTATCCTGGAAGAGATTTACAAAAATCATCCCATGACCTTCGAGGTGCTCATCAGCTTCAACAAATTCAATGATTCGTCGCTGAACATTCTCGTGGTGCATTGGTGGAATTCGACGGATTACAAGGCGTACCTTTCCGGAATGCAGGAGCTAAACCTGATGGTAAAAACTCGGTTTGATGAAGAAAGGATCGGATTCGCTTTTCCGACCCAAACACTCCATGTCAAACAGGATTCGGAATGGCAGGTCAACGGTCCGTCGCGCACGCCCCAGCGCAGCCCTTCCAGTGCCGACGGGAAGTCACTTGATCCCAAAAAGCAGCCCCAATCGCCGGAGCTTGGCCTTTAGCTAGGTTGTTGCCAAGATGCCTTTCATCACCAACCCCGCTGTAGCCGCCTTTATGGCTCAGTTGGGTTCCGAATTCATTTTCGCCCAGGTCCTGATCCGCCATCAGAAGCACGGCTACGAATTACGCCACGTCGATGATAGCCATCGAGACTCGTCCAGCTTGAGGATTGTCCCTTTGGATGAGGTCCGTCGAATGGTTCAATTCACGGCGGCGGGAGTTTTTCGACCCTTGAAATCCGCGCCCAATCTTCAAAGCAACTGGCGCATCATTGTAAACAGTCCAGCCGAGCTGGAGACGACGGTGAACCAACTCAATCCCGGAGCCATTGCGGATTGGTATGCTGCTCAGTCCGCGACGCCGCCGGTCACCGATTTCCGAGAGTTTATGAATCGGCAAACTGGGATGTATCAGATCACACAAAAACTTACAGACACCCAGGCGATCGAGGTGATCAAGACCGGATGTCATAGAACTCTGTGTCTGAAGCGACGACTCTGGACGGCAACCGGGTTAGAATCCGATTCGAGGTCGGAAAAAAGTGCGATTCCTTGTCTGGAACCCTGCGCCATGCTTCTAGAATATGCGCGCAAAGCCATGCGCCTCGAAAAGCCTCGACATTAATTCAGGCCCCTATTATCACCACCCACAACATTTTATCTGTTATGCGCCATTCTTCTATCAAAGTCATCCTGCTGGCCGGGCTTCTTTCGGTCGGTTCCGCCCAAGCACAATCTGATAAATCCGCGGCCAAGCCTGCGTCCCCGTCCAAGCCAAAGCCGTCCGACGCTGAAGCCGGCCGTGCGTGGGAAGAGTTGCTGAAGATCAGCCAACCGCCGTCTCCCCCTGAAGCATGGAAGACCACCGCTCCGTCCGCGGACGCGATCGCGAAGTTTCGGGCCATGCAAGGCGAGCTTGCTGGCAACGCCGCGCAGAAAGCGAAAGATTTTTACAGCCGTTTCCCCAACCACTCAAAAGCAGGAGAAGCTCGCGAAAAAGAGTATGAATTGCTCGAGGCGGCCGTCGCCATGGGAAATGCGAGAATGCTGTCCCGATTAGAGGCTCTCGAAGCGGCGCGCCTCAAGGATCCTGCTTTGAGTGAGGATGATCGATTTCAGTTGCGGCTTTCGGCAGTTCAGCGCGCTGCCATGAGCAAAATGGCCGAGGGACAGCCGGTCGTCTTCGGAGAATTTGAGAAGGGCGTCCGTGTGCTCCAAAAGGAATTTCCTAAGCGTCCAGAAATTTTTGAAATGCTCTTGGCGGTGGCATCTCAGAGCGAAGCGGAAAAGGGACGTGAACTAGCCCAGGAAATTGCTGGAAGCAGCGCTCCCGATGAAATCAAAGCTGGCGCCAAGGATTTGCTCAAAAAGCTGGAGCGTGTTGGAAAGCCGTTGCAGATGAAATTTACCGATCTGCGCGGCAAGGAGGTCGATCTCCAGAAAATGCGGGGCAAAGTCGTGCTGGTTGATTTTTGGGCTACATGGTGTGGGCCATGCGTTGCCGAACTGCCGAAGATCAAGGCCGCTTACGAGAAGCTTCATCCGAAGGGTTTCGAGATTGTCGGCATCAGCTTTGACCGCGAAAAGGAAAAGCTGGAAAAGTTCGTGGCCAAAGAGAAGATCCCCTGGGTTCAACATTTTGACGGTGCGAGCGTCTTCGGCGAGCAATACGGCATCGCGGCCATCCCGACGATGTGGCTGGTGGATCAGAAAGGCATCCTGCGCGACCTCAATGCGCGTGAAGGATTGGAGGAGAAAGTTGAAAACCTGCTGAAGGAAAAACGCTAACACCCATTCGCCGATTCGGCGCCTCAAAGATCCCGGGCCAGCTATCCACCCGGCCACAGCGTCCGTTTTAGTTTGTCAGCTTCAGGAGCCTCCCGCTAAATTCCAAGATGATGGATTTGCTTTGGAGCCAAAATAAGTTTCTGGGGATTGAATGGCATTTCTGGAAAGTTATCGGCTGGCTGGGCAATGTAGCGTTCTCTTCTCGATTCATCATCCAGTGGTATGCTTCCGAAAAACGGAAACAAGTCGTTATCCCAACCTCGTTCTGGTGGCTGAGTCTCTTTGGCTCGCTCTGCCTCCTGAGCTACGCCGCCTTTTATCAGAGGGACTCCGTTTTCATTTTTGCCTACGCCTTTAACTGGATTCCGTATATTCGGAATCTGATCATCCAAAAGCGTTCGGCCGCCACACTCGTTTGCCCGGCCTGCTCTGCGGTTTGTTCCTCGATAGCTAACTTCTGCTTTAGCTGCGGCGTTTCCTTAAGTTCCACCGCCAAACCAACGCCACAGATCTTAACGCGAACAGAACTCGAAAATCCAAAGCGCGAGACACGGAACAAGCCCACGTAAAACGGATTCACCTATCGAGCCAATCTACTTTGCAGGGACGACGGGCATTCGAGCAGCAGAATTGTCGTCAGCTTCGCCATTCGCCGGAGACCTTCCTCCGGCGGGGGCATTGGTTGGATTGGCGTATTTGGCGAGGATAGAATTAAAATCCGGATGCCCCTTGGCAAACCCTTGTAATTTGGTGCGGAACTCCAGCATCGCAGGCAGGCTGGTGTTTTCATAGTTCTCCACAAACTGGATGAGCTCCTTCGTTTGCCGACGGATTTGGCTTACTTCGCGGAGAAAAAAGAGAAATAAACTGCCCGTCAAAACAAGGAGACTAAAGAGAACGACATGAAAGAGGGCGCGCAGCGATTGATAGGCTCGTCGCAACTCATCCAATGATATCTCTGGCTGAGGCGGGACGGTTTCAGGCGGATTCTCGGGGAAGGTCATAATCTTTTCTATTTCGTGGCCGATGTAAGTTAGGGAGAAATGTCAGGTCAAGGAGCGGCTTTCACAGCGTCAGATTGTAGTTTAATGCCAACCGAATCCAGGATGGGCTCCATAGCTGGATTGCGTTTGCTATAGTCTATGGTCTCGGCGACCAACCGATGCATCATCGCTCGGCTTTGGTTGATTACGCTCGCGTGTGCTTGGAGTTTTTGGAGCTTTCTCATCGACTGCACGTAAGTAAAGGAGAGAGCCGCTGTCGCCAGCGTGCTCAACGCCAATACTCCCACCAATAGAACGGCTAAAGAATTAGATTTCATGTTAGGCTCGGAGACTCTAATTGCCTCACGCGAGTTTTCCAATGTGATTTTCAGCAAATTGATTCTCGCGACAAAAGGCCGGTTTTCAAGGCATCGC
>CAMAWP010000113.1 GCA_945861765.1 Akkermansia muciniphila | reverse complement strand
ATTTCCTCCAGACAAATTGCCTCCGGATCTGGCGGCCCTCCCTGCATTCAAGCCAGGAAGCAAATGATCGCATTTTATGGCATTCGAATCTTTTCGTGATTTCACTGGATCTCTGGAACGGGCGGGAGAATTGGTGCGCCTTTCACAACTCATTGCGACTGAGCTCGAGATTACGGAGATCGCGGATCGCGAAATGAAAAAGGCTGGCGGGGGTAAGGCGTTGCTGTTCGAAAAGCCGACGGTCAACGGCGTCGTGTCACCGTTTCCTGTCGCGATCAACACGATGGGTTCGCACAAGCGCATGGCCATGAGCCTCGGCGCGAATTCTATGGATGAAGTCGCTGCCGAACTCGGCTCGCTCATGAAAGCGAAACCGCCGACTTCCTTGCGCGAGACGTTAAAACTTCTCGGTCAGGCAATGGATTTGCGCCACGCCAAGCCCAAGCTCGTAAAGGATGGCCCGTGCAAGGAAGTCATCCACAAATTCGACGCCCCACCCGCGCGCACCGAACCTTGGCCGGCTGCGCCCAGTGTTTGCGACACTTCATCCTTCATCCTTGCTGAACTTCCCCATCCTCAAATGCTGGCCCCTCGACGGCGGCCGCTTCATCACGCTGCCCTGCGTCGTCACCAAAGACCCCGACACCGGCGAACGTAACGTCGGCATGTACCGCATCCAGATTTACGATGACCGCACCACCGGCATGCACTGGCAACTCCAGAAAGTCGGCGCGCGGCACGGCCGCCGCTACTACGAAACCGGCACGCGCATGCCCGTAGCCATTTTCATCGGCGGCGATCCCGTGTTCACGTTCGCCGCAACCGCGCCGCTGCCCGACGGCCTCGACGAATTCCTCCTCGCCGGTTACCTCCGCAAAAAATCCGTCGAACTCGTCAAGTGCGAGACCAACGACCTCGAAGTTCCCGCCAACGCCGACTTCGTCATCGAAGGCTACGTTGACCCGACCGAGCCGCTGCGCGACGAAGGCCCGTTCGGCGACCGTGGCAAAGTGCGAAGTGTGAACGGGTCGAGCCGTTAGCTTCAATTCGACATTCTGCATTCGACATTCGTCATTCACGTGTCCCGCCACCATCGTCGGCATCCCGCCGATGGAAGACTTCTACATCGGCGGCGCGGCCCTCATTCGGCCTGCCGGCCACCCTCTCCCCTCGGATGGGAGAGGGGCTGGGGGTGAGGGGTTGAACTTCTCCGAGATCGTGGACCTCGCGCTGCGGGCCGAAGGCGTCTTCCACAACCTCGTCTTTGTGAGCATCCGCAAGACCTACCCGATGCAAGCCTACAAAGTCCTTGCGGACGGCCACCATGCACGGCCTCTGGGGCATGGGGCAGATGATGTTCACGAAATAAATCGTGGTGGTGGACGACGACGTGGACGTTCACAACACCAGCGAAGTCCTCTTCCGCCTCTGCGCCAACACCGACCCGCAACGCGCCTGTCCGCCAAAGCCTCGGCGACGGCGGAACAGCATCTTCACCAAAGGCCCGTCCGACGTGCTCGACCATGCAACCTCTGAAATCGCCAGCGGCAGCAAACTCGGCATAGACGCGACGAAGAAAATTCCCGGCGAAGGCTTCAAACACCCTTGGCCGCCGTCAATCAAAATGGATGAAACCGTGCGAAAGAAGATTGATGCGCTGTTCGACGACGGCTAGTTTCGTCGGCAAGCACATCACAACAATGAACCCTCAATCCGCTTCTGGCTCAAGACTAGGCTTGATGGCGCTCGTCGCGCTTTCGTTGACTGCGATTAACGTCTCATCGCAACCGGCATCGGCCAAGTTGATGTTCGAGCCTTACCTCCTCGAATCGGCGGGCAAACAAAAGGCGCAGGCGGAACTTGGGCGGCTGCTTGTCCCGGAGAAGCACAGCAAGCCGGGCGGAAAGCAAATCGAGTTGGCTTTGGTCCGTTTGAAAAGCACTGCGACGAATCCGGGACCACCGATCGTCTATTTGGCGGGCGGGCCAGGTGGTTCGGGGATTGCGCTGGCGCGCGGCCCACGGTTTCCACTCTTCATGGCGATGCGAGAATTCGCGGATGTCATCGCGTTGGATCAACGCGGAACAGGAATGTCGAGACCGAACCTGATCTGCGACGTGACGCTGGATTATCCGCTGGACCAACCCGGTGAGCGCGGGCGGTTGCTCAGTATGTATGAGCAACGGGCGCGAATTTGCGCCGAGCACTGGCGGACGCAGGGAGTCGATCTTTCGGCCTATAATACGGAGGAAAACGCTGATGACTTGGAGTCGTTACGTCAGGCGCTTGGCGTGGAGAAAATCACGATCTGGGGATCGAGCTACGGCTCGCATCTCGGCCTGGCGGCGCTCCGAAGGCACGGGAATAGTATTCACCGCGCCATTCTCTCCGGCATCGAAGGACCAGACCACACGCTCAAACTGCCAAGCCAGATTCAGCGTCAACTCCAGTTCGTGTGTGAACTGGCCAAAGACGACGCCAAGATCAACAAACAAATCCCCGACTTGATGCCGCTCGTGCAAGAGGTGCTTCGGAAGCTCGACAAAGAACCGGCGAGAGTTCAGCTCAACGATGCGACCGCAGGCAAGGGGCAGATCATCGCCATTGGAAAGTTCGACCTCCAACAAATCACGTTCAGTCTGCTCGGCACTCGCGAGGGGAAGGCGCGCATCCCGGCGCTTTACCACAGTCTCGCGGTGGGAGACTTCTCATCCCTATCTGTTCAGTCTGCTGCCGGAGATTTATTTGGGATGCGAACCAGCTCAGTCGGTTCGGCCATGGCCTTTGCGATGGATTGTTCTTCGGGAGCTTCGGCGGAACGTCGCGCCAGAATTCAGCGCGAAGCTGCCGGCACCGTGTTGGGCGGCGACGTGGATTTTCCGGTGCCGGATATTTGCCCAGCATGGCAGATTCCAGAACTGCCCGCGTCTTTTCGCGCTCCGCTCCGATCGACGGTCCCGACGCTCTTCATCAGCGGCACCTTCGATGGCCGGACACCGCCAGAGAACGTTGAAGAAATCATGAAAGGATTCCCGACTGGTCAGCATGTGATCATCGAAGGTGCAGGACACGGCAACGAGTTGTTCACGTCGTCGCCGCAAATTCAGGAAGTGATGGTGGAGTTCATGAAAACCGTAACAGTTTCGCGGCGGACGATCCAATTGCCGCGCCTTGAATTCAAACCCCTCGTCTCGACGGACAGAAAGGAGTAACTGATGAAACGAATTGTTGGCCTGTTGATCATCCTGACTTGTTTTGTGAACGTCAGGGCGTTGGCCCAGGAACGTCCGCTGGCGCTCAAGAACGTCACGGTCATTGATGCCACCGGCGCGGGACCACAATCGAACATGACGGTTCTGGTAACCAACAATCGTATCGCGGCCATCCGCGAGTCCTCGAAAGCGCAGCTTCCCCGAGACGTTCGAGTCATCGACATGCAGGGAAAATTTCTCATACCAGGATTGTGGGACATGCATGTTCATCTCAGCAAGGCAGGCGAGAACACACTGCCACTCTTCATCGCCAATGGCGTCACCAGCGTGCGCGATATGGGCGGTGACTTTGAGTTGATGGCGCGATGGAAAAAGGAAATCGATCAGGGCAAGCGAATCGGACCGCGCATCAAGATCTCCGGGCCTATCCTGGAATCCTTGACGAACGTCGAGCGGATGAAACGCGAGGCCACCATAGAACCTGTGGATCGCTTCAGACTTGGCGTAGCTGACCCAACATCGGCGGAAGCGGCGATTGCACGCCTGGCCGGGATGGGAGTGGATTTCGTCAAGATTCGAACCGTGGCCTCGGTGGAAACCTATCGCGCGCTAGCGGTGGCTGCGCACAAACACCATCTGGACCTCGTCGGCCATCCGGCGGCCTCGCCTGAAGAGATTCTCAAAGCCGGTCAGCGCAGTATCGAGCATGGATTTTTCCCACCACTCATTGACCGGACCCTCGAACAACGCCGCGAACTGTTCCGCAAATTCGCCACGAACGGCACCGCGATCGTTCCAACATTGGTTACTGGCGAGGCGCTGCTGATACCCTATGAGCGCGCCAAAGCCATCGCTGAAGATTCAAATGGGAAGGTGGATGTTCGCAGGCAGTACCTTTCCGGTTACTTGATCAAAGATTGGATGGAGCAGGTCGAGGAAAAGAAAGATTACCCGCCGGGTTTCATCAAGCTTTTGGACGAACGGTTGCGCGACGTCCGCGAGATGTTTCAAGCTGGAATGAGTGTCATGCCCGGCACCGATGTCGCCGTGCTGCTCGTCTGGCCCGGGTTTAGTCTTCATGACGAACTGCGCCTGCTCGTGGAGCAGGTGGGCCTGACTCCGATGGAGGCGCTCATCAGCGCGACGCGTGCTCCGGCGGAGTTCTTTGGCGTGGACGGAAATCCTGGAACCATCCAGGAAGGAAAGATCGCGGACATGGTGTTGCTCGAAAGCAATCCGTTGGACGACATCAAGAACACGCGGAGCATCGCGGCCGTTGTTTCCGGCGGGAGATTCATCTCGAAATCAGAGATTCAGGAGATGCTGGCTGAATGCGCCGTGCGCGCGCAGCAGGAGAACAGCAAATCCGAAAGGTAGTTCGTGTGTTTGGCTGCGGCAGACTGCACACGGGATTGCAAAGTGTGACTTCGATTCAATGGCATCGAGCTTGGGTCACTGAATGCCGACTTCGTCATTGAAGGACTACGTTGACCCGACCGAGCCGTTGCGCGACGAAGGCCCGTTCGGCGACCGTGGCAAAGTGCGAAGTGCGAAGTGCGAAGTGCGAAGTGCGAAGTGCGAACGGGTCGAGCCGTTAACTTCAATTCGACATTCTGCATTCGACATTCGTCATTCACGTGTCCCGCCACCATCGTCGGCATCCCGCCGATGGAAGACTTCTACATCGGCGGCGCGGCCCTCACCCGGACTGCTGGCCACCCTCTCCCATCCGATGGGAGAGGGGCTGGGGGTGAGGGGTTGAACTTCCCCGGGATCGTGGACCTCGCGCTGCCGGCGGAAGGCGTCTTCCACAACCTCGTCTTGGTGCGCATCAAGAAGACCTACCCGATGCAAGCCTACAAAGTCCTTGCGGACGGCCACCATGCACGGCCTCTGGGGCATGGGACAGATGATGTTCACGAAATAAATCGTGGTGGTGGACGACGACGTGGACGTTCACAACACCAGCGAAGTGCTCTTCCGTCTCTGCGCCAACACCGACCCGCAACGCGCCTGTCCGCCAAAGCCTCGGCGATGGCGGAACAGCATCTTTACCAAAGGCCCGTCCGACGTGCTCGACAACGCCACGAGCGAAATCGCCATCGGCAGCAAACTCGGCATTGACGCGACGAAGAAAATTCCGGGCGAAGGTTTCAAACACCCTTGGCCGCCGTTAATCAAGATGGATGCCGCAGTGAAGGCGAAGGTGGAAAAACTTTTCAACTCGTAGCCGGTGATTCTCGTGAATTCATTCACGCAGCCCGTCGGAGGCTGGCGCACGGCCAGCGTCATCCTCCAATGCAACTCATGCTCCGTTGCGGCTGGACAAAGTCTGGCTCGCCGATGTGATGACGGTCTTCCTTCTGAAGGACCACGGTCTTCAAGTATTCCTGGATCGCTTCATCGGAGGCGTCACTCCGCAGGCGTGAACGCAGGTCGTGCTCGGTTAGACTAAAGAGGCAGGTGCGGATTTGGCCATCGGCGGTCAGACGGATGCGGTTGCAATGGCCGCAAAACGGTTCACTCACGGGAGCAATGATCCCGATCTCCGCCCGTCCATCGGCGAAGGTCCAGCGCTTGGCCGTCTCGGAATCGTTCTTGGATTGCACAGGGCGCAGGTCGAAGCGGGTTTGCAGGCGCCGGAGAATTTCCCGGCCCGGCACCACCATTTCCTTAAGCCAAGCTCGTCCTGAATCCAGGGGCATGAATTCGATGAAACGCAGCGAAAGCGATTCTCTCTGGGCAAACTCTGCGAGGGATTCGATCTCGTGGTCGTTGATGCCTTTGATGACAACGGCGTTGACTTTCACCGGATTCAACCCGAGTTCCTGTGCCAGCCGAATGCTTTCCAGGACTTCGTGCAGTCCATCGCGCCCGGTCATCTTTTGAAAGTTGGCGCGGTCGAGTGAATCGCAACTGAAAGTGATCCGGCGCAGGCCGGCATCACGCAACGCCTTGCCTTTTTTGGGAAAGAGAAACCCATTGCTGGTCGTCGCCAGGTCTTCAATGCCTGGAATGGCTGCCAGGCGTTCAACCAGGATCGCCAGCTCTTGACGCAGGAGAGGTTCGCCGCCGGTGAGGCGCACTTTTTGGATGCCCAAGCCCACCGCCAGCCGAACGACCCGCTCAATTTCCTCAAAGGTTAAGATCTTTGATTTGGGCTTCCACTGGCGGGCGATGGGCGTGGAATGGACAACCGTGGCCCAGCGGTCACGATAAAAATTCGCGGCGGCTTCGGTTTCCGGGAGGCAGTAGAGACAACGGAAATTGCACCGATCCGTGACGCTCACGCGCAAGTCGCGCAGGATGCGGCCGTGGGAATCGATCAAGAGTGGGGTGCGATGTTTCATTATTCAGGGCTAACGGGCCGCTGCTTCCAAGTGGTGGTAGGCGGCGAGGGTCGCCAGCCGCGCGTCTTCCCGAGGGCCGCCCACCGTGAAATGGTAAAGGCTTTGGAAGGCGTCGTCCGAGAGGCCCATCAATTCATGCACCGGATCGTCGAAGAAACAGCCGATGCCGGTTGCTCCCACGCCCTGGGCTTCGGCTTCCAGGTAGAGGGCCTGACCGATCATGCCCGTTTCCCAGAAGAGGTGCCGGTAGCGATAGGGAGCTGTCTCAATCTCCGCCCGAAACCGGGCGATCATGCCCAATGAGAACGCGCTTTCGCCCGCAATGGACTGCCCGCAGCTTACCGACGCTGCGGTGCTCTGAAAATCTCCCGCTTGGAGCAAATACAGCGGAAGCGTTTCATCCACTGGACTCCAGAGGAAATGGCGATGGCACTTTTGCTGTAAGGCGGGCAAATCCCTCTCCGCTCGCAGCAGGAAATACAAGCCCGGCTCCAATCCCGTGACGCGGTGGACGAACAAGAGCAGATGAATGGCGGGGACGGTCAGTCCGAGATCGAAAGGCGCGCAGGCGTCGCGTGGAAGGGTTTTGTCCAGCATGGTGCAAAACTGATCCTTGGTGATGCTGCTGACGCCATCAAAGGCCACCGCGCTTCTTCTTTGGCGAATGATTTGTGCGGCCGGGATTTTGAATTGAGTCGGCGGCGTGTAAAACGGGCGTGTGGATTCGGGCAAACCGTGACGAACGTGGACAGTCAGCGCCGCTTCCTCGTGCTTGGGTTTTGCCGTCGCTTCAGCGACACGCGAAATGATCTCCCAATCCATGTGATCGTCGCTCAATCGATTTGGCCTTCCTTGAAACCCCCGCCCTGAAAACTCCGTTCCAATCTCGCGCGACAAATCTCGCGGAATCGCCTGCTCCCCGCTGCGGTGGACGAAACATAGCAACTCGGGATGCTCCATTTCGAACTCCGGCCACCGAGTTTGATCGAAGCCCAACACCCTTGTAATCTCCTCGTCTGAGACCCCGTTCAGCCAGGTGACTTCCCAGCCGAGCAGATTGGCGGAGAAGCTGAGGGCCGCCAGGGCATGTCCAACGTCGTGCTGGCAGTAGCGAAAAGCCCGTTCACCGTATTTCCAGGCTTCGCGCCAAAAGATGCTGGTCAAGGCGACGAGGAACCCATCCGTGTGAAAATGCTTCTTGATCTGCTGCTGAAGCGTATCGGAGCCTTCGGCTCTGGGTTCCAGAGCGTGGAGGAGAGGGCTGTAATGGAAGACGCCCGCGGTGATTCCGGGCAGCGCCGGGAGGATCATGTAGGCTTCCGTCGGATGAAGATTGCCGCTGGAAGGATTCATCCGCAAAGCCCAAGTGCTTCCAGGAATGGACTTCCAGGCCGAAAGCCCAAGCGATAACTCAAGAAAGGCGCCGATGGATTCGCGGGTAAAATCCTGGGAGGCGTTGCGGCTCCTTTCATACAAAGCCAGATGCTCGCCCGCCGAGTCCTTTTGCAGCAAGGGAAGTCTTACTGGTGTCACTCCTTCATAAAAGCGGAATGGATTGGGCTGATTGGCCCAGTCCATGAACCCGGCGGACCTCGCATAACGATGAAAATGATGCTTGGTCTGCTCGTGATAGAGCAGGGTCTCGGTGACGGCGGAATCGATCACGGTGTTCATTCATCTGGCAGAATCTCGCGCGGGCGTTACTCATGGTGATGCGCGTCGCAAGCCCGGTTGGTCGGCGCATCGGCGGCGACGACGGTCGGCTGCACCAGTCTCGCTTTGAGCAGGTAGGCTTCCACTTCGTCCCCACTGACATCGGCCAGCATGTGCCCGTTGACCTCGACACAGGGCGAGAGTTGTTGCCCGCTTTTCTCCACCATCTCGGTGTAGATGAAGGGATTGTTGATGATATCGCGATCTTCGTAAGCCAGTGCGTATTTTTGCATGATGGCGCGCACGCCCTTGCTCCAGCCGCACGAGGGTTTCAAGTAGGCGATGATTTTTGGCGGGTTCATTGATGTTTTGTGTTTTGTTTTGGTTTTTTGGTTGAGGTCGCTCGGAACTTTGCGGTTTCCTCGAGCCGGTAAATTGGTCTCACAAACGCGTCGGCTCGGAATCCGCCCGGCCCATCCCACGGTTGAAGCCCAAGGCGCTTATCCGCGACGAAGTCGCCAGACCACACCACTTCATTTGACTTCAAACGCCGGTAGCGTTCCGGAACGCCGGCTCTCGCGGGTGCTTCTGGTTTTCCCCTTCGCTGCGTTGGTTTGGCTGGGCAGTTCATTGTCCTGGTTCGATCTCACTCAGCCTTCGCCGTTGTTCCCGATCGCTTCGACTGGGCATCCCGCCATCGCCTCGAGGCAGAGGGCTTCTTCCTCCGGCGTGGTGGCTTGCTTGAAGACGTAGGAATAACCCCCGTCGTCGCTGCGCATGAAGTTGGCCGGTGCGGTTTCCCGGCACAGATCGCAGTCGATACACTGGTTATCGACGTAAAATTTTCCTGCGACGTTTTCCGCGTATTTATTCGCAATGTCGGCCATAGACTCTCTTTCATTTCTCGCACTCGGGCTCACGCAATCTCGTCGGCTCGGCGTCGAGCGCCCGCTTTTCTAAAGCACGTGCTTGTGAAAAGAATGGGCGACGCAACTATATTTGGCAAGCTGTTTTCAAAAGGTTTGTCTTTAGAAAGAAATCGCTGATGCGTCTGGCCTTCAAAAAAGGTTTGCTGTAAGCTCACCCGCATGAAGAAACGCGGTGCGACCCGCAAGAAATCTGAGTTCGTCCCCAATCGGCAGGCGATTCTGCGTCTGCTCAAGCAGCGGGGGCCGAGCGATTCGGAAACCTTGGCCGCGCAACTGGACATCTCTGCGATGGCCGTCCGCCAACACCTCTACGCCCTTCGCAATCAAAGGCATGTGACCTACCAGGAAGAGCAACGCCCCATCGGGCGGCCCGCCAAGATGTGGTGTCTGACGCCGGCCGCCGCGCCGCATTTTCCCGACGCCCATGCGGGCTTGACCGTGAATTTGCTGAACGCGGCCGAACAGACCTTCGGCGAAGAGGGCGTCCAGCGCCTGGTGACCCGATGCGCCAAACGGCAGATTGCGGATTACCGCTCACGCATCCCCGCGCGCGCCTCTCTCCGAGCGCGCTTGGAGGCACTGGTTTCAATTCGCAACGAAGAAGGCTTCATGGCCGAAGTGCAGCGCCAGCCTGACGGTTCGTTCCTGCTGATCGAGAACCACTGCCCGATTTCCGCAGCGGCCAACGTGTGCCCCAAGCTTTGCGATGCAGAAATGGAAGTCTTCCACGCCATTCTTGGCGAGGGCGTCGCCATCGAGAGAGCGGAGCACATGGTGGCCGGCGCCCGGCGCTGCGTTTACCGCATTCGGACAGGCGAGAGTTGAAGGCAGTTGTTCGGACCACGTGGACACTCGACTGAGTCATGCGCGGCAGGGTTTCTTTCGTGATTGCGCGACGAAGGCCCGTTTGGCGACCGTGGCAAAGTGCGAAGTGCGAATTCCGAAGTGCGAACGGGTCGAGCCGTTAACTTCAATTCGACATTCTGCATTCGTCATTCGTCATTCACGTGTCCCGCCACCATCGTCGGCATCCCGCCGATGGAAGATTTCTACATCGGCGGCGCGGCCCTCACCCGGACTGCTGGCCACCCTCTCCCATCCGATGGGAGAGGGGCTTGGGGGGTGAGGGGTTGAACTACCCCGGGATCGTGGACATCGCGCTGCCGGCGGAAGGCGTCTTCCACAACCTCGTCTTGGTGAGCCTCAAGAAGACCTACCCGATGCAAGCCTACAAAGTCCTTGCGGACGGCCACCATGCACGGCCTCTGGGGCATGGGGCAGATGATGTTCACCAAATACCTCATCGCGGTGGTGGACGACGACGTGGACGTTCACAACACCAGCGAAGTTCTGTTCCGCCTCTGCGCCAACACCGACCCGCAACGCGCCTGTCCGCCAAAGCCTCGGCGACGGCGGAACAGCCTCTTCACCAAAGGCCCGTCCGACGTGCTCGATCACGCCACGAGCGAAATCGCCAGCGGCAGCAAACTCGGCATTGATGCGACGAAGAAAATTCCGGGCGAAGGCTTCAAACGCCCCTGGCCGCCGCTCATCAAGATGGATGAAGCGGTGCGGAAGAAAATTGATTCTCTGTTTGGAAATGCCGGTGACAAGTTTTAGAAAATCGCTTAGAATCCCGCTGCCCGCATGAAACAACGCGCCCAAATCAACAATGCCGCTCAAGCCCAACGCTGGGCGCGACGGTTGACCATGGGCGTCGGGAAAGTTCTCGCTGCCCATCCGCACGCCGATCCTGACAACGTTCGTCACACTTTGATTTTGCTCGAGCAGCCGCCGTTGGAACGATTGCAAAGGAGCCTGATCCGTGGCCGCGCCACTGCCATTTTCAGAAAGTGAACTGCGCCTGCTGCAAGTTTTGCTGAAGCGCAAAGTGCGGTTCATGGTCGTCGGACTTTCCGCCGCCACCCTTCAAGGTGCGCCTGTCGTCACGCAGGACGTTGATCTCTAGTTTGAAAATCTTGGCGAACTGAAATTCTCCCGCGCGTTGCAGGAAGTCGGCGCGGCGTATGTGCCACCCGGCAATTTCAATCCGCCGATGCTGGCGGGTGCGGGTGCGGAACTTTTCGACATCGTGATTCGCATGGACGGCTTGGGAAGCTTTGCCGACGAAATCAAAAACTGCGTGGAGATTCCGCTGGGTCGGCAAAAGCTCAAGGTGCTTTCGCTGGAACGGATTCTCGCCAGCAAGATCGCCGCGAACCGCACCAAGGACCGGCTGACCATTCCTGTGCTGCGCGACGCGCTGGCCGCGATGCAAACCATGAAACGCCGGGTGAAAAAATGAACACAGTCAGCGGCAGCAAACTCGGCATTGACGCAACGAAGAAAATTCCGGGCGAAGGTTTCAAACGCCTCTGGTCGCCGTTGATCAAGATGGATGCCGCTGTGAGAGCGAAGGTGGAAAAACTTTTCAACCCGTAGCAGCCGACGTGAGCTCCCACCAGCGTTCGCTGGGTAAATAAGAATGAAACTCCATAGTCAGATGGTGGAACCACAACCGTTTACATTTGGAGTTTCTTAGAAGGAGGCTCAAACTGGAATGGCTGAAAGCCCGAAGGATAATAGCCCAGGGCAAGCGAAGAGAAGCGAGCGCCGCCCTGGGTAGATGAACAACAAATTGAACAAGCCATGTAGGGGCGACAGGAATCAACACGCTCGAATCCGAACGACGGTTCGAGTAAACCCAAACACGCATGAAGCCCAATCCATCGGAGACAAGAGAACTCTTGAAGAAGCTCGCCAAGTCCGCGAGTTGGTGGCGGCGCTTCTTCGCGAGCACCGATGCTGAGGAGATTCACCAAATCGTTTCAGAACTGCCGCCGCTCGATTTGGCTTCGCTTGACCAGCGTGTGCGGGGATGGAGCACATACGGCTACTACAATCAAAATAACTGGCACAACCTCCGACCATCGGACGTGAGCCGTCTCGCGCAATCGAAGTCTGCGGTGAGCCTTGTCGGTCTGGCGAGTTTTCACCACAGCGGCCACGTCCGCGAAGCGGCCGTCGCAGAACTGGCCTCACAGCGCACGGGCAAGGAATTGCCATTTCTACTTATCCGTTTGAACGATTGGGTTTCGCAAGTGCGCGATACAGCCGCACAGGCGGTGCATGCGCGAATCGAGTTGGCGTATGCCGTCCATTTTCTCGCCAACATCAGTCTCGTGCTTCGACTACGTGCCTGCGGACGAGTGGACAAACAGTTTGTGGATGATGTTTGTGGTTTGCTGAAGCGCCCGGAGTGCAAAGAAGTCTTACAGACCGGAATGGCTTCCAAGGACAAAACCATTCGGCGAATCAGTTTTCGACTGGCAACGGAATCCGACCCGTCCACGCGCGCCTCAATCATCCGCGCCGGGATGACCGACCCCGATGCGGTCGCGCGTTCGTGGGCAGTGCGTCACTTCCTGCCGGATGTGACACCAGACGAATTGCCGGGCGTCGTCGAACCAATGCTGAACGACGGGTATATGCCCGTGCGCCGAGATGCACTCTGGGCAGTTGCCACGAAGCGACCAGACTTTGGCGGTAGAGCCGCTTCGTCGCGCCTTGCTCGACAGCCATATTTCAATGCGGAACACGGCTCGCCAGTTCCTTTCCGTCGCGGGCGTGCCGGACATCCGGGGGTTTTACGTCGAGGCCGTCAAGCGAGGATCGGAAGCACAGCGATTCGCTGCCATCTGTGGACTTGGTGAAAGCGGCAAGGCGGCAGATGTATCTTTGCTTTCGGCCAGTCTGGATTCATCGCTGCCAAGACTTCGTCATGCTGCCGTGTATGCGATGGGTAAGCTGGACGTGGAGGGCTGCATCACAAAGCTGACGGGATTTTTGTCGGATGCGAAGGCCAGCGTTTCAAGAGAAGCGCTGAAAGCGCTGATTCCAAAGGCGAGACTGATTCCTTTGGATGAGTTGGAAAGGCTGCTGACCAGCAACGCAAACTTCCACGTTCGACGAAACGCCCTGACGTTGATTCTGCACACAGAGAAATGGCGCAAGCTTCCGGCGATGCTGAATGCTTGCGCCGATGGAGACGCGAAGATTGCCGGACTTGCAGCCAGAGCGCTGCGCGATTGGTTTTTTACCTGCAATCGAAGCTTCGCCGAACCGACACGCTTTGACTTCGACAGCATCCAATCAGTTTTGGTGAAAGTCGAATCGAAGTTGCCGCACGGGGCGGCAAAGGAACTGAGAGATTGCATGAAGACTTATTTCAAATGAGCACGCCAGCCAAACAGACAGATTCTTTCGCCCTTTCAGGGCTTGGAGATTTTGTGGACGGTTGACCCAGGGCGTCGCTCGCAGACTTGCTTTGCCCTGGGCTATTATCTTTCGGGCTTTCAGCCCTTCCCCATCAGCCACCCGCAACGCGGTTGTGGCCCATCCATTCCCGCCCACGCCCATGACGGACTTTTGCTGCATATGCAACAAAGGTTTGCACAGGGCTATTCGGGTTGGAACGTGCGCAGTTGCCGACTGGCTCCACGCTTCGCTTGATGGCAGATGCCAGATTTCAGATTTCAAACCACCGTGCCTGTTGCCCCAGATAATCGGACGGCAGAATCCGGCCCGGCAGCAACGGATCGTTCGTCACCGCCTCCAGCCACACCTCGCGCTCCGCCGCCGTCCAGCGCAGCAACGCCTTCGCCGTCGCGCCGTTCCGCAGCGCGCTGGAAACATCACTTGATAGGGGCAGCCAGCCGTGCGAGTATGGGCAGCCATATCATGAAGACAACGATTGAAATCGCCGACGATCTTTTCGAGCGCGCCCAACGGTTCGCGCGGAAGGAGAAGACCACGTTTCGCTCATTGACCGAGCAAGGGTTGCGACTCGTGCTGAAAGAGAAGCAGGGCAAACCCATGAAGCTTCCGCCACTGGTCACGGTGCGTGGTGGCGGGCTGACGGATGAGTTCAAGAACACCCCGTGGGACAAAATCCGCGACGAAATCTACCGGGGGCACGGCGCGTGATTGCGGTTGATTCCAACCTGCTGGTTTACGCGCATCGCGAGGACAGCGAATTCCACAAGGCGTCCAAGGAATTGGTGGATGGCCTGCGGCATCAATCCGCACCGTGGGCGATTCCGTGGTCGTGCGTCCATGAGTTCATCGCGATCGCCACCCATCCTGGCATCTATAAACCGGGCTCCACCCTGTCCGAAGCCCTGGGTTTTCTGGACTCGTTGTTTGCCGCGCCGCAATTGCACCTGTTGTCCGAAAGCCCCGGCTACTTCGACCGGCTGCGAGAAACCGCTACCGCCGCACGACTGAAAGGCCCGCGCATCCACGACGCGCGCATCGCCGCGCTCTGTCTCCATCACGGGGTCAGCGAATTGTGGTCGGCAGACCGCGACTTCTCCGCTTTTCCACGACTCAAAGTGCGCAACCCTTTGGTGAAAAAGTGAGGCCGTCCGACGTGCTCGACCACGCCACGAGCGAAATCGCCAGCGGCAGCAAGCTCGGCATTGACGCGACGAAGAAAATCCCGGGCGAAGGATTCAAACGCCCTGGCCGCCGCTGATCAAGATGAGCCCTGAAATTCGTCGGAAGATAGATTCATTGACCCGAGGCAGCCGATGAAGGCGCTCATCATCGGCGGGGGGATCGGCGGCGTGTCAGCGGCCATCGCGTTGCAGCGCGTGGGAATCGAAGCGGTTGTTTTTGAACAAGCCGATACGCTGCGTGAAATCGGCGCGGGCTTATCGGTGTGGACCAATGCCGTCAAGGCGCTCCGGAAACTGGGTGCTGGGGATTCAGTGCTGGCCAGCGGCTCGATCATCGAACGTTTTGAGGCGCGCAACTGGCAGGAAAACCAGGCTGGCAAGACGCCGGTCACGGACGAGGTGCGCGGGGCGGTGAAGCAGCCGCCGGATTTCGATGAGCGCACAGTGCTAACGGAGGAATTGCATAAGAAGCATGGCGTCCAAGGATAAAATCTTCCTGGACACCGACCTGGCACTGGATCATCTCGCCGACCGCCAGTCGTTCCCTGAATACGCTCACCGCCTCTTCGCGCTGGCTGAAAAGGGCGAGCTCAGTTTATCCCTCCACCATTGTTGGTATGCCGCCGATGGAGGACTTCTATAAGGATGCAATACGTCTGCTTCAGATCATGTCCGACTGCGGTTTTCAGCTTCTTTTTTGCAGCCAAAAACCACGGACATCGGGTTCATGTGGTTTTTGACGTGACAATAGTTCCGTCCCGCATATATTCCGAGGCCTATTGACGACCCTATCGTCTAGCGGTTAGGACACCGCCCTTTCACGGCGGGTGCTCGGGTTCGATTCCCGATAGGGTCGCCATTTTCTCAACACTCACCAAACCCTTGCAAACATTGGTCGCTTTTCGCGTCTGACTCCTCAAAAAATTAAACCAGTTTGACTTTTGCCGACACTTTGCCGACACTTGGCGGCATGAAAGCGAGAAAGATTGAAACTGTTCAAGTCGGATCAGTGCTGGTCAAAATCTACGAGCGCCGACGCCGAACGGCCAATGGCGAGACTCGGACCATCTGGGAGATTGCCGACTATTCGCACGGGCCTCGGCGACTCCTCGGATTCTCGGACCACGCCAAAGCGCGCCAGGAATCTCTAAGGATCGCCACCGCAATTTCCACCGGCAACGCAACCGGCGCCGCCATCAGCAACCGTGAAGGCGCTTCCTTTGGTCGCGCGCTGGAATTACTCAAGCCAACTGGCGTTGTTTTGGAATTAGCCGCCGCGAACTACGCCGAGGCTTTCCGAATTCTCGGGAGCGACCGAATCGTTGAAGCCGCAAAGGAGTTCGTGCGCCGCAATCCAACCGAAAGACCTGCGCGCACCGTGGCGCAAGTTGCCGCCGAATTGGTCGAGCTTAAGACCAACCGGAAGGTCGGAGCGCGATACTTAACCGATTTGCGGACTCGGCTGGATACCTTCGCCAATGTGTTTTGCGTGAACGTGGACACGATCACCTCGATTGACGTTCAAGGTTGGCTTGACCGCATGACCGTTGCGCCGCGCACCGTGAAGAATTTCAGAGACACCGTGAATACGCTTTTTAAGTTTTGCGAAACGAGAGGCTACATTGCGAGAGGAGAAAACCCAGTGTCGGCAACGGATCGAGTTGAAACCCGCAACTCGGAGGCGATCACCATATTTACACCTGAGGAGCTCGCCCGGCTGATTGACGCCTCGGAGAAATCGTTCAAGCCGATCTTGGCAATTCAAGCCTTCGCTGGCCTGCGATCTGCGGAAGTCATGCGACTGGATTGGGAGGACGTGCATTTGACGAAAGGCTTCATTGAAATCACCGCGCTTAAATCCAAAACTGCGAGCCGCCGCCTAGTGCCGATTGTTCCAAGCCTTGCGGCATGGCTGGAAGGCCACGCCAAGCGTAAAGGGCCAGTCTGGCCGCACAGCAAGCCTTATTACCATGAAGTTCAAGCCAAGGTTGCGCAAGCGGCTCAAGTGACCTGGCAACACAACGCTTTGCGGCACTCGTTCATAAGCTACCGAGTGGCGGATATCTCGGACGTTGCCAGGGTTGCCTTGGAAGCTGGGAATAGTCCGGCAGTAATTTTCTCGAACTATCGCGAAGTCGTTGACGCAAGCACCGCCAAAAGTTGGTTTGCCGTCGCGCCGAGCCGCGAAAAACATGCCATCCCACAGGCCTGAAAAACAAGATGCAAATCTGCATCTTGATCGGTCGGAACTAGCGAAAACATTGGGGTTTTCGAGTGCGGCGTTGCCAATTGGCAACGTTTGCTCGCCTTCGAACGTCTTGCCACCGCCACGCGATTTTCCACGCGCCAGAGTTACGTCGCAACGTGACTTCAAGTTGACTGACGAGTGGCTTGTATGACTAAAAACATACTTAAAACTCCGGCTCCTGACTTACAGCTCCTCACAGACGGTGAAGCCGCCGAAATGCTCGGCATCAAACCAAGGACCCTCCGCCTATGGAGAAACTCCAGAGCGTTGCCTCACCTGCGCTTAACGGCAAAAAGCATCCGCTACCGCCGCCAGGACTTGGAAAAGTGGTTGGAGCGTTCGCTCGTCGTCATTTCGTAAGCAAGGAACCGAATGAACACTTCAACGCAAAAATCACCAGCCTTCTCGTTCTATGTTCGCGACGCTCTGGCTAGCAACAGGCTGGCCATGCTGACGGGAGACCAGTTCAAAGCGTTCAGCTACCTACTGTGGAACTCGTGGTTACAAGAGCCTCGTGGAACGCTACCAAACGACGACGCCGCACTGGCTACTATGGCACGTTTACGACTTGGAGAATGGCAATTCGTAAAAGAAAAAGTGCTTGGAATGTTCGTTGAGGGACCGGACGGGAGATGGCACAACGAAAGACTTGTTCAAGTATCCGAAACCCAAGATGAGCGCAGTAAGCAGAACAGACGCAACGTGTTACGAAGATACTCGAAGCCTAAGCCTGAAGGTTCTAAAGATGGTGAAGTTCGTACCTACGAAACGCCTACGAGCCGTAAGTTGTCCGTAGCTACGAAAGGCTTACCGACCCTTGAAGACGAAACCGAAGCCGAAGCCGAAGACGAAACCGAAGTCGTATAAAGAAAGAGAAGGCAGCAGCAGCTTTAACTGCTGCAATTCCCTGGCACGTTATGCAACACATGAAGACCCACCAACCTTTCGAGACAGTGAACGTCCAAAGCAAGGACCTGGAGCGCGTCATCACGAAACTCAGCGCCGAGGGTCGGAGGATATTGAGCGCCAAAGTCGTAAGTGAAGATCGTTATGAGCTTCGCTTGGCCAAGCGAAGGAAACCGAGACAGGCGGACATCGCCCCGAGCGCAACGAAGAGTGACACATCACCATGACAGTGCCCCAACATCGCAATCGTTCAACCACGGGCAACCTGGGCGCGATAGTGGGGCATCGTGGTTCCTATTGGTATG
>CAMAWP010000112.1 GCA_945861765.1 Akkermansia muciniphila | reverse complement strand
GTTTGGACCTATTGGCCGCCTTCGTCTCCCGGAGGGAGATTCGAGAATAGCCCGGCAGTTCACTGCTGGGTTCGAATGAGCCCTCGCATAAGTCCCGCAGGGACGGCCGAATCCCCCAATGTCCGACGTCAGCTCCTATTCTCACTGTCTGTTCAGGACAAAAGATCGTCCGAGAATGGCTCAACCGTCCCTTCGGGACTTTGGGTATTGGCGACGCAATCCCACCCTTGAAAGGGTGGGCTAGTCTCGAATCTCCCCTCCGGGAGATGTCAGTCGGAAATAGCTCATCGGATACAACAGCACGCGGCCGGAAAATGTCCAAACTCTACAACCTCTGCGCACCCCTCGGGAGTGAGTTCTCTTGTCCGGACACGGAATTGATCCAACCGAAAACAGCGGGGAACCGCGGTTCGCAATGAATAGCTGACTGTGATCCAGAGCTATTCAAGGCTTCTTCATCTTGGTGGATTCATCGAGCGCTTGCAGCAATGACCCTGCCCTCCGTCTCACCTCCGGATCGACCTCGGGCCTGAGCAACGAGGCGAGGGTTTGGCGCGCTGCCGCATATTCCCGGCGCTCGATTTGCAATCCTGCAAACGCCAAGAGGTAGCCTTTATTGTCCGGTTCCAATTCCAGGGCCCGGCTTAGGTGCTTGGCGGCTTGGACCAGGTTCTCGCTGTGCGCCAACTCGATCACTCCTAGCAGATAATGCGATGGAGCAAACAACGGCATGAGTTGAATCGCCCGCTGTAACGACCCCCGGACTTTCTGCTCGATCTCCGGTGAAAGCCCTCGCACCGCGATGTTTCCCTCGGTCGCCGTGGAGTAGAGTTCACGCGCGTAGCCAAAGTGGACCCGAAAACTGAATGACCGCTGCGCGATGGCTTGCTCGAAGTAAGCGATCGCTTGTTGATGGTTTTTGCGGCGACCAGCGAGCAATCCCAGCCCTTCGGACGGGCGAGCTGATTCGGGCGCTAGCTGTTGCGCGCGCTTGAAATACTTTTCCGCCTCATCCAGTCGATTGCAATGAACGAGCAAGTTACCCTGCTGAAAAAGCACCTCCACCTGAGATAGGACGTGCTGCGTCGAGAAGGATTGGCCGGGATTCAAAGTGGTTTTGACATTGTAACAGAGCGGTTCGAATTTTCCGCGGGCGAGATATTGCTTGAGTTCCAATTCCATCGAGGCTGGGTCTGTTCGAAAAGCATCGGTGAACGCATCCTCGGCCCGAACACCTTCGCGCAACTGCCGTGCGAAGATGCCGAACTGTGTTTTCCGGACCGGGTTGTCACCGAGAACCAAATAGCGAGCCAGCGCCCAGGATTGCGCGTAAAAAGTCCCTCGCTGGTCCCGCTCATTGTATTGAGGCGAGTCGTGGCTCACGTTGAATAACTCGTGCAACGGCATCAAGGGATGGTCCCGCAAGAACTCGAGATGGTGTGTCTTGGCAAGGCCAAGGCAGACCCGGTTGTTGTCGATGGCGAATGTGGAATAGACTTCGGCCATTCCTTCCTTCAGCCAGAGAGGCCAGATGCGGTCGTTGTGCCGCATGAGCAAATGGGTGTATTCATGAAAAATGACTTCCATTGATCCCGACTCGATCGCCTTCAGATTGACCGCGATCAGATTCTCGTCCATATCGCGCTGGAAAAAGCCTGCGACTGCTTGTGGTTTCCCCTGGTAAATTGGCTGGAATGGCCGAAACGAATCGCTGTTCGAAAACGCCATGACGATGATTGGCACCGACACGACAGCCTGCGCTCCCGCCAGCACCGAGTAAGCCTGGCGAAACTGTTCGAGCCTCACTGCGAGCTGCCGCACGTCGTCCACGCGTCCATTGCTGAAAATGGTAAAGTGCCTCGTTTGGAGCTGAAACCATTGATCGGCGGACGCCGCTGCCAGGGCCTCGCCGCAAACCAGGCCATGAAAGAGAAAAGCAAGGCACGCGGACCAGACTGCAGCGTTCACACGAAAGTTCACCATGACAGTCAAACAACAGAGTCCAATACGTTATCAGCGAAAGAAACCGACACGAAACACGGGCTGCCGTGAGGTGTCGAACGCCAGATTCCAAAACAAGCCGCGGAGTCAGAGCTTCGTTGGGTCGTTTCGTGCCGCATGATCATTGAGGATTCCTGTCATGGTGGACGCATCCAAATTGCCTCCGCTGAGGATGACTCCCACGCGTCCGGAGGCCTCGACCGCACCGCTCAGGAGGGCGGCGACACCGAGCGCACCCGATGGTTCGACGACTAGCTTCAGGCGATAAAATAAGAACTGAACCGCTTCGATGATGGCGGCTTCAGAAACCGTTTTCATGTCATCGACGTATTCCAGGAGGAGCGGGAAGGTAAGCTTGCCCAGGGAAGTGGTGCGTGTTCCATCCGCTATCGTGGGCGGCGGTTTGATGGTATGGAGCGTTTTGGTATGAAAAGAGCGCGTGGCGTCGTCTCCAAGCTCCGGTTCGATTCCAATCACGCGGCAGCTTGGAGCCATCGCTTTGCTGGCGATGGCTGAACCGCTGAGCAATCCACCGCCACCGCAGGGCACCAGGAGCATGTCGAGGCATTTGACCTCTTCAAAGAACTCCAGTGCGGCAGTTCCCTGGCCTGCGATGATATCGGGATGGTCAAACGGCGGCACGACCGTGTAGCCGTGTTGCGTTGCCAAGGCTCTGGCGATCTCCTCGCGAGACGTTGTTTGCGGATCGTAGCCCACGACCGTGGCGCCGTACTCTTCGGTGGCGGCACGTTTGGTCGAGGGCGCGTCATTCGGCATGACTACGGTGGTGCGGATGCCGAGCAATTGGCCGACTAAGGCCACTGCCTGCGCATGGTTCCCGGACGAGTATGTGATCACGCCGCGCGATTTCTCAGCATCGGAAAGGCGAGAGATGGCGTTAAAGGCACCGCGGAATTTGAAGGCCCCCACGCGCTGGTAATTCTCGCACTTCAGAAAAACTTCTGCTCCCACCCGGCGATTCAGTGTTCGCGAGGTCGCGACGGGAGTGACATGCGCATGACCACGCAGTTGTTGTTGCGCGGCTTTGATTCGTTCGAACATGAGTAACTACTCGGACCACGCCGACCTACGAGGCTTTGATTTGAAGGAAGCGCGCGGTCATTCAGACAAAATTTGAGCTTCGTTATCTCGGCTGCTACAAGCGAAAAGATTTTCCAAACAGGCTCTAAGGCAGCTCTTCA
Source organism: Akkermansia muciniphila (assembly GCA_945861765.1). GTDB lineage: Bacteria > Verrucomicrobiota > Verrucomicrobiia > Limisphaerales > SIBE01 > SIBE01. Next base: position 14,920 of record CAMAWP010000112.1, on the reverse strand, counting down.
ATGGTGATCTCCTTATACGAAGCTTGCGCCGGTCCGCCGCCGTGAATTTGCAAACCGATAATGCCGAACTGCTCGATCTTGTCGTCCGGCTCGGTGTAGTCCACGGTTTGCTGGCCATTGATCGAGAGCCGGATTCGCTTTCCCTCGCATCGGATTTCGTAATCATTCCAGTCGTTCCGTTTCAGAACTTTTTCGATTACAGCGGCATCCGCCTTCACCAATACCTTGTTCCGGCGCGACTCATCATAGAGCGCCCCCCACCACCCGTCGCCGATGTCGGCTTGATAACCGCTCAGCTCAAACGCCGGGTTGGGGATGTGTTTGCTGCGCACTTGAACGCCGCCGTTAACGAAGCCTTCCGTGCCCACCAACTTGAACTTCACTCGCAGGACAAAGTTCGTGAAACTCCGCGTTGTGCAGATGAATTCGTTGTGCGGCACTTTTTCTTTCAGTGAGCCACCCACCAGGGCTCCATCATCGATCCGCCAGGTCTTGTTCGTATCTCCTTCCCATCCGTTGAAAGTCTTGCCGTCAAAAAGCCGAATGGTTTTCGGCTTTTCCGCGGCGAAGGAAAAGGTGAGCGATAGGGACAGGATTGATAAGGCAATGAGAGGTTTCATGATGAAAATGATCGTTAAGTCTGTCAGTGTTTCGACCGCGATCATTCCACGCTCCCGACAAAAAGCCAAACAAAATGGAATCAGTGGTCGATCCTCGGGACCCCGTTCAGAGAGATCCCGGCTAGCGAACGCGTTTGGGCGATGTCTCGGCAGTCGCTCGACACGCATCAGCCACCGCGGTGAGATGCTCGAGGAAATTTTCCCGCGCCGCCGCCGGTAAGACCGACAGCACCTCTGTTTGCAGTGCAACTGCAATCTCTCGCACTTCGATATATTTTCGCTTTCCGATGGGAAACAATCGAATGCGATACGCCCGCTTGTCCTTCTCGTGTGCCCGGCGCTCGATCCAGCCCGCCGCCTCCATCCGCTCCAACAACGAGGCGACCGTATTCGGATCGCTCGACATCGACTGCGTCAGCTCCCGTTGCGAGATTCCTTTCGGGTCACCTTCCAGGAGAATTCGCATCACCGTGAACTGATCGGGCGTAACGCTCGTGTGGGCAATACGTCGGCGGAACGCTTGATTGAGCCCATACCAGGCGCGACGCAAGAGTGGAGGCAAACGCCGACGGCCAGGGGAATCGACGGGAACAGAGGGGGTGTGGGAGTCCGGTTTCAAGGCAGACATGATTTTGACGTTTGACAAATTATACGTGTAGGTATTATTTCGGTTGTAAAACTTCCAATGGTGTAGAATAGTGTGCGCCGTCTTGGAAGAAAATTTGTATTTCGTTTCTCGGTTGTTTGCTTGAGCATCAGTGCTCATTTACCGAAAGGTTTGCCATGAAATTGATCTATCGGGTTGCGGTTGCCGCTCTGGGCGTTTTTCTCTTCGGGTCGGATTCTACAACGCGAGCGGCCAGCTCGGCTCCGGTCCGCGGGTGGCTCGCTTGGCGCGGACCCGAACAGAACGGGACGTCGAGGGAAAAAGGGCTTCCCGACACGGTCGCGCTGAAGGACGCGCTCTGGACGGCCGACTTCGCCGGACAATCCACGCCGGTGATTGCCAATGGCAAGCTCTACATCATGGGCTACCTCGACGAAGGCCCGGACTTGCGGGAAGGCGTCGCATGTTTTGACGCCGAGACCGGCCAAAAGCTTTGGGAGCAGCGTTACAACGATTTTCTCAGCGACACGATTTATCTTCGCTATGCCACGTCAAGCCCCGCGATTGATCCGGAAGGCGGGAACATTTACATGCAAGGGACGCAGGGCATCCTCGCCGCGTTCACCGCGGACGGCAAAGTGCTCTGGAAGCATTCGATGATGGAAAAGTATGGTCGATTAACTTTTCCGAACAGCCGCACCGCCTCACCGCTCATTGATGGCGACCTCGTGATCACTCGCGGCATTACGGCGAACTGGGGAGCGCAGGGCGCGGGCGGCGATCGCTTTTATGCGTTCGATAAGAAAACCGGCGAGCTTGTCTGGGCCTCCAGTCCAGGGGACCGGCCGCGTGATAATTCTTTTTCGCATCCCTACCTCGGCTGGCTGGACGGCAGGCGTGTTCTCTATTCCGCCACGGGGGATGGCAGCATCGTCTGTGTGAACGCCCGGACCGGTGATCCGCTTTGGCGAATTCCGCTTTTCAAAGCCGGGATCAACGCGACGGTGTTGGTACACAACAACGACAAGGTGGTCGCGATCTACGGCACGCCTTATGAGCCAGGCCAGATGGTGGCGTTGAAGATACCGCATGTGACTCCCACGAATGCTGCCGCGGGGCCAGTCGTCATTGAACGTCAGCAGGCGGAGCTTTGGAGCAACGATCTCTCGACTTCCACGAGTTCGCCCATCTTGGCGGGTGACCGGATTTATGTCGTAAGCGAAAAAGGCGATCTTTGCTCGGTGGATGCAAACTCGGGCAAGGTTCTTTGGAAGCTGAAGATCGGCATTGAACAGCGCAATGCCTGTCCGCTGTTCGCCGACGGAAAATTGTACGTTCCGATCCTCGACGATCCGCAGAGCAAGACCGAGGGTGCCAGCGAAGCCGGCACCAAAGGAGGCTTCTACATTGTCAAGCCGACCGATACACAAGGAACTATCCTGGCCCATATCGCTCTTGATGGCCGATGCTTCGGGACGCCAACTGCCTACAACGGCAAAGTCTATATTCAGACGACAAAAAAACTTTATTGTTTTGGTAAAAAGGGAAACAACGCGGGTCTGGCTGCTGAGCCAGCCGCTGAGAAGTGGCCTGCGGTTGGCGCTGCCGCGCAACTGCAAATCATCCCATCGGAGGTCGTGTTGAAACCGGGCGAAGCGGCTGCGTTCCGCGTTCGCAAGCTCGATGCTCGCGGATTCACCGTCGAAGAGATCAAGCATGTGAGCTCTGTTAAATGGGCTTCGTTCATCCCGCCGACCGCCCGGGTGCGCTCCACGATGAAAGCTAGTTTTAACACGGATGGGAAACTTGTGGCATCGAATGACCGGACGCCGTCGGCAGGCGCATTCGAAGGGACAGTCGATGGTTTGAAAGGCTACATTCGTGGTCGCGTTTTGCCAGGGCTGCCGCTCAAGGAGGATTTTGAGCCCTTCCAGTTGAGCGAAACCACGACGAACTCCTTCGAGCAGCCGACTTTGTTTGCATACCCGCCGCTTCCTTGGATTGGGGCGCGATTCAAGTTTGAAGTGCGAGACAAGGAGGGAACGAAGGCATTGACGAAGACGGTGGACAACAAGTTTTTCCAAAGAGCCTTTGTTTTCATCGGCGAGTCGGAAATGAAGAACTACACGATCGAAGCCGATGTCATGAGCGAAGGGAACAAGCGCAAGATGTCGGACGTTGGCCTGATTAACCAACGTTATTTGATTGTGCTCAAAGGCAACGAGCAAAAAGTGGAAGTGAACTCCAATCAGGAGCGTTTGCGCGTGCCTTCAGCCGAAGAGGACTCCAACTTCAAATGGTTGCCAAATGTCTGGTATCACTTGAAGTCCCGGGTTGATGTCGCGGCCGATGGCACCGGCGTCGTCCGAGCCAAGGCTTGGAAGCGCGGCGAACCGGAGCCTGACAAATGGACCATTGAAGTTCCGCACAAGACCGCGCACCAGAGCGGCTCGCCGGGCTTGTTCGGCTTCGCTCCGCAAGAGATGCGCGTTTTTATTGATAATGTTTCCGTGACGGAGAACTGAGAAGCGGAATTGCGAATTGAGACGAACGAAGGCAACATCGCCCTATGAGCACAGCCGATCTGGTTATTGACAAGATCAAGAGCCTCACCGAAGAGGAAGTTCGATCGGTTTTATCTTTTATCGCTCGTTTGCCCCACTCGCATAGGTGGACTGCCCAAGAGTTGTTGCTGTTGCCATGGCAGGAGAGGAACCGGATCTTGCAGACTCAGATGACTAAAGCTTCACAACTTTATCGTGACCACCCAGATCTTATTATGGACGTGGTCGATGCCCCGCTCGAATATGAGTAAAGCTATTCGAGGCGAAGTTTGGAGCGTGAACTTGGGATCTGCCATTGGAGCTGAAATCACCAAAGTCCGGCCAACGATCATTCTGAATGCACCGAATGTGGGCAAGTTGCCTTTGGTAATCGTGGTTCCAGTGACTGATTGGAAGCCCGTCTTTGCAGATTATGTCTGGTTCATCTTTCTGCCTCCCGCCGCAGACAACGGCTTGGCTAAGCCATCTGGCGCCGACGCATTTCAGGTGAAATCGATTTCAGAACTCCGCCTTGTGCAAAAGTTAGGTCGTGTCGCAGAGTCCCAATCGCAATCGATCGCTGCGGCTGTTGCATTATGCGTCGGCTACCAGCATCCCGTAACCCATCCGAATTGAAAATCCCTATGAAGACGATAACTCCTTGCCTCTCCGCCGGACTCCTGATTTGCGTCAGCGCCATGGCGGACGACTGGCCGCAATGGGGTGGCCCGAGCCCCAATCGCAATATGTATTCGCCCGCCAAGGGCCTGCCTGACCGCTTCGACCCCGGCAAACCAAAAGCGGGCAGCATCGACGAGGTGGATATGAAGACCACCAAAAACGTGAAATGGGTGGCCAAGCTAGGTTCTCAAAGCTATGGCAATGTCACGATCGCCGGCGGCAAGGTTTTCATCGGGACCAATAACGATTCACCCCGCGATCCGAAACACCAGGGAGACCGAAGCATTCTAATGGTATCGGATGAAAAAACCGGAGAATTCCTTTGGCAACTGGCGATCCCGAAATTGGTTTCTGGGAAAGTCAACGACTGGGAGGGGCTCGGATTGCTCTCGTCGCCGACGGTTGAAGGGGATCGCGTTTATATTGTGACGAGCCGTTGTGAAGTCATGTGTCTTGACGTGAGTGGCATGGCGAACGGCAACGACGGCCCGTTTAAGGACGAAGGTCTATACATGGCGGGGGGCCCCGGCAAACCAAAAGTGGAGGTCGGTCCAAAGGATGGCGACATCATCTGGAAGTATGACATGATGGATGAGCTGGGGGTTTTCCCGCACAACGCTTCCAATTGTTCGGTGATCGTCGTCGATGACATCGTTTATGCCTGCACTTCCAATGGTCAGGACTGGACCCATTCCAACATCCCGTCTCCACTCTCGCCCAGTTTTATCGCGCTGAATAAGAAGACCGGAGAGTTTTTGGGCGAAGATGACGCCGGGATCAGCAAGCGAATCTTTCACGGCCAGTGGAGTTCGCCATCCATGGGCGTCGTCAACGGCAAGAAACTTGTTTTCTTCGGCGGCGGTGACGGCTGGTGCTATGCCTTTGATTCGAAGCCTGTGAAAGAGGCCGACAATAACTTTCTGAAGACCGTGTGGAAATACAACTGCAATCCCCCAGAGTACAGAGTCAAAGATGGGAAGCCCATTAAATACCCCGCTCCGGAAGGTGTGAGCGAGATCAACTCCACCCCCGTCTTCTATAAAAACCGAGTCTATGTAGCGACTGGTCAAGATCCCGAACACGGCGAAGGGATTGGCCATCTTGTGTGTATCGATGCCACCAAAACCGGGGACATTACCACAACAGGAACTCTCTGGGGATTCAGAGGGATTCACCGAACCATTTCCACGGTCTCGATTGATCCGACGACTGGCCTCCTGTTCATCGCCGATTTTTCAGGCTTTGTGTATTGCCTGGATGCAGAAACGGGGAAACTTTATTGGACACACGATATGAAGGCGCACATCTGGGGATCGACCATGGTCGCGGACGGCAAGGTGTACATTGGCGATGAGGACGGTGATTTCGTGGTCCTGTCCGCCAGCAAGGACAAGAAGATCCTGAGCAAAATGATGATCGACGGCCGTGAGCAAGATGGCCCAAACCTCGGCACCCCGGTCTATGCCACACCGGTTGTCGCTAACGGAGTGATCTACGTGGCAAGCAACACACACCTGTATGCGTTCTACGACTCAGCTCGTAGCGCTACGTCCAAGGACGAAGCTCCCAAGGTCGATCTGAATCCAAAGAAGCCGAGCACGAAAAATTAAGCGCAGCTCGGCCGCCCGCTTACTGGAGTAACACATCTCCTTGCGGCGCGCCGATCTAGGGCTGGCCCACACCGAACACCCGACTTCGAACTTTGAACGAGGACGCAAGGCAGAGAGGGTGGCCCGCCATTAGGCGTTGACAATTCAATCTTATTTAACCTTTGTCTTAATTGATACCTATGCCAACTGACCCTACTCTCCAACACTCCTTCAAAGTTGCCCAGGACCAGCTCGATGCCCAAGTCCGCGACATTGTCCAATGGCATTTCTCGCCCGAGACCGGCTGTTCATTTTGGCTCGATTGGGCCCGCAAGGCTGGCTGGAATCCGGCCACCGAGGTAAAGTGTTTCGCGGACTTGCTGCGCTTTCCACATTTCCAGGACGAGTGGCTTCGCGATCTTCAACCCGATGTTTGGATTCCAAAAAAATATCAAGGACGTCCGTTTAACATTTTTGAAACCGGTGGGACGACTGGAATGCCGAAGCAGCGCATCGGGTGGGATGATTACAAGGTGGATTACAGTGAGTTCTCCGAGAAGATTTCCGATGCGCATTTCCCCCGGAACCACTACTGGCTCATGATGGGGCCAACTGGACCGCGGCGTTTGCGCCTCGCGATCGAACATTTGGCCAACGTCCGTGGTAGCTCCTGTTATTTCATCGACCTCGACCCGCGCTGGGTCAAAAAAATAATCAGCGCCAAGCAGCTTGACCACGCCAAAGCGTACATGGAGCACGTTGTGGATCAGGCGGTGACCATCTTGAAAAACCGCCGTGTGAGCGGACTCTTCACGACGCCTAAGCTTCTTGAAGCTCTGGCCGAAAAAATCAATCTCTGGGATGTTGGAATCCGTGGTGTGTTTTGCGGCGGCACTTCGATGTCCCCCCAATACGTGCGGTTCTTGGTCGAGGAGCTTTTGGAAAACCGGATCGGCTTTTATCCCACCTATGGCAACACCCTGATGGGGCTGGCGGCAAGCATCCCGCTGAAACCGGAGGACAATTTCTCCGTCACTTATTATGCGCCTCAACCTCGTGCTGTGCTGCGGATTGTGGATCCAAAGCAGACCGAGCAGCTCAAGAACTATGGCGAATGGGGTCGCGTCGAGTTGACGACATTGACCAAAGAGTTCTTCATGCCGCGCTTCCTGGAACGGGATGAAGCCATCCGCCGCGAACCGCGCGCTCCCTATGCTTGGGATGGCGTGGGCGATGTCCGTCCATTCGGCGCGCTTGAGAAAACGATTGTGGAAGGCGTGTACTAAGCATGCCCGCCCTGCCTCACATCCCAGCTCTGCGCTTGGGCAAAGCTTACGAGAGCCTCGACAAGACGCATATTGTTAATCATTCCAATGGCGCGAGGCTCGGCACGGTCAGCCATGTCAATGCCGGGATTATCCGCAAAGACCTTGGGAAAATTGCCGAATCTCGCGCGGCGCTGAAGCAGTTCACCGTTGATCAGCTTCTCGAAATCTGCACCAAGGCGGGGGATCAATTCCTTCATGGGACGTTGCCGATCGGAGCCGGTAATCAGACACAGTCGCCCGAGCAATACGTGACCACGCTGTCGGAGAGCAGCGGCATGCCCCACGTCATGGTCCGGCGCAACATGACGAAGATTCATCAAGCGCTTACCCGCATGCGGACTGTTCTCAATGGGCTGACACGCGGATTGGACCTGAGCATCATCGATCGAGGCTTTGGCGAACAAGCCGGGGCACGAGTTAGTTTTTTTCCGACCACACACTGTTTGGGGCTGGTCATGCCGAGCAATTCGCCAGCGGTGAACTCGCTCTGGCTGCCGGCGATTCCGCTAAAGATTCCCGTCATTCTAAAACCGGGCCGCGAAGAACCGTGGACACCCTTCCGTCTCATCCAAGCGTTCATCGCGGCGGGTTGTCCGCCGGAGGCGTTCGGATTTTACCCGACGGACCACGAAGGTGCCGGCGTCATCCTGAAGTCTTGCGGTCGAGCTTTGATTTTTGGTGACAAGAAAACCACCGCGCCCTACGCCCATAACTCGGCCGTCCAGGTCCACGGCCCTGGCTTTAGCAAGATTCTTGTTGGCGCTGACGAAATCGAGCGATGGCCTGAGTTCATCGATGTGATGGTGTCTTCCATCGTTGAAAACGGTGGCCGAAGCTGCGTGAATGCCTCGTCGATTGTCGTCCCGAGCCACGCTTCCGAGATTGCCGATGCGCTCGCTCGGAAGCTCAGCTTGATAGTGCCTCTGCCCCCGTCGGATGAGAACGCCCGTCTGTCCGGTTTCGCCAACCCAAAGATGGCTGAACACATCGATGTAGCCATCGACGAAGGTCTGACGACTCCCGGGGCAGTCGATATCACCGCCAAGTACCGCACTGGTCCGCGCCGAGTGGAGCTGGACGGCGGCGTCTATTTGCTTCCGACGATTGTCCGCTGCGATTCTTTCGCCCATCCGATGGCTAATCGCGAATATCTTTTTCCTTACGCCAGCGTCGTCGAAGTCCCGCAATCCGACATGTTGAAGCAAATTGGGCCATCGCTGTCCGTCACGGCGATCACAAAGGATCCTGTCTTCACCGGAGACCTTTTGGAATCGCCACTGATTGAACGGTTGAATCTCGGTCCGATTTCGACGATGAACATTTCGTGGGACCAGCCGCATGAGGGCAATATGTTCGAATTTCTTTACAAGCGCCGCTCTATTGAACGAATCTAAGCCATCTCCATTTCCGTTGCTTCACGCATTCGATCACCAGCCAAGGACTCGCCTTGTCTTCGGTGTTAACAGCGTCGAGCGAGTTGGGGACCTCGCCCGGGAGCTTGGAGCGACCAAAGTCCTGCTGGCAACTGATCCCGGGATTGTGGCAGCGGGTCATGCCGACCGGGTCCGCCGGATTTTAGAATCCTCCAATCTGAAGGTTGCATTTTTCGATCAAGTCCGTGAGAACCCGACCACTCGATGCGTGGAGAATTGTCTCGAAATTGCCAGAGCAGCCCAGGTGGACACGATCATTGGTCTGGGGGGCGGCAGCGCGATGGACACCGCCAAAGGCTGCAATTTCATTTTGACCAACGGCGGTTGCATCCAGGATTATTGGGGCGCTGGCAAAGCGAAGCAACCGATGTTGCCTCTCATCGCGATTCCAACGACGGCTGGCACCGGCAGCGAATGCCAGTCCTACGCTCTGATTGCGGACGAACAAACGCATCAGAAAATGGCGTGTGGGGACCCGAAAGCCGCTGCCCGCATTGCGATTCTCGACCCCGCTCTGACTGTCTCGCAACCCAAACCAGTGACGGCCCATACTGGAATCGATGCCATTGCTCACGCGGTGGAAACGGCCGTGACCACAAAGCGAAACCCACTTTCACTCATGTACTCCCACGAGGCTTTTAAACTCCTCGTGCCTAGCTTGCCGCGTGTTCTGCGCGATCCGACCGATATTGAGGCACGCGGGCGCATGTTGCTGGGAGCGGCTTTCGCGGGCATGGCCATCGAGAACAGCATGCTCGGGGCCGCTCATGCGGCGGCGAATCCTCTCACGGCTCATTACGATGTGGTCCACGGAGAAGCGGTGGGCGTGATGTTGCCGTGGATTGTCCGGTTCAATGGACAAGACCCGGCGGCTCGCCAAGCCTATGCCGAATTAGCCTCGGCTCCCGAGATCGCTTGCGCAGGCGATGGCCACGAGCTCGCCTTGGAGGCTCTCATTGCCCGGTTGGAATCACTCCTGAATGCCGCTCAAATCGTGCGCTCCCTGACGGACTGCGACGTGCAGCGCTCCATGATTCCATTAATGGCCGAGGAAGCCGCCAAGCAGTGGACCGCAGGATTCAATCCACGTCCGATTCAAGCGAAAGATTTTGTCGCGCTCTACGAAGCCGCTTTCGAATCGCGTGGAAATGGAGACGCTCCAGGAGTATGTTAACATTCCTGAATCTCTTGAAGCCACCCTTGGAAAGAGGCGGCGGGATTCAAAGACGAACCCAATCGGCGAAGAGATTTCACCGATCAACAACGAACACAACATGAAGATCACACCAACACAGGGCAGAATCCACCTTCGATTCCTCACGCGCACGCTCGCCCTCGCGGCGTTGATCGGAGCGGGCGTGGTTGCTTTCGGCGACGACACCAAGATCGACCAGCTCCGCGCGGAAGCCGACAAGCTCATGCGCAAGGCGGAAGAACTAAAGGCCCGAGGCGCGGGCGACGAAGCCGGACAACTGGCGAGGAAAGCGGACGAACTGCGGCGCAACGCCAAAATCATCGAGAAGGAGCGATCCCAGCCGAAGGAGCGTCAGGACGCCGCGCCCAGAGAACAGCAGGAAAAACTGGATCGTCTCCACGAGAAGTTGAACGCTCTCCTCGCTGCGGGACGGAAGGACGACGCGGCCGCCTTGAAGAAAGAATTCGCTGAGTTGCAGCGAGGTAAGGATCGCGGCCCCGGACCGGACCAGCTTGCCGAAGCTCGAGAGCGCCTGAAGTTGATCCGACAGGAGATTGAAGAACTGCGTGGGCACGGAAGAAACGCCGACGCTGACCGCCTTGAAGAGCGGGCGCGGCAGATGAAAGAGAAAATCGCAGGCGCGGAAGGACACCGGGATCTCGGCCCAGGCGGACCGAAACCACTCCGCCCGGAGCATCCTCGGTCTCCGGGCCAGCCTGGCTCAGGACCCTCGCAAGAAATCGAGCGTCGGCTTCAGCATCTCAAAGTCGCCATCGAGAATCTTCATGCCGCGGGACTGCATGAACATGCCGAGCGCCTGACTCAAGATGCCGAGAGAATGCACCAGAAGCTGGTCGAGCAGCAGCGCGGAATGGTGCGCGGCCCGGAATTTCCGAAGGAACCGTTTCAAGCGCTGCAAGGCGAGATCCAAGAACTGCGCCAGAGCCTCCAGGAACTTCGCCAGCAGCTCGAAGAGTTGCGTCGAAAGCGATAGCGGACAAACCGCACCGAAGGCCGCGGAGTTTCTTTGAGTGGCTCGAAAGGATATCGTCAACGCCACGTATCGTGAGCGCTGCCTATATCCCAGGAGCCGTTGCGGAACATTTCATTGTACTGCCGCTTTGAATGCGCCCTTTCAAGGCGTGAGAGTAAGAATACGTTCCTTCTGATTGCGTGAGATTCCGATCTGAAGGGTTTGCCCGACGTTTAGCGCAGGAACCTGTCGGAGCAAGGTCGCAACGTCGGTGGCTTTATCTCCGTTGACCGACAGGATGACATCGTCCTTCTTCAATGCGGCTTTCGCCAGGATCGAGCCCAGTGGAATTTCCAGCACAAGCACGCCCGTGACGCCCGGCAGGCCGAGGGCAGACATCTCGCCGAGATCGGCGATGTTGCGGACGTTCGCGCCGAGCCAGGAGCGCGGCGTGACGTCGCGGTTGGCGGGCGCGGTGGTGATCGGATGAGCGACGGGCAGCACAGGCGTGCGAGCGAGGGCTTTGAGCGAGGGCTTGCGCACGCCGAACTGGTCCATGGGAAAATTCACGAAACCAAGTGCGAGCGCGGGCGATCCGGCTTTCACGCGGTAGTCGCCCTTGGCGGGATCAACAAACTGCGCGTCGGCCACGAGGGAGTTTTCGTCGCGGCCACTTTGCTTTTGCAGGCGCGAGGCGGGTGCGGGAGCGGCACCGTCCTGGTGGAGGAGATTGCGGTCCATTTCCCGACCCCACGGCGGAGCGTGCATTATGGCGGGCTGGTAATCTTGCGACACAATATTGCGCCGAAAAATGTCGCCGCTCGCGGCGAACCAAACGTGCGGATGGAAGCCGGAGCCGAGCATGATGTTGTTCTCGACGAGACGCCCATAACCCTCGCGGTTCTTGATGCCGCCGTGCAGACAGAGATTGTTTGTGACGACGTAGAACGAGGAGCCGTCGTCGAGATCGATGTCCCAGCCGTGGTCGCAACGCCAACGGTTGTTCCTCAGGATGACGGGCTTGACGGCGTCGAGGCGCGGCAGATCGGGAACCTGCTGAACCCAGGCGTTGACCTCGGCGACTTTCGGACGCCAGTAGCGATCCCGGCCCCAGGAGTTGAACGAGCCGTGGTCGCCGGTCTCCTTCACAGTGTCGAAGATGTCGCAATGCTCGACGATGTGCCCGCCCCAGCAGCCGTCGCCGATGTTGATGCCGGCGCGGGGCATGTCGTAGATCGAGCAGTGGCGGACGGTAATGCTCTGGGCAAGATCAACGGCCACTCCGGCGGTTTGTTTTTCCACGCGTCCGGTCAGGTAGATCAGGCAGTTTTCCACGAGGCAATCCGCTGGATAATTATTGCTCTTCGGACCTGGCGTGCGGTCGAGGTCCTCGAGTTTGTTCACCTGGCTGTAATTGAACAACGGATTCCGCGCCGCCTGCGGATCGCCGAAGAAACAGACACCGCTCGCTCCGGCTTTGGCGATGTGGCAGCCGCGCACCGCGACGCGGCGGTTGTAGTGATTCACGAACACCGCGTTGCCGCCGACCTGGTCCAAAAAACTGTCCTCCAACGCGCAATCCTCCGCGCCCTCGAAGAAGATCGCGCCACCGCGATAGATCGCCCAGTCGGAGCGCAACATCGGCTCCTTCGTATCCATCACCGTGCGCGCCGCGTGACGCAGGGTCAGGCCCCGCAGCGTGACGAAACGAACGGGCTTTTCCTCGCTGCCACGAAACTCGATGAGGCTGCGCAATCGCGTGGCTTCCACGATCGCCTTCTTCAAATCGAGTCCGGCGGGCGGGAAAAAGTGCAGCATGTGGGCTTTCGCATCAAGGAACCACTCGCCCGGCGCGTCCAGTTCCTCAAAGATATTTTCCACGAAACGGATTGAACGATGCACCGCTCCGCCCCGGTTGTTCTGCCAGCCGCCTTCCCGAGTCACTTCGCCTTGCGCGTTCTTCCCGGTGATGCGCCAAGTGAAGTCGCCCCAGAGCGAGGGATGCATGGCGTGAAAATAGCCGCCGGCCGGGTCATCCCAGCGCGCTGCGCGATTCGTGGAAATCGCGTCGGCGGCGAAGCCGTCGAAATATTGCGCTTTCGGATCGTAATTCGGATAGCGCGCCAGAATCTGCCGCTCGCCGTTTACAAAAACCTCCTCGGTGCGCAGGTCCGCCGGAACCTTTGCTTGAAAGATGCCATCGCGGTATGGTTTCCATTCGAGTTCTTCCAGCCTGACGCCGCCGCTGATGATAGGCTGCTCGTTTTCATAAGCTTGGAAAACAACCGGCGCGTCCTTCGTGCCGGAATCCCGCGCGGTGAAGACCAACGGCTCCGGCAGATAGTAAGTGCCACCGCGCAGGAACACGGCACCCAGTTTCTGACGAACCGCCTGTTGCGCGCGCAGGAGGCTGGCAAACGGTTTTCCAAGCGTCCCAGGATTTGTATCATTGCCGTCAGGCGCAACGTAATAAGGCTGCCCGAAGGCTGGCAGTGCCAGGACGAGCAACACGAGGAAGGTAAGGTATCGGTTTTTCATGAGCGACAATTGTGATCGGCCGCCCCGGATGTGAGATTCAAAGGTTCGTCCGGGTAAACTCTGTGACGATGCGTAGCGTGTCGCAGCCATAGGTTTTGAATCTTACCAACTCGTTTGCGAGCCGTCGGGTCGGAAGTAAGTCGTCCGACCCTGTCCTCGATCCGTGATGGAGGTGACGAGCGTCAAGCGCTCCATGTTCAGCGTCACGCCGAGGCCGGGCCGACCATTGGGCCAGAGTTTTCCTTTGCGCAGTTCCAGACCTTCGTCCAAGTGCGAGGCGGGGCGTGTGTTTCCGCCAATTTCCACAAGGACAGGCCCCGAGAACGGGCCGAGCGCATGCACCAGCGCCGCCGTTGAAATGGGTCCGGTAAAGTGCGGTACGATGCCCACGGCGTGCGTCTCGCAGAGCGCGGCGATCTTCAGCATTTCAGTAATGCCGCCGACGTTTGGCAGTGTGCAGCGAACGTAATCAATGTCTTTGCTTTCGATCAGTTTGTGGAAATCCCAGCGCTGGCCCCACTGCTCGCCGGCGGCGAGCGGGACCGTGGTCATCCTACGCAACTTGGGAATCTCATCCCTGAACTGTTCATCGCGCGTGGGATCTTCGACGAGGTACGGTTCGTATTCCTCGATCAATTTGCAGATGCGCATGGACGCTTCGAAATCGAAGCGCTGGTGCAGGTCAACCAGCCAGTCACCGTTCGGGCCGACACCTTCGCGCACATCTTTGCAATCTTGCACGACCTGCCGGGCGCGCTCGTGCGTGTTATAGATTGGCCCCGGCAACGGTCCCGCGTCGGTGTCCTGCCCCCCTCCGCCCCGGCCGCCGACGCCGACGCTCGCCGCGTCCATGCGAAAGGCCCGGTAGCCGGCTTCGATTGCCGCGCGCGCCGCCTCTTTGAGTCGTGTTCCGGTGCCGCCGCCTCCGAGATACGATTCTACGTATGTGCGGTTCATCCCTCCAATGAGGTCGTAAACCGGCACTTTCAGGGCCTTGCCTTTGAGGTCCCAAAGAGCGAGGTCAAGCGCGCCGAGCGCGTGAATCTTTTCCCGGCCCGGCGGATAGAACCAGGCGCGGTACATGTCCTGCCAGCAACGTTCGATGTCGAAGGGATTCTGGCCGATCAGGCGCTGGGCGCACTGCTCGAGGGTGTCGCGCGAGCCGCCTTCGCCAACGCCGATCAACCCGGCCTGGTCGGTCTCGATGGTGACGACCATGTTGCTCTGGTTGAAGTGCAGGTTGAGGTTCGGCGGACGATAAATGTTAACCTTGGTGATCTTCGCCTTGGGCAACGCGGCTTGCGCGCGAGGGAGACCAAGCGCGATCGCGCCCGAGGCGAGGGTGGCTGATCTGAGGAATGTTCGTCGGTTCATAAATCAATTGTTTGCAATCGGGGTGACTCAGGATTGATG
>CAMAWP010000111.1 GCA_945861765.1 Akkermansia muciniphila | reverse complement strand
GACCCGGGTGTGCGAATCTTACATTCAGCTCGGCGCAATAAGCGAAACGTCTGGTATTCACGCAACACGCCCAGACCATGACCTCATCGAGCAATGTGGAAATGATTCCGCCATGAACGACTCCTTGGAACCCGGCGTGGACGTGCTGGGGAGTAAAGCGCGCCTGCACCGTCCGGCCGTCGGTTTCGAAACAAAGCTTTAGGCCGATCGGATTCTGCGTTCCGCAAACGAAGCACGATTTGGTACAAGGCAGCTTTAGCATGATGCGTCTAGGGTAAAGTCGAATCCTCCAGAGGTCAAAGTTCGATCCTTGCTTGCAACCGATTACTTTGCTACCCATCCGTGCTGTGATTAAAGTGGAATAATGGAAATTCAAGGCTCCGCTCGCCGTTCGCAGAGCTTAAGCGATCCGCATGTCTTCTCTTCGACGTGACTAAATCGATTGCCATTACCGTCTAATTACTCAATGTCTGCTTCGGCCATAGCCAATCTCCATGTGCGGGTTGATGGAAAGTTTTTCCGCATCGGCGAAAAGAAATTCTACCTGAAGGGCGTGACCTATGGTCCCTTTAGCCCGAACGGACAAGGTGAACACTTCGCGGAACTCGACCAGACCGTGAGGGATTTCACCCAGATCCATGAGCTGGGAGCCAATTTATTGCGGCTCTATTATGTCCCTCCCAGGTGGTTTTTGGACCTGGCAGCGGAGCATGGCTTCAAGCTGCTGGTGGACGTTCCTTGGAGCAAACATGCCTGCTTCCTTGATTCCGATCACACTCGCGAACAAGCCCGCCTTGCAGTTCGCCAAGCAGCTCTGGCCTGCGCCTCTCATCCGGCCATCTTCGCGTTGAGCGTCGTGAATGAGATTCCACCCGACATCGTTCGCTGGAGCGGCGCGGCAAGAATCGCCGAGTTTATCGATGAATTGGTCGGAGAGGTCAAGGCAGTCGCCCCCGAGTGTCTCTGCACGTTTGGCAATTATCCGCCCACCGAATTCCTACGTCCCAAGGAAATCGATTTTCAGTGTTTCAATGTCTATATCCATAATTCCAAGCCGTTCGAAAATTATCTGGCGCGGCTGCAGATGATCGCCGACTCGAAGCCGCTCATTCTCGGCGAATTTGGGATCGATTCGCTGCGAGAAGGCGAAGAACGGAAGTGTGAAATCCTCGCTTGGAAAATCGAATCGGCCTACCGGGGCGGGCTCGCTGGGGCGATTGTTTATAGTTTCACGGACGATTGGTTTACAGGCGGGGAACAAATTGTGGATTGGGCTTTTGGTCTGACCACTCGAGAGCGGAGGCCCAAGGCTTCCTTCCAGGTTGTTCGGGAAATGTTCCGAGTCGCTCCACACTTTCCGCTACCACAGTATCCACTGGTGTCGGTGGTGGTGGCCAGCTATAACGGAGCGAGGACGCTTCAAGCCTGCTTGGGCTCTCTCCAGAATTTGAATTACCCTGCCTACGAAGTGATCCTCGTGGATGACGGGTCCATCGACAGCACGCCAGAGATCGCCTCGCACTATCCTGCCGTGCGGTATCTCCGTCATCAGTTGAACCAAGGTCTTTCCACGGCTCGCAATACGGGGATCGAGGCGGCGCGTGGCGAGATCGTGGCTTTTACAGATTCCGACTGCCGTGCTGACGAGGACTGGCTCTATTATCTCGTCGGCGATTTGTTAAACAGCAAATTTGCTGGCATTGGCGGACACAATCTTCTGCCGCCTGAGGATTCCTGGGTAGCGGCGGCGGTGATGGTTTCCCCGGGTGGCCCGACTCATGTGATGCTGACAGATCGGCTGGCCGAACATATTCCCGGCTGCAACATGGCGTTTTACAAGTGGGCACTGCTGGAAACCGGCTGTTTCGACCCGCTCTTTCGCAAGGCTGGCGATGACGTGGATGTCTGCTGGCGCTTGCAGCAGCGTGGCTACAAGCTCGGCTTCAGTCCCGCTGGATTCGTCTGGCATTACCGTCGTTCGACCGTCATCGATTATCTCAAGCAACAGCGCGGTTACGGAGAGGCGGAAGCGTTATTGGTTCACCGGCATCCGGAATATTTCAACTGGTTTGGCGGCAGCCAATGGCAAGGGCGCATCTACTCTCCAGCAAGATTCGGAGTCGTCACGCGATCCGCAATTATCTATCATGGAACGTTTGGGAGCGGCTTCTTTCAAACGCTCTATACGGCTCAACCCGCGCTCGCACTCATGCTCGTGACGAGTTTGGAATATCATGTTTTTTTAACACTGCCGTTGCTCGTCTTGAGCGTGGTATTCCCAATCCTGGCGCCACTCGCACTTACGGGTTCCCTCATTTCTCTGGCAGTCTGCGGCGCGGCTGCTTTTCAGGCCGACCTTCCCAAAGCCAAGAAGCGATTCCGGTTCCGATTGCTGGTGGCTCTCCTCTTTTTTCTTCAACCGATCGTTCGGGGCTGGGCGCGTTATCAAGGCCGGCTGAGCATGCACCGGTCTCCATGGGCGGAATATGAGACGCTGAATTCATTGAGCCTTCAGGGAGTCGAAGAAAAGTTCGATGAAGTGGCCTACTGGAACGAACACGACCTGGGGCGAATCGAGTTCCTCAAAAGAGTCATGGAAGGTCTCGATAAAAGGACATGGCCCAACAAAGCAGATGCCGGTTGGAATACCTTCGATCTTGAAATCTACGGAAGCCGCTGGTGCCATCTACAATTGATCACAGCGACCGAAGTCTTGGGAAATGGAAAGCAACTGATCCGTTGCCGCCTGCGGACAGCCTGGACGCTGCTAGCCAAGATGATCTTCTGGTCCATGGCGGGAATCGAGCTGTTGATTTTAGGTTTCCTCGGATCACGCTTCCCGTGGCTTTGGCTGATGTTATTGACCTTGCCTGTTTTCGCAGGGTGGCTTGAGGCGGAACAAAGAAACATGCGACGCGTCTTCGCTGTTTTCATGGATGAGATCGCTAAGGATCTCAAGTTGGTGAAGGTCGAAAAACCGTCCGCCGCTCAAAGGCTCACGACCATCCGACAAGAGAAGCTTCAGCCCTCGGCCGTGATGAAGAACTAGTCTGGGAAGTGGGATTTTTCCGCGGTTTGCGAGCTAAAGCTTGCGACCGCTCCAGCGCTGGTTTAAATCAATTCTGTGAACAACCTCCCATTCGAGCACAAGGCCGGGCGCAGAGATCCGACGCTATTCTAACACATGCTTCAATATCACCAACTTCTGCGTCTTGTCATGGAGCAGGGCAAATTTAAGCCCGATCGAACTGGCACCGGCACTCAGGCGGTCTTTGGCGCGCAAGCCCGGTTTCCATTGGCCGCTGGATTCCCGCTCCTCACCACGAAAAAACTGCATTTGAAGTCGATCCTTTATGAACTGCTTTGGTTCTTGCGAGGGGATACCAATATCAAATTTCTGAATGACCATGGCGTCACTATTTGGAATGAATGGGCTGATGCCGATGGCAATTTAGGGCGTGTCTATGGCGCGCAATGGTGCGATTGGCGCACGCCCGATGGGCGTTCGATCAACCAGATCGACCAGGTCATCGAGCAGATCCGTAAGAACCCGGATAGTCGGCGGCACATCGTCAGCGCTTGGAACGTGGGCGAGATCGATCAGATGGCCCTTCCTCCATGTCATGCCTTGTTTCAGTTCTTTGTGCAGGACGGCGAATTGAGCTGCCAACTCTACCAGCGCAGTGCCGATCTTTTCTTGGGTGTCCCTTTTAATATCGCTTCCTATTCTCTGCTCACGCTGATGGTGGCGCAGGTCTGTGGACTCAAACCCGGCACCTTCGTCCATACCTTCGGAGATTTGCATCTCTACAGCAATCACAGCGAGCAAGCCAAGCTCCAGCTCTCCCGCGAGCCCCGGCCCTTGCCGCAACTGAATCTGAACCCGTCCGTCCGGGACATTCACGAGTTCAGGTACGAAGATTTCGAGTTGATCGGTTACGATCCGCATCCATCGATCAAAGCGCCCATTGCAGTCTAAGTTAATTTCCGACCGAGCGAGGCAGTGAGACGTCGTGATATTTGTTGATCGTCGGGCTCTGCATCACGACCGTGCGTCCATTGAGCCATCGAATCTCCGCGCTCTCCACATGTGCAACTGTCCCCAAACCGAAATGCACGGTGTTCGCTCGCTGCGACCGAAACGAATCGCCGGCCACGATCTGCTGAGTCATCGTGCCGTTGACATGCTTCACCGTTAGACGCGCGCCTACCGGTGAAATGCCATCGCCTTGTTCTCGCAGTCTGAAGCCAATCCAGTTGCCGCCATCGTCCAGCGTGTTTCGGAAAATGCGCAACGTTTGTTTCACTTCCGGCCAAACTTCAAAGGTGGTCACAAGCAAGTCCATCCGGCCATCGCCATCAAGATCATCGGCGACGGTATTCCGCGAATCCTGTTCGAGCGCGACGCCCATTAAATGCCCGATTTCAATAAACGATTCGGCGTGCTGATTCAGGTACAGCCGATTTTTCTCATACCCACCGTAGGAAAGCTCTTTTGATCGAGTGCGAGCGAATTTGGAACCGAAGTAAGCGTTCACGACGACGCTCGTTTTCGAATCACCGACGTAGATGTCGTGCGTCCAAAACTGCGGTTCGTATTCGCGAACCGATTGCGCGCTGGTATGACCGTTCGCGATATAGACGTCTGGAAATCCATCGTTGTCGAAATCAAATACGCTGCAGCCCCACGACCAGCCCGTGCGCGCGATCGAATCATTGAGCGAGGTCTGACGGAGGGAGGGATATCCCGGCCGGGCGACGTAGAGACGATTGCCAAAGGTCATGAGGGATCGCATCGGTCCAAACTTGCTATAGCCCGGACGTTCTAGGCCGAGATGGTTCAATCGGTCGGCCGTCGGTGAGTTCATGCCAATCATGAGCAAGTCGAGGCGCCCATCCGCGTTGAAATCCGCGAGCGCGTGCGCCATGCCGAAGGCGTGCGGTTCGTCCACCCACTTTCGTGTGACATCGTTGAGGTGTCCTCGGCCGTCGTTTTGGTACAAGTCAATGCCGGCGAAATCGCTCACCGCGACCAGGTCCAGATTTCCGTCGCCATCGAGATCGACGAGGGAACCACTGTAACTGCGGCGCAAGCGCTTTGGACCGAGATCGACCGCTTTCGTTCCATCGGAAAAATTTCCATGTCCGTCGTTGATGAGAAGATAGGAGGGGTTGCCGTCGTTTGCGTCATAGTAAGGCGAGGGCATTTGGCCGCGCTCGTAGGGCACTCTGTATTGGCCAAGCCACACGTCCAGATCACCGTCGTGATCGATGTCGCCACAGGTCAGCACTTGCGCGTATTTCAAATGAGGATTTGCCGACCACACCAACCGACCCGGTTCATCAAACGTGCCGCGTGTCGAGCCTTTGATCAGATACAACCCTTCAAACTTGGCGCAGAGAAAATCGGCCGCGCCATCACCGTCGAAGTCGGCGATGATTCCGGTGAAAATCAGGCCCGGAGAATGTCGGCAGAGCGTTTCGGATTCGAAGCGATCTTGCCCTCGGCGGCGAAGGACCAAGTTCCTTGCTGCGAGAATTACTTCAGAAAGCCCGTCGCCGTCGAGATCGTAGAGGATGAGAGGATCGATAAAGTAAGAGGTGGGCAGCGGTGTGATTTGTTCCATGTGAATCTGCCGGAGAGGCGGTTCTCCTCGCCTTGTTTTTCGGTTCAAATTGCTGCCGTCGATCTGCTTCACGATGGGCAATCCGTCCTGCGCTACTGCTGGAGACCAATCGACAATGAGATTCCCTTCAAGAATCGCGCGCTCGGGATGAACGTGGTTTGTGAGATGGGCGCAGATGAAAAAAATGCTCCGCCCGGCCTGGCCAGCGCTATTCGTTTCAAAGCGGTTGTGGCGGAATTCGACTTGCGCGAGCTGCCAACCTTCCCGCTGGCACCCGGCCAGGAATTGCCGCCACAACTCGACGGACCATGCTGGGCCGGCTGCGAGCGGCTCGCGCAATTCGACGCCATGAGGCAGCTCTCGCGGTAAGCTCAGTTTGAGCGGAACCAGTTCACCGAAAGGGAACAATCCGAGAACTTCGAGCTTGTTTGTCACACGGTTCAGCGTGTCCCACAACGAGTCGAACACCATGCCGCACTGTTCGGCCAGTTTTTCTCCAGCCCAGACCGTTTCGTCCGCCCGATTTTCGCGATCCTCCAAGGCGGTCCATTCTGCGACCAACTCCGCCGTGAGAGCATCGGAAAGATCCTGGGGATTGACTGGGCTGGAACGTTCCCGTGGAGGCAAGAAGTAGAGCAACGCGATGCAGACTGCGAGGATGACGATCACGACGGCGGGAAGTCTTTTACCGAGCGAACGGTCCCGCATAAAAGCCCGGAGCATCAAGAGTCGGTGTGTCGGCTTGACTTTGTGGCAACAGGAGGGCGGCGTGATCGAAACGGCGGCGAAGGAATCGAGGGGTTGGTTTAATTCCGCTTCGTTCGCCTGAGCAGCTCGTAGGCTTTTTTTGCGTTTTCATCGCCGCGCTCGATGGCGTTGATCAGGTCGCGCTCGAGGGTGACCATGGAACTGTGGATGGCCAAGCCTTGCTCCAAAGTAATATTCGTCGCCTGGCGCGCTGTGTGCAGGGAGACGATGGCCTTCTCGTATTCCCCTTTGCGCATGGCTTCGGCAGCGAGGGATGCGCTTTCTTTAAGCGGGGCGGAGGCGCTTTGAAATGCCTGATCCAAACCGGAGCCGGCTTGCGCAGGAGTTTGAGCTTTCGCCGGATCTGTGTCAGGCGATTTCCCGCACCCTGCCGAAGATAAAATCAGTGGCAGCGCCGCAAGGAAAATAACGCAGGAAATTGAGGTTCTTGCTTTTATGTGTCGCATGGATTGGCTTTCGCTTGTTGCTTTCGTTCGAATTGGCACTAGCTCACTCTCCGGTTTTCGAGCCCGGGTTGCACCAGAATCGGCCAGGGCGATTCCCTCGGAAACCGCCGATACCTGCCTCCTGATAATAGGCCTTCAATTTAATAAATTCGGCGTGCCCACCAAACATGCCCATGTCCGACCCGATATTATGCCGTGCGGTCACTCCTTCGTTCGGCGTGCTGGCGACGTTATCCCAGTTCGAGGGCTGCTTTTCGTCCGCTTCCCAATAAATCATGGAATCTGGGAGAAACTGGTTCATTTTATAAGTGCTGCCCGGGGTCTTTGGACCCGTGTTGTAGCCGGACACAGCGCCGTTCATGACATAGCTGCTGACCTGCATCTCGCGCTGCCGGAACAACGCCGTATTGGTCCGATCCACCGGACACCAATAAAGCTGCTTCGCATTGTGGTAATTCCAAAGCTGCCCTAATTCGACTGTATGCTGCGGCTTGTTCGTCTGCTTGCGGGTGTAGCACCAGTTGGGCACATCGAACGTGCCTGAACTCCATGACGTGTAAGGCAGTGTGTCTTCATGGTCCGTGACATACAGATGAGTGCTCAGAAGAATCTGCTTCATGTTGCTCAGGCATTTGGCACGCTGTCCTTTTTCCTTCGCCTTGGCCAGCGCGGGCAGGAGCATGCCCGCCAGAATAGCAATGATAGCGATGACCACGAGCAGTTCGATAAGGGTGAAGGCACTAGGACGGAGAAACTTGGGGACGATTTTGCGCAACGACGAGATCATAGGCCCATGAGGATTGAGTTGTGTTGAAATCGAGCGAACTTAACCAAAGTGCCATACTGTTTGTCAACGCCTGAATCCTCGGGGGCAACTTACAAATTACGACGCCTCCACCATCAAGTGAAAATGATTAGGCATGAGGCGATAAGTAGGCACATGCCAACCATTGCGAACTCACTACTCCCCGATGGTTCCCACACACGGTGGCCGGTCGGCATCGTCCTTCAAGATGGGCTCACGCCGATCACCACGGTTCATCACATGATAGATCGCGCCGGGATATTCGACTCTGAGTTTGCGAGCCATGAGCGCCAGAATAGAACGCCTCCCTAAACTAGTCCTTCATGAGAACCGACCCGTTTGCGTTCAGCACAGAGTTTTCGAGAACACAGAGATCTGATCCGTGCCTCGCCTCTGTGTCCTCCCTACCTCTGCGCTTCATCCTCTGGTTCATGGAGAGTAAACATAAACGGGTCAGTTCTTATAAACAGCTATCGCTTCTGTTTGCGCTGCCGCCACTGATAACGCAGAGTGTTCACATTGGCCACGCTGTCCATCTGCCATCTTGACTTTCTCCAGGTCGCCTCCGCCTCGCTTTCCCAGCGTCGATTCCGTCCACCGCCGCTGCAACTCTTCACCCACTGCCCACTCGGCCTTGTTCGCCTGGCTCTCCTGCCCATGGTGTTGCGGCACCAGTCGCTCGCTCATCTGCCCCAGCAATTCCCCCTTCAACTCCTTTTCTCCGAAAAACCGGCCGCGCCGAATCGGCTTGTAGCCCGCATCCTCCTCCCCCCTCGACTGGCTTCCATCACCATCATAGGGAATTCATTTCCGTCCGTTCAAAAGGTCTTCAAGTAACCGTGGCACATAGGATGAATAGCGTGCATCCGGAACTTTCGCACTCGACGGCAATGATTTGAGCGCGACGATCGCGTCAGCGGCTCTGTTTCCGAGAGAATCCAACGCATTCAATGCGGCCAATGAAGCGAAAACCCCGTTTTTCTCGCTTGAGCTGAGCTCGATCAACACCGCCAGCGCTTGTTTTAAATCAATGTCGTTTCCGTATTTGCCGAGCGCCTCGGCTGCGGCGGTGCGCACAAACGGCGAGATGTCCGTTAACGCCCCGGCCAGGTCGTCGCGCGCAGACTCCACGACGCCCCGGCCACGCATTAAGATACCCATCACCGCCCAATATCGTACAGCGCTGTCCTCGTCCCTGAACCGTTGCTTCAGAGCGGTAACGGCGTCGGGCTTGAGCATCGAGGCAAGCTCAGCGATTTCAAAGACGCGATGGAATGGGTATTTGCTATCATCCTGTCCCATGTCGTACGGGGAAGCCCCCTTTGATCGGCTGAAGAGCTCGCCCTCGGGAAGAAATCCGACGTCGCGAATTTTGATCGCAAGGTTGCGTTGCGCCAGGCGCAGTTCCCTCAATATTTTCTGGTGCTCAGGCACTCCGACGAGATTTGTCACCTCATCGGGATCAGCCCTCAAATCGTAGAGTTCTTCGGCCTGCTTTATGTTCCAGAAAATATCCTGGGCGCGAGATAACTTTCCTTCATCGTGGAGTTTTTTCCACGCCCGCGTTGTCGGTGTCTGGAACATGTAGTCAATGCGCTGCCCATAAATTTTGTGTGGCATGTAATTGCGGATATAGACGTAGCGCCCATCAGTCACGCTCCGGACCAAGTCGTAGCGCTCATCCATTCGGCCTCGGAAACCATAAACGTACGGCTGGGGCGGCGCGTCGTGGAGCCCCATGAATGCGTGGCCTTGCATCGAGTCGGGAGGCTTGATCCCGGCCAGACTGAGAATCGTGGGGGCGAGATCGACGAAGCTAACCGGACGGTCCGACTTGCCACCCGGCTTATATTCCGGCGGAGCCAAATGCTTGAACCGATCCGGAATGTAAACAACCAGCGGCACCTGCAATCCGGAGTTGTAAGGCCAGCGTTTGCTGCGGGGCATTCCTGATCCATGATCAGCGTAGTAAAATACAATCGTCTCCTCAGACAGCCCGGCTTCCTCCAATTCCCGCAGGTGCCGACCCGCATCTGCATCGGCCTGACTCACCACGTCGTAGTATTGCGCCCAATCCTCCCGAACTTCAGGCGTGTCCGGGTGATAAGCTGGCACGCGCACCTGCGCCGGGTCGTGAACCTTCTGATGCGGACGCACTCGAATTTTGCTTTCGTGACTTTTCTCAGAGTTAAACACCGCGAAGAATGGCTGTCCCGTCTTTCGATTTCGCCAATGCCCGCCGCGCGAGGACTCATCCCAAACCTTCCCAGGCTTTTCGATGTTGTAATCCTCCTTGGCGCTATTGGAGCAGTAGTAGCCAGCTTCACGAAGGATTTGGGGAAACATTTTCTTGCCCGAAGGAAACGGGACCATGCTGCGCATGTGCTCGGAGCCCGTGCTCGGCGGATACATGCCTGAGATAATGGTTGTGCGCGCTGGAGCGCAAACGGGAGCGCAAGACCAGGCGTGCGTGTAAATCATGCCCCGCGCCGCAAGCCGGTCCACATTCGGCGTCGTCGCAAACTTGTCGCCGTAACAGCCCATTTGAGGCCCGTGATCCTCACTTGTGATCCAAAGGATGTTGGGCGGAGTGGCACCGATCGCGCCGGAAGGAATCAGAAACAACCCACTCGCCACGACAAAAAGTATTTGAAGAATATCTCCGGTATTTAAAGTTTTCATCAATTCCTTCGATCAGCTTCCAGGCGTGCGTTCGAGCTCCTGACTGGTTTGCAGATCTCCCCGCCCGTTCAGTCTGGGTTTGTAATCTCGTGTTGTGTAGCTCTGGTTATGGTTTCGGCTCCGACGTCTCGGCCGATGATTTTTGCGCCTGCTGGCCTGCCTTCCAGATGTCCACATCTCCTTGGTTCCTTTGCGACGCGCCGGGCGTGCTGCGACCTTCGGAAACGTACTGAACCAGCAATTGGGTCAACCGCCTGACGATGTCCGGATGCTCGGCATGCACGTTTCGCCTCTCGCCGATATCGACGCTGAGGTCGTAAAGTTGAACTGCCGGAAGGGTGCGTGCGCTGGCTTGGCCTGGGCGCGGCGCGCTCCATCCCCCCGAACCGGAACAAAGGGCCAGCTTCCATTTCCCTTGTCGGATGGAGAACGACCCGTTGATCGAGTGATGCACGAGAGTTTCGCGCACCGACTTTCCGCTTTTGCCCAGCAACACCGGTAAGATACTCATACTGTCCTCGCCGGCATCATCAGGCAGCTTGACTCCCACAATATCGGCGCACGTCGCCATCAGATCGTTCAGGCAGATGAGTTGATTGCTCGTCGTGCCTGCTTTCACTTTGCCGGGCCAGCGCACGATGAAAGGGATGTGATGACCACCCTCGTAGATGTCGGCCTTGGATCCGCGAAACTGAAAGTTCGGGTTGTGGGCCTTGGCCAAAAGTTCGTCGAACTTCGCTTCGGGAGAGCAGCCGTTGTCACTCGCGAAAATGACCAGCGTGCTGTCGGCAAGACCATGTTTTTCGATCGACTCCAAAACTCGGCCAACGCTCCAATCGGTCTGCATCACAAAATCTCCATAAGCATTGAGTCCGCTTTTTCCTCGCCATTCCTCAGTAGGCACGATGGGGGTGTGAGGCGCGTTGAGCGGCAGATAAAGGAAGAATGGTCGGCCAGCATGAGCATCCGAGGCGCGCTGAGCGATATAGTCCACCGCTTGGCTCGTGAGTCTGGGGAGCACTTGCTCGGCCTCGAACTCTGCCGTGGCGGGGCCGTTGCGCGTCGTTCTGCCAGGGCGCCCGAACATCATCGGGAAATCCCTGTTCAACGTCGGCACACTGCAGACGTGATCATTCTCAATAAACGTGTAAGGCACCATATCGAGCGATGCGCTGATCCCGAAGTAATAGTCAAAGCCGGCGCTCGTTGGTCCGTTCCGAATAGGTTTTTCAAAATCGGCGCGCCAACCCTCTTCGCCCTTCTCGATGGTGTCGCTGAATCCCTGCGCGCCGGGTCGAAGCGTCCAGTCCATGCCGAGATGCCATTTGCCAATTCCTCCAGTGTGATAGCCGTGCCGCTTCAGCAACTCGGGCACAGTCAAGCGGCCTGGCTCAATCAGCGCGGGACTCATCCCGCCAAGCACTCCGCTTTTGAGGCGCGACCGCCAATTGTAACGGCCCGTCAAAATTCCGTAGCGCGTTGGAGAGCAGACCGCCGAGCTCGAATGCGCATCGGTGAAAATCATTCCGGCGGCGGCGAGTTTGTCGATGTTTGGCGTGGCGATCTTGCCGCCGGGGTTCAGGCATTTCACATCCCCGTAACCGAGATCATCGCACAAGATATAGATCAGGTTGGGTCGCTCGGGCCTTTCCGCGGCCTCGATCGACGGAGCCAAGGCGAGGAGCAACCGCGTGACGATGAACGCCACAAGGAATCGTTTCATAAATCAAGTGTGATCAACCTTGTCACGTCTCGTATCACGCCAACAGCGCCCTCACGACGCTGCCCTGCACATCGGTGAGGCGAAAATCCCGGCCCGCATAGCGATAGGTGAGCTTCTCGTGATTCAAACCGAGCCGATGCAAAATGGTGGCGTGGAAATCGTGCGCATGGACAAGGTCCTTTGCGACGTCGTAGCCGTAATCATCCGATTCGCCGTAAACTATTCCGCCTTTCACGCCGCCGCCCGCAAGCCAGGAACTGAAGACGTAGGGGTGATGGCTGCGGCCGGTCGGACCATCCGTGTGCGGGGTGCGACCGAACTCCGTGGTGAATACAACAAGCGTGTCGTCGAGCATGCCGCGGGACTTGAGGTCCATCAGCAGGCCCGCGATGGCTTGGTCCACGTTCTTGGCTTTGGGAATGTGTTCCGCCATCTTCCCGTGCGAATCCCAGTTGTTCGTGGACCCGGAATCGATCAGCTCGATGAACCGCACGCCCCGCTCGGCCATCCGGCGCGCCACAAGGCATTGCCAGGCGAACCCCTTCGCCGCGCCGCGCTCCAGGCCGTAGAGCTTGAGCGTGGGGTCAGCTTCCTGGATTTCCACCGTGGGCGAGCGGCGTTTCAAATCGCGCACCGGCTCTTCGCCCGGCACCACGCGCGTGCCTTGGTGAATGGCCGGAAGGAAATCAGCATCCCACGATTGCGTGCCAGCATAGGGCAGATAGGGCGCCAGTACAACAAACGACGGCAGATTCTGATTCTCGGTGCCAAGTCCGTGCGTATTGGCCGACACGCCTTCAGTCACCGCGTAAGCGCGCTCGTAGCCGGGACCGGATTTGATCAAGGCATCACGCTGTTCAACCGCTTTCTTGTGATCTGCATCCGCTGCATTTCTTTCTTTGCCCGTGTCGAGCGAGACTTTCCGAGCGTAATGCGCGTCCATATCGAGGTCGATTGCCGCCATTTTCTCCTCGTGGGAACGAACTTCCTTTTCGTAACGGTCCGACGGGACAAGAGCGACGAGATTGCGCGAATGACGCGGAATTTCAGTGCCGGGAAACGCGTACCGCGAGCTGCTGAAAATGCCATACAGAGCGTAGTAATCCGCGGTCGGGAGCGGATCGTACTTGTGATCGTGACACCGCGCGCAACCGAGCGTAAGCCCGAGCATCGTCTTGCCGACGTTGTCGATCGTGTCATCGAAGGTCAAGTGCGGCTCCTCGGCCAGTGATGAAAATCGACGCGAAATGGCCAGGTAGCCTGTTGCAATAATCTTTTCGCAGCGTTCGGATTCTGAACTCGATGGCAGCAAGTCGCCCGCGATCTGCTCGCGCAGAAATTGATCATAAGGCTTATCGCTGCTGAATGCCTTGATGACGTAGTTGCGATACTTGTAAGCGTCTGGAATCGGCACGTCGGCGTTGCAGCCGGACGTGTCGGCGTAACGCACAAGGTCCAGCCAATGGCGGCCCCAGCGCTCGCCATAAGCCGGCGATGCGAGCAATCGATCAATGACCTTCTGGAATGCATCGCGCGAGCTGTCCGCCAGAAATGCGTCAACCTCCGAGGGCGACGGTGGAAGCCCGGTCAGATCGAAGGTGGCGCGGCGAATCAGCGCGCGCTTCCCGGCATCAGGATTAGGTTGGAGCCCCTGTTGTTCAAGCCTCGCCATGATGAAATGGTCAATGGGTGTCTGCGTCCAGCTCGAGTCTTTTACTTCCGGCACGGGCGGGTTCTGGACTGGCTGAAAGGACCAAAACTCGCGTGATTTGGACGGTGGGGCAGAAAATGACGCCCCCGCTCCGGCAAGGAGCGCAACTGCGGCGAGCCAGCCACGGCACGTTTTCAGTCGGTAATCAAGGCGCATTCGGTCAATGGGCTAACTCGAAGCAAGATAAGCGCACGCGCACCGCCAACAAGGGAAAAGTGGGTTTCCAACTTGACAGAAGATTTCAATGTGATATCACTATGCTAGCTTCAGTAACAAAACATTGAATGAAATGGCACTCTATGAACAATTCAAATGAACTCCTCGTCAGCGTTGAAAAACCCAGCACTGCCTTCGGTGGTTGGCGGATGCTCCCCTTCACTTGGGGCGCTCTGCTTGCGGGCGTTGTGATGGTGATTACCGCGGGAATTATGGCTGCCAACGACAAAGGGGAAACGGCCGGAGTTCTGGCCTGTATTGGCATCGCATCGATCATCCTCGCCGGCATCCTGTGTCCGGGGCACTTCACAGTGCAGCCCAACACGGCGCGCGTGTTGATGCTCTTCGGCGCTTATCGGGGAACGGTGCGGGATGCTGGCTTTCATTGGGTCAACCCCTTCGTCAACAAGCGTTTTATTTCCGTGCGCGTGCATAACCACGTCAGCGAAAAGCTCAAGGTCAATGACAAGCGTGGCAACCCAATTGAAATTGCCGCAGTCGTGGTCTGGCGCGTGAAGGACACGGCGCAGGCCATCTTCGATGTCGAGGACTTCGTAAACTATGTCAAGATTCAGAGCGAATCCGCGATTCGCCATGTTGCCAGCAACTACGCTTACGATCACGGTGAGTCCGACGAGATCACCCTTCGCGGCGGTGGCGAGGAAGTCTCCGTCGCCCTGAGCAAGGAACTTCAAGAGAGACTCTCCAAGGCGGGAGTTTTCGTGGACGAGGCGCGCATCACCCATTTAGCCTACGCACCGGAAATCGCCCAAGCCATGCTCCGCCGCCAACAAGCTGAGGCTGTCATAGCGGCGCGTCAGAAGATTGTTCACGGTGCCGTGAGCATGGTGGAAATGGCGCTGCGCGAATTGGCTGAGAAGAACGTCGTCCACCTCGATGACGACAGGAAAGCCGCGATGGTAAGCAACCTTCTGGTCGTGCTTTGCGGCGAAGCCGAGGTCACCCCTGTGGTCAACACCGGCACGCTTTACCAGTGAGCGAGGGCCGAAAATCATTCCTGCTGCGAATGGACCCCAAGCTTTGGGAAGAACTCGAGGCCTGGGCAGAAGACGAAATGCGCAGCGTCAACGGACAAATCGAGTATTTGCTGAAGCGCGCGGTCAACGAACGCAAACGCTCCGCTCCCCGCGACTCCAAAGACCGCTCGACCACAGGTTAACGAGCTGGAAATACCAGCGCAGTCCTGACGTCAGTGAAGGTGAATCACGCCATAGTGCGCCGGGTGGCGCGGTATTCTGAAGGCGTCGTGGAGTAGGATTACTTGACGTTGTATCGGGTTCGCACCTCTTCAAACCGTTGAACGGCTGCCTCGACGAGCTTCTCAAATCCATCCGCGGCCATCCCCAGACGCTGGCAGACATCAGGCTCGGGGATTAACTCGAGTTTCTTGGACAGGAGCCTGGCTTGAAGCATTTTTGCAGCGATATTGGCGAGGTAAACGAAATCGCAAACGGGGTCCGCGCCCTCGTCCGGGTTGTGATGGTGTATGATTCCGTTGACAATGCGTTGGGGGAACTGCCAGTGCTGGGCAATGATGCCGCCCAATTCGCCGTGATGGACGTTGAGGATTTTCAACTCGGCTTCGAGCGGAGTCAGGCCGCCATCCGACTGTGCTTGCTGTAAAAGAGCGAGCACCTCCGGGCTGAGCGCGCGCGCGATCACCAACTTGCCGACGTCGTGCAGCAGGGCAGCGGTAAACGCTTCTTCCGGCACAAGAACCTTACAGAAAGGTTGAACGATTTCAGTGACCACCGCGGCAGCAACCGAATGACGCCAGAAATCACCCTCGTTAAGACCGTACTCAGGGATGGTCTGTTGCATGTGAGGGCGCACGCTCGAGACGACCGCCAGCGCGAAGGTCTGTTTTGTGCCCAGCCGCGCCACTGCCTCGCGAACGCTGGTGACCGGTTGCGAACTGCCGCTATAGGCCGAATTGGCGCTTCGGATGAGCCTGAACGTCAATGCCGGATCGAACGCGACGACGTCCACCACTTCCGCGACGTTGTCCTGTTTCTTCTCGACCAAGCCAGCCAACCGCACTGTGCTTTGAGGCAGCGCAGTCAGTTCGTTCGCTTGGGCGATAATCGTGTCCATATCGATCAGGTTAGTGTTCATGGCTTAAGATTTCTCCAGATTCGATGAACGTAAAACCCGCCGAGGAATGCCGCCGCACGCTTCCCAACACGCGGTGCCGGCTTGACCGCGAACGGCAAATGAACACCCGATGGCATGACACCATTGGAGCGCATCGAGTGCCGCCGTGATTTCTGCAATCAAAGGCGGCCCGCCTGAGTTATGATGATATCGGCCCATAGCATTTGATCTTGGTGACGAAAAGCGAGTGGTTCGTGCCCAGCTTGCAGTGGCACTTCAGGGGTTAAACGGTCCTTTTCAACGACTTCCGACCCGTCCAGCTTGCACTCCAAGTCAACCGCCGACAAGGATGAGGTAAAATTACCGCCGATCATCGTTACCATTTCGGTGAGGATCCCTATGAGAACGTCCGACCCAACGTCATCCGGCTCGAGTCCCAAGGCCTGTCCAGCGAGTCCCAAAGCGGCGGCTGGATACATTCGGATGATGAGTATTCCCTTGAAGGCGCCGCTGAATTTTGCTGTGCCCGTGGTCAGACCAGGCCCCGTCGGCAGTTCCGTTCCTGGATCCAAGGGTTCCAAAGCCACGGACGTCATCGCTTCAAAGACTTCATTGAGAGCCTTGGTCGCCGGCGTGGCCATCGAGATGGCCAAGAGTTGTTCTTTGTTTGTCTGTTTCAAGGCCGGCTCAAGCGCCGTGGTCGAAATGGGCTGGCGGCCTGGTTTTCGATTCATCGCCTTCACGAAGCGAGCGGAAAGATCGGGATCCCGAGAGAGCACGTCGGCGACGCCACGGAGGTTCATGGCACCAGATCCAGTTGCCAGCTTTGCCAACCCAGACCATTTCCGTCCCGGCGGCAGTTGGGCTTCCGCGGCTGCCGATTCCGCAGCAGACACAGACTTCTTAAGCTCGGCTGACGGAGGTTTCGGCCGGTAACAAACAGATTTGTCGAGAGGCGTCTGGTCAAAGCAGGCTTTAGAGGTCGCTAGGGCTTCTTTGAACCCGAGAAGCAAATAACCATCCGATTTCATGCACTGCCAGGCTTTGCTGAAGATGTCCTCTTGCGTTCCCGTTGTAAACGAGCCGATGACATTGCGGAGGAGAATCAGGTCGAATTCATTTTCAGCAACCCAATCATCGAGGACGTTCATCTGAACGAACCGGGCGGATTTCACAACGTCCTCGCGAAGGCGCCACGCCAGGCCGTCTTTCTGGAAATATTTCACCAGTAATGCAACAGGCAAACCGCGGTTAATCTCGAGCTGATTGTAACGGCCTGCCGTCGCCATGCGCAGAACTTCTTGGGAGATGTCCGATCCGACGACTTCCACCTGCCACGACGCCAACTCCGGGAAGTTTTCCCGCAGAAGCAAAGCGACGGAATATGCCTCCTGGCCTGTCGAGCAGCCCATGCTCCAGATGGAAAGCTTCCGCTCGGACGCTCGTTTGGCGATGAGCTCGGGCAAGATGATTTTTTTTAGAGCGTCGAAGATCCGAACATCGCGGAAAAAGCTGGTTTCCTTGTCTGACAACGCTTCAACAAGGATTTCTTCAGCGTTTGTGATGGCACCGCTCTGCATCATCCGGATCAGTTCGTTCACCGAAGCGATCTTGGATTCGCGCGCTGACGGGAGCAGGCGCGATTCTATCAGGTAATCGGTCCCCTTCTCGAGTGCGATACCCGCGCGGGCTGCCAACACCCCTTGGATATATTCAAAGCTTCCGCGGCTAATCAAGTTGGAATTCTTTTGTAAACTGTTGTCTGCCTCGGACAGCCCCTAGCCGGCGTCTATCCCCAATATCTGGAGTTTCATCTCGAGTACATCTTTGGTGAATGGCTTCATGATATACTCATTGGCACCCGCTTCAAGCGCCTCGATCAAGTGGTCGTGGAACTTAGTGGTGCCAAGCAGGATAATGGGTGTTGTCCCATGAATCGGGTCCGCACGAACATTGCGAATAAACTCCAACCCGTTCATCCGCGGCATTTCCCAGTCCACAAGGACCAGGTCAAACTTGGTTTTTTTCTTCAAGCAAGTTGCGGCTTCCGCGCTGTTTTCAGCTTCGGTCACTTCAAACCCTAAGTCTTCCAACGAATGTCCTGTCACGAGTCGATGCGCTCGCGAATCATCAATGAGTAGTGCGTGCATGGTT
>CAMAWP010000110.1 GCA_945861765.1 Akkermansia muciniphila | reverse complement strand
AGGGGTGGGTCGGTTCATGGAGAGCCTCCACCTCCGACATTGGACCCGCATCGGGACCATGAACCTGGGAGCGCCGGCGTCTCGCCGGCGAGTTGCTGTGGCGAAATTAGGAACACGCCGGCGAGACGCCAGCGCTCCCAGGTCAGGTTCATGGGCAGAATGGCTGCGGAGAGATCGACAAATCTCAACAATGCCTTGAGAACGGCGCTCCTCCAGTGCCCGTTATCCTGAATACCACACTAACGTCAGCGGTCACGGTTTGGTTTGGGGTTGGATGATGATTGGAAGCGCAGTCACCGGCGTGGTGGTCAAGGTGGGCTGCTTGCTGGGGGCATTTCCTCGATCATCGCTTTGGATTCGAGGAAATCCAGCGCCTTCGATGTCAGTATCTGCTGGTAAATTTCCCCAATGCCGTCGCGCTCCTGAAGCTGTTTGATCAACTTTTCCGGTTTGATCTGATGTTGCTGGGCGAGCGAAAGGATTCTTCGGGTGATTTCTTCCTTCTCCACCTTGATCCCCTCTTTTTCGGCGATTCGATTTAAAATGAACGAGACCTTGATACGATCCTTGGCACTGCTGCTGGCGACGCCGTAAATCTCTTCTTTCTGGCGGTCGATAGTTTCCTTCGAAACGCCCCGCTCTTTATTCTCGCGGACAATATCATAAATCACGTTGCGCGTTTCGTTCGTCACCATCGTTTCCGGCAACTCGAAATTAACCCGGCTCAACAAAGCGTGAACAATCTGGTTCCGCACACTCTTGGACTGTTTGAAATTCAGCTCGTTTTGCAGGTCTCGTCGGATGCCTTCGCGAAGTTTGTCCACACTCTCAGTGCCGAAAGTGATTGCGAACGCATCGTTCAACTCTGGAAGAATACGTTCTTTCACCAGGACGATTTCGACCTCGTAAACTCCTTTCTTCCCCGCAAGCAACGGCGCGACAAAATCCGACGGAAAATCCACATTGACCGTGCGGCGATCACCTGACTGGGCGCCGATCAGTTGTTCGGAAAAACCGGGAATGAAAGTGCCGGGTTTAATATGAATCCAAAAATTGTTCTGTTGAGTCAATCCGCGGGCGGTCGGAGCGATTTCAGTGAGCGGTTTACCTTCCGAAGTCCCTGTATAATTGACCACGACGTAGTCCTCGGCCTGAGCAGGACGTGAGAGATCCGTGTAGGTGGCGTGCTGATCACGGAGGATGCCGAGGGCGCGCTCTACATCTGCATCGGAAACGCTAGCCACTTCCCGTTTGACGGGAAGGCCATTGTATTCGGGAACCTCAAATTCTGGAGCCGTCTCAATCGTGGCTGCAAACTGCAAGGCTTGCCCGCGCCCGAATTGTATCTCCTCGATGTCAGGGTGGCCGATGACCTGGAGTTTCTGCTCAGTCAAGGCTTGGCGGTAATTGTCCGAAATGAGCTTGCGTTTGACTTCGTCGTCAATGCGTTTGGCGTAACTCTTAAGAACGACTTCGCGCGGGGCTTTGCCAGGGCGAAAACCTGGCAGTCGCACCTCTCGCTGAAACTCCACAGTTACCTTGTCAAAAGTTAAATCGACATCCTTAACATCTACTTCGACGCGCATCAATTTCCTGCAAGGCGCCAGATTTTCTATTGTCACATTCACAAAAAGCCTTTCTCCAAAGATACAAAAGCCCCGCGCCCAGTTTGAACGAGGGCAGCGGAGCGTTACCAAACAAGCGTAGGTACGGTTGCGCGAAGCGTCAAGCTCTCGAAATCTGGGGCCTTACCCAGGTCGTAACTACAAATAACCCTGGAACGAATGCCACTTCGGTTCCGATCCCCGCGCTAACTCTTGCATTGCCGCGCCGCCATGACAACCGCCACAAACTCCTTGGCTAGGCGAGCGAGAGCCGGCCAATCCCCTTCGCGCAACAATTTTGGCGAGATTAAAGAAGAGCCTGCCCCAACGGCAACGCATCCCGCTTTGATGAACTCCCCTGCGGAATTTAGATCGACGCCGCCTGTTGGAACGATTCGCAAATGCGGCAAGGGAGCGCGGAGTGCCTTGACGTAGTTGGGACCTAAGCCATCGGCGGGGAAAAGTTTAATGAAGTCGGCTCCCAGCTCATGGGCTGATTGGGCTTCGGTGGGAGTGTAAGCCCCGAGCATGACGGGGCAACCCGCAGCGTGAGCGGTGTCGAGGATTTCGAATTTAGTAATTGGACTGACGACAAATTCAGCACCGGCTTCGATCGCGGCGAGGCAGGTCTCCGCATTCAAAACAGTGCCGACCCCGATCACAGCGCGCGAGCCGAGCGCTTGACGCGTGTCGCGGATTGCATGGAGGGCGTTCGGAGTGGTCATCGTGATTTCTATGGCAATGACTCCGCCTTCCACCAAAGCTTCCGCCAAAGGAAGGACTTGCTCTTGTTTCTCAGCTCGGACGACTGCTATGACGCCTGGATGAATGAGCCGCGAAATGATTTCAGCACGATTACGCATAACGATTTGAGACAAAGTTTAAATATTTACGCACCCATCGCGATCACGCAGCGCGTCCTGATTTCTCATCCTCCCGCCGGTAAGCTTCAGCCAGCAACGTGATGGGGTGTACCGTGCGCAGCGGCAGATTTTCCCGTTTCGCGCCGTTGTTGATTTGCAATAAGCAGCCCGGATTCGCGGTTGCGACAATCGCCGACTTGGTGCTCTTGATGTGCTTTAGCTTTCGGTCCAAGAGATCATTGGCCATCTCCGGCTGGATCAAATTATAAATGCCAGCGCTGCCGCAGCACCATGTGCTTTCGGGCAGTTCAACCAGTTTCAAACCCGGAATGGCCCGCAAGAGCTGTCGAGGTTGATCGGTGATCTTCTGTCCGTGACAGAGATGGCAGGCTTCATGGTAGGTGACGGTTTGATCCTGCGCTGCGGTCGCGACTGGAGGTTTTAGGCCAATCTCGATGAGCCACTCGTGGATGTCTTTGACTTTGGTATCCCACGACACGGCGCGCGGCTGGTAAATGGGGTCGTCCGCCAAAAGTTTGGCGTAATGTTTCAAGTGAGAACCGCAACCGGCCGCATTTGTGATGATGGCATCGAAAGCCTCCGGCGGAAATTGATCGATCTGTTTGCGAGCAAGCGCTTGAGCCAATTCCCATTCTCCATTGTGCGCGTGGAGCGATCCGCAACAGTGCTGCTCGGGCGGCGTCACGACTTCACAACCGTTGCGCGCCAGCACCTCGACAGTGTCGCGGTTGACATCGCTGAAGATCAAATCCTGCGCGCAGCCGCTGAGCACCGCGACGCGATATTTCCGATGGCCTTTGGCGGAGGTCACTGGGCTAATCAGCTCGGCGGAGAATTTCGACTGAACCGTCGGCGTCATTGCTTCCAGCTCGCGGAGTCGCTTTGGCAGCAAGCTGAGAAGTCCGCTTCGGCGCAAGAGCGCCTGCAAGCCGAGTTGTTGATAAAGCCGGAGCAGATAGCCGACGAGTTGGAGGCGATTCAAGTCCATGAAAAGCCATCGCAACGTCAGGTTCCGAATGAAGCTCCGCTTGGGCGAATTCAAGACGCCGCTTTGCTCAGCCTCCGCTCGAGCGTGCTCGAAAAGCTCGGCGTAGTTCACACCGGCGGGGCAAGCTGTCATGCAGGCCAGACAGCCCAGGCAGAAATACATTTCATCCGCGAAAGCTGTCGTCGGTTCCAGGCGGCCATCGGCAATCGCTCGCATTAGGGAGATGCGGCCACGAGGGCTGTTGCGCTCGAGCTTCGTGGCATCGTAGGTTGGACACGTTGGCAGGCAAAGGCCGCAATGCATGCATTGTTGCACGACCGAATAATCCAGATCTTTCAGGTGTGAGCGATTGCGACTGGGCGAACTCCCGTCCAGGCCCTTGATTTCACTCGGCAACGTCATAAACTTTCGGATTCGGACCATTCTTCCACCGCAGACTTACGCTTTGATCGAGTGAGCAGGCTCCTTTTTCAAGGCATTAAAATTGCCTTCTTCGCAGCAATGCACGAATCCTTCGGTTGCGGATTTCAGCTCCTCCCATCGGGCTCGGATCACCTTGGCTTCTTGCTTGGAAATGGAGTTATCGAATGCCGCCGAAGCGACCACGGCCAGGAGATCGGCAAATTCCTGAACGATTTGATTTGTCGCCGGCATGAGGAAAAGTGGGTGGGGCCAGTTGATTTTGGGGTTCTTGATAAAGAAGCCGCCTGCTCGTTCGCAAATCCATTGCACGATCGCGGGATCATTCGTGCAGCGAACCAGAGCTTCGATTCGATCCAGCGGATTGGCAGCGCCGCTTCCGACCTCGGCGGGCTCAGCCCACTTGTAAATCAGAGAAAGAGAGAGTCCCATTTCCGCGGCGATCTCCTTGGCGTTGCCTTTCTGAATGACTTCACGCAAGATTTCATAGGATTGCATGGCAAGAAATTGATTGGGAAACGTGTGATTGGCAAGGCCGAAGGTTACGAACGACCCAACGGAACGATGAGCGAATGATTTTGATTGCTCATTGGCCTTTGGAACGATTATTTCAGTTTAACTTCACTAATAACACAGATAACAGAAAGCATGAATTATGGCTCCGATGCATGAAATTGATTACACGATCTACGGCGACGATATGCAGTTCGTCGAGGTGGAACTTGATCCCCAGGAAGCCGCCGTTGCGGAAGCAGGAGGCATGATGTACATGGAGGAAGGGGTCGAGATGGAGACTATTTTTGGCGATGGTTCCCAGCAGAAAAGCGGTTTTCTCGGAGCGCTCATGGGCGCTGGCAAACGCTTAATCACAGGTGAATCTCTCTTCATGACGGTGTTTCAAAATCGTGGCTCCGTTAAAAGGAAAGTCGCTTTCGGCGCCCCGTATCCAGGCAAAATCATCGCGGTCCATCTGGCCGAAATTGGTGGAGAATTAATCGCGCAGAAGGACTCGTTCCTCTGTGCCGCCAAAGGAGTGAGCATCGGCATTGCTTTCCAAAAACGGCTTGGAGTCGGCTTGTTCGGCGGCGAAGGATTTATCATGCAACGCCTCACCGGAGATGGCTTGGCATTCATTCACGCTGGTGGAACCTTGTTGCAACGGGACTTGGGGCCCGGCGAAATGCTCAAAGTGGATACAGGCTGTATCGTCGCCTTCCAGCCTTCCATCGATTACGACATCCAACGAGCCGGCAATATCAAGTCGATGCTCTTTGGTGGCGAAGGCTTGTTCTTTGCGACCTTGCGAGGTCCCGGCCGCGTTTGGCTGCAATCTCTGCCTCTGAGCCGCTTGGCGGATCGAATCTACGCTGCTGCCCCGAAAGCAGGCGGCCGTGGACGTGAAGAGGGATCCATTTTAGGAGGCATAGGCGGCATGCTCGATGGAGATAACTGACATCCGCGTGTCTGGGTCCTTGAACAATTTTATCGCGGCGATTTCCGCCACGCCGACGTCCGTCCTGCCGCTCCTTTGTTGGAGGATGTTTTTCTCGGCTTGCTCGAAAAGAGAGCCAACGGAGCTGCTCATCGAAAAGACGAAAGCCCGGTGGCTCGGGCAGCTAGAATTCGAAAAAGAATAAATAGTTTCTAAAGTTTTTCCACCGCGAGCCGAATGTAATAATCAGCGGTAGAGTGGCTTTACCGCCCAGGCAAAGGAAAACACCTGCGTTTTGGTTTTCCGCCGGCATGGATGCCGGTCGCGTGCGGACAAATGGATTTGTCTTATGAGCAATAACTTCAATTCTGTCGAGGCTGACTCGGATCAGTCGATTTCCATCAAGATTCTGGAATATCCCAAGGAACTCACTCTCATGACCGAGTACATGAATGACGTTCAAACCAAACAATTCAAGGAAACGAATTCCTTCCGATCGTTCTTCAAGAAAGGCTTGAACCTAACCGTCTTCCAACGCGAACTCGACGCGCCACCAAGCCTTTCGAATATTATCGATTCCGGCATTCGGCGCCTGCCTTCGCCAGTCTCTCCAGAGGCCGCCTAACCGCAGATCCGGAGTGGAGTAGTGAGATCCGCCATGAACACTGAAATGCATTTAGCAAGCGTGAACAGCTTGGTTCCAATCTGCAGTTGGTGTCAAAAAGTGCGCGATCCTCAAGGTGTTTGGAGGCAGGTAAACAAACATGTGGATGAACATGCTCAGCGAAGGCTGACTCATGGCATTTGCCCGGCCTGCCGACAAAGCCTTTTCCCCAATGACCTCCTTGCCAGCTAAGGTTTGACGATCCGGTAGAATCGCTGGCCCAACGAGATCGGGTCCGAGACGAGGATGTTCGTTGAAACTGCCTGCGCGTTGATGTTCGTCAACGTCAGCCAACCAGCCACCGAAAGCGAGCTGCGAAACTGGACGACGTAAGACTGTCCGGCTTCAGCTCCAAACAATAACTCGAATTTGCCGCCGTTCTTTTCGACGCGTTCGATTCGAGGGGCGGCCGCAGTGACATATTCGACGGCCAAAATCGGCGGATGATCCCTGTCTTCCCGAGAGCCGAAACCGCGGGCTGTCTTTGCGGTATTTTCAGACTGGCTGATGAGGATCCAACCGAAATTGGAACTCGGATCGTTCAGCCAAGTTTGGACATCAGCTACTAAATTCGAGCTGGACCCAAACTCGTACGGTCCCTGGCCTGAAACAGACTGCGACGCGCTGACCACAGGGGAAAAATCCACGGAAGAGGCAGCTCCCGGAGCGGTCCAAGTCACGCCTCCAACCCCCTTCGAGTTGGGGGCAAACCGGTAATTCCAGGTCGCTTCATCGGGATCAGCCGGAAATCCTCGGTCGCCAAGCTTATTGCCCTCGCCCCAAGGTTTGGATACACGGTGCAAGAGAAAATTCGAACTGGCTGGCCGCCCCCCACCCATATCTCCAGGGACGCGAACGACATAGAGGTTCAAGGTCGCGCGGGTGATTTTAGCATGGTTAGGAAGAGCGCCGGCGACATCGAACCGGAAGAGACCCCGGTTTCGAGTCCGATCTGCCGCGCTCCCGGTTGTGCCAGATGAGACGTGGGTCCATCCTCCCATGTTATCGCCGGGTGAACTCTCGAACAAGGTGGTATCCGAGCTGGGCTGGAGCATTACGGTGTCGCTGAAGGCAAGTCGAATTGAACCGCCGAGGCATGCAGCCGCGACGACCGCCCAACAACTCGTTCTTAAAGTCTTCAAGAACGCTAAAATGTCCGTGTGACACTCCGCAGGCAAGTCTTCAGACGATGCCCAACTCACCGACAATGCGCGTGCCATCGGGTGTTGCTCCACCAGCCAACAGATTCTCCCGAGCGTCGGTGTAACCCGGAATGATCGTTCCCAACTGCGCGGTGGTGGCACCGAGATGATCGCGAATCACTTCCCCGAGTACGGAACGGTAGTCCACGCTTCGACGTAAA
Source organism: Akkermansia muciniphila (assembly GCA_945861765.1). GTDB lineage: Bacteria > Verrucomicrobiota > Verrucomicrobiia > Limisphaerales > SIBE01 > SIBE01. Next base: position 10,927 of record CAMAWP010000110.1, on the reverse strand, counting down.
TAGCGGCTGTTAACCTGAAACATCGAGCCGGCGGGCCCGACCGTCCAATTGTCATTGCCGCATTGGTAAGCTCCGCCTTTTACCTTGCCGCCCGCCACAAACATAACGCCGGCCTCCGCGTGGTCAGTCCCCCGATTGCCATTCTCCTTGGACGTCCTCCCGAATTCCGACAACGTGACGATGACGGTATTGTCCCAGAGAGCGGGACTGACATCCGTAAAAAACTTCTTTAACGCGTAAATCGTCCAGCCAATCCATTGCATGCGCGCGGCATGCCCGGTGGCCTGGGAATCGTGAGTATCGAAGCCATCCAAGCGCGTCCCAGCAATCACTGCATCGGTGCGAGCCAATATCTGAGCCGCGACTTTGATATTGTTAAAATAGCCGTAAGAGCTCGCGCCGAAACCCTTCTGGTTCGAAGCAGCAACGATGGGAAACAGGTGAGTCGTGCCGTCTTTATCGTAGAACTCGTTGCTCGAAAGCCCGATGCTTTTGAGCGATTCGATGGAATCTTTGAGGCTGAGTCCTGTGGGGAACAGCAGATCACGGTTATCCTTGTCTGGGTAAGGGATCGCGTGCTGACCCCCAATCGCGTTGAGCAACTTCTGCTTATCGACGTTATTGGCTGCGACGCCCGCCATATCGTAATTGGCCGGGCTGGCTAAGTTAGTCATGGCCAGCGGGCCTCGGAGAGCTAGCGGATTGCCGCTCTGAACGGAGACGGCCGGGAATTTACGCCCCTGATAGAGCCCCGTGTTCACCACAGCGCGATAAAAAATGCCGCTACCCGACAAATTATCCCGCGGAACTCCGTTCTCCCAATAGCGCTGAGAATCGAAGTGAGATCGTGATTGTTTCGGATAGCCGACTCGGTGGACGAGAGCCACCTGCCCCGCGTTGTAAACCGGCCCGAGATCAGCCAAGCCGGGGTGAATTCCCGCAAAGTTGTTTCCCACATCCACCACGCGCGTGAGGTCCGGCTTTTCAGGCATGCGTCCGCTCACACTCGTGAGCGGATCGGGCCTCGGGATAAACAATGTTGGGCGAGTCGTCGTGTTGTAGGCGTCGTCACCCCAGGGAATGATCGTATTGAGTCCGTCATTGCCGCCGCGCAGAAAAATGAAAAGCAACTTCTTGGTTCCATCCGGAATCGTGCCTTGCGCGATGGCACGTTGCAGGAATAAAGGAATGTCTGAGTAGGCGCTGGCGGCTGCTCCAAGGGCAACCTGCAAGCTTCGCTCAAGAAAACTACGGCGTGAGATGATGTTGAACATAAGATTATTGCTCCTGAAATCGCGGCAACCCCATGAGCATGGCCACCATGCTGCGCACGCGCGGATCATAGGTGGTGAGCGAATTGGGGTCCAAGCTGCTGAAGAGTGAACTGGCGGTCCCGGCGTCTGTTGAATTCAGGTAAGCAATAGCGGCTGTCCGATCAAGATCCAGGTTTGCCTTCCCTTCACCGGGGAAGAGAATTGTCAGGAAGTAATCCACTACCTTCCCAGCATCCCGCCATTGAGTCGATGGAAGCTTCATCTTGAGCAATGCCACCGGATCAGAAAAGTTCTTGTTGGCACTCCTCAGGAAAGTCTGGGCATAGCGCATCCGGTCCACTAGGGCCGACGTGTTGATCCAATCTTGGCCCTCTTCCGGCCAGCCATCAGGCTCTTCACGATAAAACAACCTCATTCCCAAGGTCTGCGACGCATTTGAAATATCAGTCCCATTGCTATCCGCCGTAAAACCGCCGCCAGATCGCGCTGCCCTAATCGAGCGAACCGTGCTCACGGTAAACTCAAAGGGCGTCTTTACTTTTTGGCGTGACGCCGTGTCGTGCCGGAACAAGGATGAATTCAAAATCACTTTGAGCACATTGCGTAAATTTCCCTTGCGTCCATCGCTAGCGGGGGTTTCCCACGCTACCATGGAATCCCGGACGAGTTTCGCCTCGGCGCTCAAGTTCGGGTCGGTGTAGTCGTACAATCCATGGACGAATCTCTCATGAACAAGCAGCCGACATAACTTCACGATGATGTACTCCTGCGTAAAGGGGAGATTCGCGAGATGAGTGATGATATCATAGCCATCTTTCATCCCATCTGTCCCAGTTCGCGCCGGCAAAGTCAGTTGATAAGACTTTCCGGCTTGAGTCGGGCCGAATCGCGAAGGAAGGGTCTTGCCGGCAAAAATTGTTTTGGTGGTCGCGTCATGACTGTTGGCGGTGAACCTCACATTCCAGTAACCGGGAACGTCGTCCGTGTATTTCACAGCCGCGGCGAACGGATTATTCTCTTGGCCCGTGGCCAATTTATCAACGCGCCAGCCAGTCCATGCTCGGCTCATCTCTTCGATATCTTTTTGCTCGTAACCGTTATCCACTCCCATGGTAAAAAGCTCCATGATCTCTCTCGAATAATTTTCATTCGCCGCCCCCTTGCTGCTGGTCACCGTGTCCAAGTAGATGATCATCGCCGGACTTTCTGCGCTGATTCTGAGCAGATCATAAAACGTTCCGTTGGGATTGGTCAGTACGTCACGCCACTTCGTCAGCTCCCGAAACTTAAAACTAGTCGCAATCAAGTCATCGGCATCATCGTTGGACAGCTTTCCATCCATGAAATCACGACTCTTCGTATAAAGCGTGGTGAAGTGATTATCGACAAACTGGGTCATCACTTCTAGAAACTGGCGCTTGGATTGCACAGCGTGCATCGCATACCACGCCTGGAGATCGGCAATCTGCGCCGCGTCATACGCGAGCTTGGTCATCAGGCTCAACGAATACGGTGAACTCACAATGCCGCTGCCCGCGAGTCGGACGGTCGGACTGCTCGGCTTGTTCGTTACCGAAAGATACCAATAGCTCAAGGTGTAAGTCTGGGTGGTCGCTATCGGAGTTTTGAGCGACTGCCAGATCGATGATTCAAACGTCGTTCCCGCGCTAGACGCTACCAAATGCAATGCACCGTTGCCGGAGTGCTTCTGTTGAGCGGTGATGGCAGAGCCTGCATGATTCGCAGAAATAAACCACTCGTTGGTGGTCATCGGTAATTCAAAATCACCGTTGCGAATTAAATTCGGCCCCGACTCGGCAACACTGCCAGCGACCATCTTGATGTCATCAATGTAACCTTCGCCAGGCACATTGAGATAAACGTAAAGATTCGTGCCGGTACTGCTGCCGGAACCGTTGCCGGTGGCCTTAAAAAACTGCCAACCCGTCGCTGAGCCTGTCGAGACGGCATCGATCGGCAGAGTCTCCTGGATCAACTCGGGAGCCAGTTGTTCGTCGATATATGCCTGAGGCCCGATTGTTGTAACCCGCTCGAGTTCATCAGGGGTGGGACCGTAGGCCAGCCGATTCAGCACTGTGGAAACGAGCAAGGCATCAGCGCTGATGGGGGTTACTTGCAAACGGTAAAACCCGATAGGGTCACTCTCCGCCAAAGGGGCAGTCCAGTCATAACCGGAAAGAGTTCCGGAAAGATCTTCCACAAATGCCATATCCAAGCGATCGGACTTGAAGATTCTAAATTCCTGGACAGCGGGGTAGGGAGTGAAATGAATTCTCTTTTGCTTATTGGTCACAACTAAACTGCTCACCTTGGGAGGCAATAACTCTCCGGCGAAAATGGAGACTTGCGTGAGGAGCCCAATGAAAACGGCAGCCAACGATCCATAAACTCGATTGTACGACATAATCTTCAATTCTAGCGAGCTTGCTGCTCACGTTGCACGGTAAATAGACAAGCAGATTGTATGCCGCTTCAAAAACGCTAAAACGGCTGGTAGCGCGGATTGAAAGGTCCAGAACCTTGGAAATAGTCTGGACAGAATGTGCTCTCTCTGGACACTCCATCAGCAATTCTGCCCATGAACCTGGGTGGGGCGAGACTCCCTCGAACCCTGACCTTTTCTGGCGATCGAGCATGTCAGGGCTCGACGGCTTCCGGCTCGGAGACTACAGCTCGGAGAGAGTCTCGCCCCACCGTTCAAGGGCGCAATGCGCGCACAAAGTTCGGGGTGTTCTCATTTTAGCCCAGGGCACCTTCCGTTCGCCGTATGTAGTCCCGGCTTTAGCAGGTTTTCACAGGGCGACCGGCTAAAGCCGGGACTACATACCTCCCAAACTGAGAATTGCTGGTCGGATTTACCTTTACAGAGGCACGGCATCAGCGGAGGAATTGGGTCGCAAATTCGATCATTAGAGCAAAGTTACACTTTGGCTTCCATCTCCGCGCGGGAGTAACACGGAGGCCAGCACATCAAAAGCGCGCACAACAGAAGAAAGTGAAAGCAATATGAAACTAGAGGGAAAGGTCTGCCTGATTACCGGAGGCACAAAAGGAATCGGAGCTGCCACGGCGATTGATTTGGCCAAGCAGGGCGCGACCATCGCGATCATCGGGCGCCGGAAGGACGAAGAGGCTATAGCAACTAAGACAACGATCGAGAAGCTCGGCCAGCGCTGCGAGCTATTTCTCGCGGACTGCGCGAAGCCCGAGGACATGACCGCGTCTGTCAGCCAAATCGGGGACCAGCTTGGGCCGATCGATGTGCTGGTCCACGCGGCCGGTGGACCGGTCAACGGCGGACTTTTTCAGATCACGCCCGAGGATTGGTACGCGGCTTTCGCGGTTCATGTTCATCCGATCTTCTTTCTTTGCCGAGCCGTGATTCCTGGGATGCAGAAGAAAAAGGAAGGCGCGATTATTCTAGTTTCCTCGACTGCGGGCATTCGTGGAATCATCACGAATGTCGCGTATCAGGTGGCGAAAGGAGCCTTGCCGCAATTCACGCGAGCCCTGGCCCGAGAGTTTGCTGATGACAACATTCGCATTAATTGCGTCGCGCCTGGCGTTGTCCGAACCGCCTTTCATGCCAGCATGAGCGAGCAACAGAAGAAGCTGAATCTGGAGCACCGCATTCCGCTGCATCGCGAGGGAACTCCCGAGCAAGTCGCGACGCTGGTCACCGAACTCGTGAAGAACGATTACCTCACGGGCGAGACGTTCACGATCGACGGGGGGCTGACCATGCGGATCGCGTGAGCAGCGATGCCGCATCGAGCATCCGGCGGCTGGCTTCGGGGCGGCTTCAAAAATAGAAGTTGAATCCACGAGAAAAGAGACTACTTATTTTTTAACATAATGATAAAAGACCGAGCGCTGATTTCTCTCCGTGTGCTGAGTAGCCACGATGCTCGGCCGCCCCGCGCACTCAATCCAATTCCCAAGTGAAACTCACCGACCTTCGAGGCATCCTTCAATATATCCCACGCTTTCGTGAAAAGATTTTCATCATCAGTGTCGATGGGGCCATCGTCACCGACGAGAACTTCGCCAACATTTTGCTCGATGTCGCGGTTCTTCGCTCCCTGAATGTTCGCGTTGTGCTGGTCCATGGGGCTGCCGAGCAAATTCGGGCGCTCGCCCAGCAACAATGCGTGACTCCATCGGATTTGGAAGGCAGCGGCGTTACCGACTCGGAGACCTTGAAACTCGCTCTGACAGCCGCCAACCGGTTGACCCACGAGATTCTCGAAGGTCTCTCCGCGAACGATCTCCGAGCCGCCTGCACCAACGCAATTATCGCCCATCCGGTTGGGATCATTCAAGGGGTCGATCATCTCTTCACCGGCAAGGTCGAGCGTGTCGATGTCGAGTTGCTCCAGACGCTCCTGACTCAGGGCATCGTGCCCGTCGTGCCGCCACTCGGTTTCGACGGCGACGGGAAAACTTACCGTGTCAACTCAGATGCAGTTGCCGTCGCTGCGGCGGAAGCCTTGAAAGCAACCAAGCTAATTTACATTACGACTCAGGATGGGTTGATTCGTCAGGGTAAATTGATCCGCCAGATGCTGGTGGGAGATCTCATGGAGATTCTAGCCCAACGCAAGAGCGACCTGGCTCCCGAGGGCCTCTCGAAGGCCACACACGCAGCCGCGGCTTGCCTTGGAGGAGTCCAGCGCGTTCACATTATCAATGGCCGAGTCGATGAAGGTTTGCTGGCGGAAGTCTTCTCGAATGAAGGCATAGGCACACTGATTTACGCCAACGAATACCAACAAGTCCGGCGAGCGATGAAAAAGGATGTCCGCAGCATTCTGATGTTGATCAAAAGCTCCGTGGCAACGGATGAACTGGTGAAGCGCACTGGCCCGATGATCGAAAAGCAGATCAACGACTATTATATCTTCGAAATCGACAAGAACCCTGTGGCTTGCGTGGCTCTGCATGTTTATCCGGAACAGCGCAAAGGCGAGTTAGCCTGCCTTTATGTCGCGCCCTCTCATGAGAACCAGGGCATCGGGCGAAAGCTGATCAGCTTCGTGGAGGACAAAGCCCGCGAATCCGGATTGAGCGAGCTGATTACCTTATCCACCCAGACGTTCACCTATTTCCAATCCAAGGGCGGGTTTGGGGAAGGAACTTCCGAAGACTTGCCCTCTGCGCGGCGAGAAAAGTACGAGCAGAGCGGACGCAACTCCAAAGTGCTGGTCAAGAAACTAGCGAAGCCTGCGAACGGTGAAGGTTCGCTGGCCAGAAGCGCCAACCTCTCCCTTGCCGGTTGATCGACCAAGTTGTGCTGCGACAATCTTCAAGCACTCCTGGACGAACCGCCCGCGCTCCGTCCAATCAGCGACTCGCGGGAAGTCTTCTGCCACGACTGCCGGGACGCTTCATCCTAGCGTGTCGAAAATACGGACTGGGGCTAGGCCGTTTCATTTTAGCTGTGAACGTCAGCAAGCAGGCCGCGTTGCTTTTCGAAAAAGGAGACGGAAAGACGGACTGCGTTTCAAGGAGCTGCGGTATCCCGCCGGCGTGCTTCTCAAGTGATGGCTGGAACGGTTTGACTTGTCGGCCAGGAGTCGAGACGCCCGCGCTTCGCTGCCATCGTGAACTTGCACATGTGTCCTCAATGTCGAGATATGCGGGAGCGGAGACCCGCGCGTCGCGAGCTTCTCCGGTTTATCACTTTCGCAAACGCTTCCGCATTTCCACGTCACGGTTCGGAGCTGGCCAAAGGGAGGGTTCAAACCAGACACCTTTGGGTTTGCACCGCATCGCGGAAAAAATAGGTGGAGGTCAGCCGCTGGGAACCGTGTTCCGGAGCCGCGAAGTGGTTGGATTGACCTGGCGCGGTCATCCGGATGCCGCGATCGTTCATCGTATCCTTTGGCTGGAAGGTCTCGAACCAGGCCTCAATCGCGGAGGTGACGTGGACACCCATGCTCGTTACATTTACATTCATGGGACCGGCGATGAACCGACTCTGGGGCGTCCAGCCTCGCGAGGGTGCATCCATCTTTCTGGAGCCGATCTATTGCCGCTCTTCGATTTGCTCCCGAGCGGCTCGCTGGTTTGGATAGACCGGTGAGCCCCACCTCAATGCTCGTCTCGCAGCCAGCTCGAAGACTCTTGGCGGGAACGATTCAACTTCTCCCTTTTAAGTTTATCAAATTGGCTTAATTTCCCTGCACATGAGTCTAACGGAAGAGATGTCGCAACTCGCGCGACAGGCGAAAGGCGCGTCACGTGAATTGGCGAAGCTGACGCCGGAGGAGAAGAATGCTTGCTTGCTGGCCATGGCTGGCGCCCTGGAGGAAAACAGTCCCGCTATCGAAAGAGCGAATGACCTCGACATGACCTTTGGCGCTGAAAACGGCCTTTCCAGCGCTATGCTCGATCGCCTCAAACTCGATCAGAAACGGATTGCCGGCATGGCCAAGAGCCTGCGCGAGGTGGCTTCCCTCCCTGATCCGACGGGTCGCATTCTGGACGAGAGGCTCCGTCCGAACGGGCTCAAGCTTCAGAAGCTCTCCACACCGATCGGCGTCATTGTGATCATTTACGAATCCCGACCGAATGTGACGGCAGACGCCGCGAGCCTTTGCTTCAAATCTGGGAACGCCACCATCCTGCGGGGCGGCAAGGAAGCGTTGAATTCAAACCGAGTGATCGCCGGACTCATGGTCGCAGCCGCTCGGAAGCAGCTCTCTTCATTTCCCGAACACGCGATCCAAGTGGTGCCAACGCCCGACCGTGAGGCGATCAAAGAACTCCTTTCTCTCACTCAATACGTTGACCTTTGCATGCCACGCGGTGGAGAAAGCCTCATTCGCGCCGTCGCTGAATGCTCGAAGGTGCCCGTGATCAAACATTACAAAGGCGTCTGCCATGTTTACGTGGATTCGGAGGCAGATCCGAAGATGGCCGAGGAAATCGTGATGAACGCCAAGGTCCAGCGCCCGGCGGTGTGCAATGCGATGGAAACTTTGCTTGTGGACAGAGCGATCGCTCCCGCATTTCTTCCGAACATGGCGCAACGATTGAGCGAGAAATTGGTTGAGCTCCGAGTGGATGACGCAGCGCGCAGCCTCTTGAGCTCGGAACACTTAACCCTCAACTCCCGACTTCGCCTCAAATCCGCCACCGAGCAAGATTGGATCACTGAGTACAATGATTACATCCTCAATGTTCGAGTGGTCGATGGCGTTGACGAAGCTATCGATCACATCAACCACTATGGCTCTGCTCATTCCGACAGCATTGTGACGGCCAACGAGTCGCGCGCAAAGCGATTCCTCGCCGAGGTGGACTCTGCTGCCGTGTATTGGAATGCCTCGACCCGCTTTACGGATGGCGGTGAATTTGGGATGGGAGCAGAGATTGGAATCAGCACCGATAAAATCGGTGCCCGTGGCCCGATGGGTTTGGAGGAATTGACAACTTACAAATGGATTGGGGTTGGCAATGGGCAAGTGAGGACCTGACCCACTTCAATTCCATTACGAGGCAGACCCAAAAGCCAGTCTCGACTGGAGAAGAAGACTCGATCAGCTTTCGATTACTCTGGGTGAAACCAGGAACGTATGGACCATGCAACGAAACTCCAAACCGAAGAGGAGGCTCGCTTCATCCGCAAGCAGCTCCCTGCAGGCGGCCTTTTCGCCGGACACCACTGGCGTATCTCCCCTGCCCCATTTCGGCTCGAACCAAAGCTGGTTGAAGAACTCGACCGGCTTGGGCGAGTGCTGTTGCAGTTCAACCGAGCCGTCAATCTCCTCTATCGGCAGAGCGCGGCAGGCCAGCAGCCAGCCTGGGTTGCTCATTGGCTCGATCAGGGAAAGCCTCCGGAATTGATCGAGCTGCAGCGTTCTTCCGCGTTCAAGAATGACCTACCCAGAGTCATCCGACCTGATTTGCTGCTGACGGATTCTGGGATTTCCATCACCGAGCTGGACAGCGTCCCCGGCGGCATCGGGCTCACCGCTTGGCTCAACCAAACCTATTCACAGATGCCGAATGCAAAGTCTCCAATCGTCGGCGGATCCGACGGCATGTTGCGCGGTTTCGACGGCATTTTCGGAGACGCTCCGAAAGTGCATATCGTGGTCTCGGACGAATCCTCCACCTATCGCCCAGAAATGGAGTGGCTCTGTCAGCAATTGGGAAGTTCGAAGTTTGAGGTTCAGAGTTCAAAGTTCTCGGAGTTTGAGCCAGGGCAAGCTGTCTATCGGTTCTTTGAACTGTTCGATGTGGCGAACGTCGCGAATGCGCCGTTGATTTTCACCTTGGCTCAAGAGAAGAAAATTCGCCTGACCGCTCCTCCTAAAGCGTACCTCGAGGAGAAAATGCTCCTTGCGCTCCTTTGGAATCGGAACTTACGCGGATTCTGGCGCCAGGAGCTGGGGGAACGATTTTTCGAAACTCTGCTGCGCCTCGTGCCTTACACATGGATTGTCGATCCGACTCCGCTGCCGCCTCACGGGGCCATTCCTGAATTAGGCCTGACAGACTGGCATCAATTAAAGTCGCTTTCACAACGGGAGCGTGAATTGATTTTGAAAGTTTCGGGATTTTCTGAGAGCGCCTGGGGAGCGCGAGGAGTTTATTTGGGAAGCGATCTTTCCACCGGCGATTGGAGCGAAGCGGTCGATCTGGCGCTACAAAGCCAAGGCCGGTCGCCCTTTGTTTTGCAACGTTATCACAAGCCCAGAACGGTCGAATCCAGTTGGTTCGATTTTAACCGTAACGAGCTGATTCCAATGACGGGCCGGGTGCGCCTTTGTCCCTATTACTTTATTCACGGCGACGGCGACGCCGCGCGGGCGAATCTCGGCGGAGTTCTGGCAACGATTTGTCCAGCGGACAAAAAGATCATCCATGGCATGAAGGACGCCATTTTGGCCCCGGCCTGTGCATAACCTTTCGCCCGCCATGAGGTGCCTCGCGCCACAACCCGACCGGGATCGAGCAGTGGACTCATGGAGTCGAGCGAGCCCAAACTCCATGGATGCAACGTTTCCAAAATGACTTTGCTTGAATACATCCTTCTGGCGGCGAGTTCGCTCTTCATCATCATTGATCCGATCGCGCTGATCCCCGCTTTCCTGGCGATGACCCCGCGCGATACGCCGGCGCGGAGGACCCGCACAGCGCGGCTGGCGTGTATGGTCGCTGCGGGAGTCTTGATTTTCTTCACCTTAGTTGGAGAGCGGCTGTTCCGGTTGCTCGGGATCACGATGGCTGCATTTAAAATTGCGGGAAGCATTGTGTTGCTTTTGATCGCATTGGATATGCTGCGGGCGCGGCGCTCGCCCGTCCAAGAAACCGCTGAGGAGACCGATGCGGGCACTGAGAAGGATGACATCGCCGTCACGCCTCTGGCTGTGCCAATGCTAGCCGGACCTGGCGCGCTCTCAACCGCCATCGTCCTTCACTCGCAGGCAAACGGCTGGGCTCAGGAGGTGGCCCTGCTCTCTTGTATCATTGTCGTCTGCGTGGCGAGTTATATCATTTTGCGTTTAGCCTCGCACGGGGCAGGTTGGATCAGCCCGATCGCGATGAAGATCGTCACTCGTATCATGGGCTTATTGCTGGCGGCCGTAGCTATTCAATTCATCTTGGACGCTATTGCCGAA
>CAMAWP010000109.1 GCA_945861765.1 Akkermansia muciniphila | reverse complement strand
ACACGGACGGACGCGCCACGGTTGGCAATGCCGTAGTTGAATTTATCGATGGACTGTGTTTCGTGCAGGCCCGTCAGGCGCAGGTGATTATCCGGGCCATAGACGGCGATGTGTTCGTTCTTGTGTTTGTCGAACGCTGCCATGAGCGCGTCGTAAAGGGGTCAGTCAATAGTATCGATTCTGGTGAAAAACCCCCAGCCTCACCCCAGAATCAATAGTTCAACCGTCCCTTCGGGACTTTGGCTATTGACTACCTAATCCCACCCTTGAAAGGGTGGGCTATTCTCGAATCTCCTCTCCGGGAGATGTGAGTTGCAAACCTCATCGGCTACAACAGCACACGGCCGGAAAATGTCCAAACTCCAGGCACCCCTCCGGAGTGAGTCTTCCAGCCTGGACACGGAAATGGTTCCACTGAAAACAGCGAGGAACCATGAACTTCCCTGCGGATGCTTTTGCCTTTTGTCTGAAGCCGTCTGCATTGTCTTGCTCAACCCGCCGCAGGCACCCGGATTTTAACTTCCTTCAAACCGCCCTGATCCGCGGGCGACTCGGGTAGGCATCAACGCGCCGTCACTCATAACGCAGCGCTTCGATCGGGTCGAGGCGCGCGGCTTGGCGAGCTGGGAAATAGCCGAAGACCACTCCCACCGTGCCCGAAAAGAAGAACGCGAGGAGGACGGTGGATAGGTCGAGCATAAAGGGGAGATCCAGGAAATAGCAGGCAATCGCCGAGCAGGCGAGTCCTCCAGCGACGCCAATCGATCCCCCAAGGACCGAGAGAGTGACAGCTTCCACGAGGAACTGGCGCAACACCTCTCGTTCCATGGCACCGATCGACATGCGAATGCCTATCTCCCGTGTCCGCTCCTTCACGGAGACCAGCATGATGTTCATGATGCCGATCCCGCCCACGATCAGGCTGACTGCGGCGATTGAGCTGAGAAAGGCTGTCAGCATCCCGGTCACCTGGCCCACGGTTTTGGTAATCTCTTTCATGTCCCGAACGGCAAAGTCATCGGGCTCGCCTGGGGCGATATGCCGTCGCTCGTGCATCAGGCTGGTGACGTCTCTTTGGACTTTGCTCGTGGCGTCGCTCGTCTTGGCCGCAATGAACGTGAAGCTGATCTCACGGTTTCCAGCAATCCGCCTGTGGAAGGCCCCGAGAGGTAAAAGCACCAACTCGTCCTGGTCATTGCCGAAGGTCGCGCCTTTGGCCTCCAGAACTCCGATGACTTCACACGACAACTTGCCGATGCGGAGAGTGGCTCCGAGGGGGTTCTGATAGCGGAAGAGTTCCTTGCGGGTGGTCGCCCCGAGCACGCACACCAATTTTCCGGCGCGCAGTTCCGCATCGGAAAACGTCCGGCCCGCGCTCAGTTTCCATTCACGGGCTTCGAAGAAGTTGTTGTCCACTCCCGCCACGATCGTGGGACGACTCTCGTTGCCGTAGATGGCCAGCAATGGTCGCTGGGCTTGAGGTGCCACCGTGGCGCTGGGGATTTCGCGGGCGATCGCTTGAATATCCTCGGCCTTGAAGGGAGTGGTCGGAGCCGGACCTCCGCTGCGCGCGGCGCGTTCCGGAATTAAGATGAGCAGGTTTCGTCCCAGGCCAGAGATCGAGGCGGTGACTTTCTCTTGGGCGCCGCGCCCCAAAGTCACCATCAAGATCACGGCTCCGACGCCGATCACAATCCCAAGGGTGGTCAAAACGGAACGTAACAGGTGCCGTCGCACTTCGCGAATGGCCAGGATGAAAGTGGTGAAAAGGCTCATGGTTTGGAGATGTTGTCTGAATCGATCAACCCGTCCCGGAAGTGAACAATTCTCCGGGCAAAGGCCGCCATGTCGGGCTCGTGAGTGACCATCACGATGGTGATGCCACGTTCCTGGTTCAGACGGACGAGCAGCTCCATGATCTCCACACTGCGAGCGGAGTCGAGATTGCCGGTCGGTTCATCCGCGAGGATCAGGTTGGGGTCTGTGACGATGGCACGGGCGATGGCGATGCGCTGCTGCTGGCCGCCAGAAAGCTCGCTAGGCGTGTGAGTTTCACGATCCGCTAATCCAACCGATCGCAGGGCTTCGCGCGCCAGCTTGTGGCGTTCCGCGGGGGGAATGCCGCGATAAATCATCGGCAGTTCCAGGTTCTCCAAAGCTGTCGTCCGTGCCAGAAGATTGTAGCCTTGAAACACGAATCCGAGGTAGTGGCGTCGCAGCAAGGCTCGCTGATCACGCGACAGTCCGCCCACCTCGATTCCCCGGAAGAGGTAACTCCCCGACGTCGGCGTATCCAGACATCCGAGGAGGTTCATGCATGTCGATTTTCCGGAGCCGCTCGGACCCATCACTGCTACGAACTCTCCCCGGACGATGCGCAGATCGATGCCGGCCAGCGCCTTCACTTCCGCCTCGCCTCGTCCATAGACCTTGGTGACGCGTTTCAGCTCCACCAGCGTCGCACTGCTGTCCCGATCCTGCTGAGGAGCGAAGGTCATTTCTTTTTTGTGGCAATGTCCACGAGCAAGTCGAGCCCCGCTTCAATCTTTCCCGAGAGAACCTCGGTGAAGCGACCATCCGTGAGCCCTTTCTTGACAGGAACCGCGACGGGCTTGGTGTCGCGCAAGATCCAGACGTAGCTCGGCGGGGCTTCTCGACCCGACACCACCGTCTCTGGGGGTACGGGCACGGTCGCTCCGGGTGGCGTGAAACGCAGCGCAGCATTGGCGACGAGCAGGGCGTTGGTGCGTGTCGCTGTGCTGATCGTTGCGGTGGCGGTCATTCCTGGCCGAAGCAACTCATCCGAGTTATCCACGGTCAAAACGGCCTCGTAGCTGACAACCCCCTGGACGGTCTGCGGCTCGTTGCGCAGCGAGGTAATCCGGGCGGAAAACTCCCGGTCCGGATAGGCATCGACGCTAAATGTGGCGGATTGGGCTTCCTTGACGACTCCCACATCGGCTTCATCGACGTTGACGATGAGCTTCATTCGGGTCAAATCTTCGGCCAGCTTGAAGAGGATGGGAGTCTGAAACGTCGCGGCGACCGTTTGGCCTGGTTCCACCTTGCGCGCGAGCACGACTCCGTCGATGGGAGACCGGATCACAGCTTTCTCCAGATTGGTTCGATCCCCGTTCAGCAGGGCTCGAGACACAGTCACTTGGGCCTTCGCGCTGGCGACGCTCGCGTCGGATCGAGCCAACGTTGCGCGCGCGCCACCTAACTCCTGCTCAGAAATCAATTTGGATCCGGCGAGCTGTTCGGCTCGGTTGGCGTTTTGACGTGCCTCGAGCAGCGTGGCCTGAGCTTGTTTGAGTCCGGCTTCTGCAACCTCCAACGACGCCTCGGATCGCTCGACTTGGGAACGAAGTTGTTTGGTATCGATTTCCGCTAAAGGCTCTCCCTTCTTCACTCTCGCGTTGAAATCCGCGGCGACCCGTTCAATGCGTCCGGAGATTTCAGCCCCCACCTCCACCGTATTGACCGGCTGTAGGGTGCCGGTGGCGGTGACGATCACGGACAGGTTGCCACGCTTCGTTTGCGTCATCTCAAAGCGCGGAGTTCGTGCGCGCAGGCCTCGCCAATAGGAGTAGCCTGCACCCAGCGCCAATAGCGCGCAGAGCACCAGGAAGCCGGGTCTCCACAAGAGCGGTCGCTTCTGCCTCTCGCCCAATCCGAGCGTTTGGGCTACTTCGGCATCACTTTGCGAGGTTTTCAACATAGGCATCTGGTTCGGATGTTCCACACCATCTGGCGACGTTTCCAGATAAAAACGGACATTTCATCGAAAGACATCTGCGCCCTGCTTCCACATCCATGAGAAGGCAGCTTTCGGCCATCGTTACCTCACTCACGCGGCGTCAGGCAGGTTCCGGCCAGCCGGTCATGCAGGATATAATCTCGACTTCGAGTTTGACCGGACTCGATATACGCGGGAGAGCTGGGTATAGTGCATTTCCTGTTTCGGTTAATCGGCATGTTCCGAGACAATAATGAGTGATGGGTAACCCAAATAAACCTCGTTTCCTCGCCGGTGAGTGCCCAGATCCAAGCCGTCGGTCACCAGGCTCTCCTCGAAACTCTGGCGGAGACGCTCGGCGTCCCCAGCATTTGGAAACGATGCTGACAGGAGGCTCTCCAGTTCCATATCGAGCTTGTAAGGCACCGTTCTGAGCACACGCAGTCCCGCCGCGGCGTGCAAACCGAGCAATTCCGATGAGGTCAACGCCCGCACATGAGATGGGTCACGCAACTTCTCCATGCGATTGTAAGCCTCCTGCTTTTCGGCGGACGGTGCCGCGTCCGTAACGACGACTCTCCCGCCGGGACGGCAGACGAGTGCCATCTGACGCAGCACGGCCAGAGGATCTACGAAATGATGGAAGCTGTATCGCGTCATCACCATCGAGAACGAACCGCGCTGAAAGGGAAGTGGCAGCACATCGCCTCGCAGGCACGACACATTGGTGAGCCCGCGCGCGGTCTGAAGCTGCCGGGCACGCTCGATCATGGCGGGAGTTATATCAATGCCGGCCACTCGCCGGGCGCGCGTGGCGAAGGCGCATGCCACGTAGCCCGCTCCACAGGCCACATCCAGGACGGATTCCTCATCCGTGACGCCCGAGGTCTCGATCAATAATTCAATGGCAGACAGGTTGGTGAGCCCGGGGATGCAGTTCTCTGGCAAGGCTGCCTGCTGTGTGAATTCGTTCAGGATGACTTGGTTCTGGTCCCGATGGCTTTGGATACTCATCGCGTGTTTGGAGTCTGCTGATGCAAGAAAATGTTATGCGCCGGTTTGGGTTTTCACAAGAAATCAATCGCAACGGTCACGCTTCAGACGAAAGCGTGGCCATGTCGGAGAGCGCTCGTAATAGTTCCGGCACTCGTTTTGAAAATTCCGCAATTCGTTTGAGGGATTATTGCTGCTCGGG
Organism: Akkermansia muciniphila; assembly: GCA_945861765.1. Classification (GTDB taxonomy): domain Bacteria; phylum Verrucomicrobiota; class Verrucomicrobiia; order Limisphaerales; family SIBE01; genus SIBE01. The sequence continues at coordinate 13,545 of CAMAWP010000109.1, read as the reverse complement.
CGTATCAAGATCAGGAAAACGAGGCGGCCCGGAGTGACCGCCAGAAAGCAAAAACCAAGAAAGAACAAAAAGTATGAAAACGACCTCAACTGTAGTGGCAGTTCTGATTGCAGGCTTGAGCCTGGTGGCGGTTTCGCTGGCGAGCGAAAAAGGTGCGGAAAAGCTGACTGGCGCTCGTCCCTTTGTGAGCGGGACCCCATCCGCTTCAACGATGAATTGCGGCAAATGCACAAGAGCACCTTACAAGAGTGTTGATTTGTCCGCTCGCGGCACGATCAAGGACAGCAAGACGGTGATTGGCAGCATGGCTCCGAATTGTGAGGATCGGTTGATCGCGACCGGCCATGGCAAGGGCAAGGTGGAGACGGTGGTTCATCGATGCGGAGGAATGGTTGTGGCGCGGAATCTTTGCTGCAAGTAGCCTGATCGAAACCAAGAACTGAGCGAGCGGCAACGCGATGGACGTTGCCGCTCCAATTGCTGAAAAGCGCATGAAACCTGACAATCAGAACAACCTAGATGCTCTACGGGCATGGCGAGTGGAGACCCCATTGCCGCCCAACTTCAAGAGAGACGTTTGGCAGAAGATCGCAGCGCGTCAAAAGCAGCCGGAATATTGGAGCGTTTTTGCGGATTGGATTCTCGGGTTGCTCGCTCGGCCGGGTCTCGCTCTCGCGTATGCCGTCCTTGCGCTGATGATCGGCGGAGGCTCGGGTTATCTGGCCGGCACGGGGCACAAGGGCCACAGGGACAGTGAGTTGATGGCGAGATACGTTCAGACGATTGATCCATACCAGAGTTTGGTGGCGAGGCCATGAAACGCGTCTGGCAAATTCTCCTGTGTGGTGGCGTGCTGGGCGCACTCGCGTTCGCGCTGGCGTACTGGCACGTGGTTCAACCACATGGTGAAGGGAGTCCGGAGCGGAGCGGATTGGCGTGGTTGCGAAACGACTTTAGCCTTTCCGAAGCTCAATTTACCGAAGTGTGCCGCATGCACGATGCGTATGTTCCCCGCTGTGCGGAGTTATGCCGCCGGATTGAGGCCAAGAACGTCGAGATTGGCCGACTGGTCGCCAGTGGAAACGCAGTCAGTCCGGAATTGGAACGTGCATTGACAGAATCGGGTCAGCTTAGGATCGAGTGCCAGAAGGCAATGCTGGAACATTTTTACAATGTCAGCCGCGCGATGCCGCCGGAGGAAGGCAGGCGTTATCTGCAAAAGATGTTTGAGAGCACGTCGCTTCGCAGCCATCGAATGAACCATGAATGAGACGGCTGAGAGCACGGAGTTGTCGGATCGCCAAGATATGGACGCGCTCGGCGCGGGCGATGATGTCGCTCTCAACAGGCTGATGAGCCGGCATGGTGAACGGCTGTTTCATTACCTGATCCGTCTCCTTCAGGATGAAACGGAGGCTTCCGAATTGGCGCAGGAAACCTTCGTTCGCGTTTTTCTGAACCGCCAGCGTTTCGACCCGAAGAAGAAGTTTGCGACCTGGCTCTACTCGATTGCGACGAACCTCGCCCGTGATCAATGGCGCCGACGTTCACGGCATCCGCATGTTTCGCTGGATGCTCAGAGCGGGGACTCAGGCCAGACGCTCGCGAATGTCCTGCCTGCGGATCAGCGCTCGCCGTGCGAGGAACTCGAACGTGAGGAGAATGCGCAATTGGTGAGGGATGCGCTGGCAGGATTGCCCGAGGATTTACGGACACCCCTGGTGCTCGCAGAGTATGAAGAGATGCCTCAGGCCGAAATCGCCCTCGCCCTGGGCTGCAGCGTGAAGGCGATTGAAAATCGAATTCACCGGGCCAGGCAACGTCTTCGAGCATTCCTTGCCCGGGCATTCCTTGCAGCCCGATGATCGTGAAGAGCTGGATCAGTCTTTGACTTCCGCTGCCGCTCCATCCCGTTTCTCCATGATGGCTGCGATGATTCTCTTGGCAACTTCCGGGTTATCCACGAGCGCCTGCCGTGCCGCATCTTTGCCTTGCCCAATCAACTCGTTCTGGAATTGCAGCCAAGCCCCGCGCTTGTCGATAACACCTGCTTCCAATCCGACATCGAGAATGCTGCCTTCCTTGTTAATCCCTTGGTTGAAGTAGATGTCAAACTCGGCCTCCGCAAACGGCGGTGCGACTTTGTTTTTCACGATCTTCACTTTTACATGGTTTCCGATGGCGTTGCCGGCAGCGTTTTTAATGGTGTCCTTGCGTCGGATGTCGATGCGAACACTGGCATAGAACTTCAACGCTTTCCCGCCGGGCGTCGTCTCTGGATTGCCGAACATGACACCGATTTTTTCGCGGAGTTGATTGGTAAAAATGCACGTCGTCTTCGCCTTGCTCAAGATCGCCGTCAGCTTCCGCAAGGCTTGGCTCATGAGCCGCGCTTGCAATCCCATGGTGGCCATCCCCATCTCACCCTCAAGCTCTGCCTTGGGCACAAGGGCCGCGACCGAATCAACAACGATCACGTCGAGAGCATTCGAACGCGCCAGAGTTTCGCAGATTGTTAACGCCTCTTCGCCGCTGTCCGGCTGCGAGACGAGCAGGTCGTCCAGATTGACGCCTAGCTTTCTAGCATAACCTGGGTCCAAAGCATGTTCCGCATCGATAAACGCGGCCAAGCCTCCGGACTTTTGCGCGTTGGCGATGACGTGGAGCATCAACGTCGTCTTGCCGGACGATTCCGGGCCGAAGATCTCAACGACTCGTCCGCGTGGCAATCCGCCAACTCCCAGCGCTAAATCCACAGAGAGCGCACCGGTCGGGATGACGTCAATCTTGACTCTGTGAGCGTCCCCCAGCCGCATGATGCTCCCATCGCCATAGGCTTTGGTGATGCTTGAAATGGCGGCTTCCAAATCACGCTGGCGTGCCGCGGAAGGCCTCGGGGCTTCGGTTTCCACCAAGGCGTCCTCGGCCGCTGCTTTGTCAGCGTTCCGCTTTTCCGAGGCAGGTTTATCGACGGCAGATTTATCAGCAGTTTTAGGGGGCATAAGGTATCTCCAACACTTTTAGGTAAAATATACAAAAGATCGTTTCCAAGTCGAGTAATCGCTTCGCCTTTCTGCACACAGGCAGTCCATGCTTATCCTTGTTCTCGTTCCAGCGAGGCCAATACCTCCGGATCGCGCACGTCCACCCACCGGCCCTTGATCTCCAACCCGGCGATCCGATGACCCGCCGCAAGCAAGGCGTTGATCGCATCCGGCAGTTCGTATTCGCCTCGGGGAGATTTCTGGAGTTTGGCCGTAAACTCGAACAGGTCTGGGCGAAAAATGTAGATGCCAGCATTGTACCAAACGGGCTCGCCAGGTTTCAACCAGCCTTCCTTTCGGAATTGGTCGATTTGAGCGGCAGCCGGTTTCTCGACGATGCGTTGCAAGCAGAATTCCCGGTCGAAAAGGTTAAGCCCTCCCTTGCTCACATCCTGCCCGGGCGTCACCGTAATCAGTCCGGAGAAAGGCCCTTGATCAAACCGATTCACCATCTGCTGATAAGTATCCGGCTTGACCAAAATATCTCCGTAAGTGAGCAGAAAGCTGTCCGAACCGACAAAGGACTTTGCCAGCTCGGGCGCTTTTCCTGTTCCATCCTGCACGAGCTGCCTGGCATAGCTGATTTTAGCGCCCCACGCCGAACCGTTCCTGAAGTAGGATTCAACCACCTCCGCGCGATATCCCGTGATGATGCAAATCTCGCGAATTCCCGTGAAGATCAGTCCTTCGAGGATATGTTCCAGAATCGGCTTGCCTAAAACCTTCAACATTGGCTTCGGCATCTCGCTGGTGAGGTCACGCATTCGCGTACCCTTCCCAGCAGCAAGGACAACGGCTTTCATCACGCTCCGAATTTATCAAACATCTTCGCGTTGGCCTGCATCTGGCGCACTAAATACTTCGCCTCGAACAATCCAAGCGAACCTAGATTCGCCCCAGTCTCCGTAAACCGTTCGAGCTTGTCCGATCCGGAACATTCCGAGGTCAAGAGGACGGGTTGCGGATGCCAGGAATGGCCTCGGAGCGCGCACGGCGTCGAGTGATCGCCGGTAATTGCCAGCACGTCGGGCCGCTTCTGGAGCAGGATGGGCAAGGCGGCATCGAATTCTTCGATGGCTCTCTTCTTGGCCTCGAAATTGCCATCTTCGCCATGCATATCCGTGTATTTGTAGTGGATGAAAAAGTAGTCGTAATTGTCGTATTCAGTCAGGTAGCGCTCGAATTGTTCGGCGATGGTTTGAGGTCCTTCCAATTTGGCCATTCCCACCAACTGCGCCAGCCCCTTGTACATCGGATAAACAGCGATGCAGGCGGGTCGTAACCGATACCGCTCCACGAAAGAAGGAATCGCCGGCTGATGCGCAATGCCGCGCATCAAGAAGCCGTTCGCTGGCCTTTTCTTCGCGAGGACAGGCAAGGCCGCCTTGTAGAACTCGGCGACCAACTTGGCCGCTTTATTCGCTTTGGCCGATTTCTTATCCACTGCTTCTACCTTCGGAATCGGTGCTCCATCGCGATGGGGGTCGGCGTCCGATAAAGGGCCTTCCAAACCTTTGCCGCGGAAGATCACCACGAACCGATGGCCTTTGCCAGCTTTGATAATAACTTCCGCATCGCCTACCTTTTTCACTTTCTTGGAGAGAAGGGCGCAGAGCTCCTCGCAAACGGATGTTTCAATCCGCCCGGCCCGCCGATCCGTGACGATCCCCTTGGCATCTAACGTGCAGAAGTTGGCTCGGGCCGCTACATCCCCGGCCTTTAATGTCAAACCAAGTCCAAGTGCTTCGATGACTCCTCGGCCAACTTGAAATTCCAGCGGATCGTAACCAAACAGACCCAAATGTCCCGGGCCACTGCCTGGGGTAATTCCCGGAGCAACTGGAATCATCCGTCCTTGTGCCGCGTCCTGAGCGAGCGCATCGAGGTTCGGGGTCGAAGCGGCTTCGAGCGGCGTCAAATAGCCTTGTTCTCGAGTGGCTAGATCGCCCAGGCCATCGAGCACAACGAGCACAAGCTTTGCTTTCATTTCAAGCGTCAATTCAGAATAAAGTCCGTCCAAATTCATATTCCCATTCCATTCCGTTTTTAGTTCAGAACCTCGTCCCCGACTTAGGCCGGGCGGGCTGCAAGGCCGGGATATTGAAGACAATTCCATCCGAGCGTCAACGGGATAATCCTGTTCGGCAGCAATTCTCATTTTGACACGCATGTAGTCCCGCCTTCAGGCGGCTTCGCGTGGGAGAATCCAACGCTTGTGGACTTGCCGACGCCCCTCCGGCTGAAGCCGGGACTACGTACCGCAACACTGGAAGTTCCGACTTCAGAGGGTCGGAAGCCAAAATGAGCAGGCCAAGCGCCCACGGCGCGTGGCAGGGCCGATGAACTGCGTTGCCGTACGCGAGGTCGCGCGCCAAGAGGCGATGTTTGCAGACCCGTTGCGGCAAAAGCGTCCGCAAGGAAGTTCATGGTTCCCCGCTGTTTTCAGTGGAACCATTTCCGTGTCCGGGCTGAAAGACTCACTCCGGAAGGGTGCCTGGAGTTTGGACATTTTCCGGCTGTGTGCTGTCGTAGCCGATGAGGTTTGCAACTCACATCTCCCGGAGAGGAGATTCGAGAATAGCCCACCCTTTCAAGGGTGGGATTAGGTAGTCAATAGCCAAAGTCCCGAAGGGACGGTTGAACTATTCTCGGGCGATCCTTTGTCCTGAACAGACAGCGAGAATATGAACTGACGTAGGACATTGGGGGGATTCGGCCGTCCCTGCGGGACTTATGCAATCGCTAATTCGAACCCGGCAGTCAACTGCCGGGCTAATCTCGAGTCTCCCTCCGGGAGACGAAGGCAGCCAATAGGTCCAAACTCCAGTCAGCCCGGTGGGATGAAAAAAAGGTCTTCATCCGCTGTTGACCTATTCCATTGAAAACAGCGGGGAACCTGAAAATGCCTATTAGTCATTCGCCCACTCGATTACACAAAGAGCAAAAATAGAGTCACGAAACGAAATGAGAAATACAGCGCCAAACTATCGTTTGACCCGTTTTTCAAACCCCGCGATTCATCAGGTGATAGATCGCCCCTTCAGATTCCCTAAGAATATCCACGCAAACACAACTAATAGTGAGGACTGGCACTGGCTCTGGCTCGAAGGGGGCGGAAGGTTCAAACGCACAGCGCGGCGGCGCCAAGAGCGGCGGCTGAAGCGGCGTCGCGGCCGAGAGGGACGGCTTGTCGCCGTCGCAGGAATTCTGGGGCAGCAACCTGCCGCCCCTCCGACGGACGGTTCAGGGCGGAGGGAAAGGGATCAGTCCGTCAGAATTTCCAGGTGATCTTGCCATGGACGGAACGATCCACTTCGACATCGCCGACGATGACACCCGAGGGCACCGCTTCCGGATGATGGGAGTCTAGCAGGTTGCGGCCAATGAGGGCGATCTCGCAATGGGTGCTCACTTTCCAGGCCAGCCGCGCGTCCATTTCGACGTAGCTGGGAATGCCGAGTCCTGGCAAGCTATCCACGTAGCGCAATCCCATGCCCCATTCCACGTGGCGCCCCAAATCGAGCTCGGATCGAAGACTGACTTGGTTCCGAGGGTTGGATATTTCCGTGTCTTCGGCAAGGGAGCGCACTGCGCCCCGGGTGTGCAGGCTCATGGCTAAGAACGTGTAAGCAGCTTGCAGACGCCAGGTTGGAATCGGTTGCCAGACCGCGGAGGTTTCGAGTCCGTAGGTCTCTCCAAAGAGATCGTTGCGGGGCTCAGCCGGAAGAAGCACGTAGGGCTCGCCGGATGGGGATACTTCAAGCTGCAAGGGCAATATCGTGCCCGCCCAAAGGCGATCATAGTCGTGATAAAAGACGGTCGAGTCCAACGAGAGGCGGGGATGGATCTGAACGCGATATCCCAGTTCGTAGGCCAGCAGCTCCTCCGACCCGAAGTCCGGATTGCCTTGCGCGTGGATAAGCAGGGGCAGGGGAAACACGGGCGCGGAAAGCGGTGGGTTGACGAAATAGCGAATCCCACGCTCCGAACGCGAGGGAGTGCGCATCGCTCGGGAGACGGCGCCCCAAACCGTGTGGCGCTCGTTGGGGGTCCATGTCAGGCGTCCGCTCGGCTGCAGCTCGAATCCGGTGAAATCGTTGTGCTCGAGTTTGGTCCCGAGCGTGAGGTGGAATCGATCGGGGATCAGCTTGATCTCGTCCTGGGCAAAGACGCTGAAAAGCTGAAGTCCGACGTGGGGATCGCCGATTTGAAACTCGGGCGACTCGGTGATGTCATCCACTGAGTAGCGATATCCCGAGCCCCAGACGATCTCATTCCGGTCGCCCACGGGAAAACGATGCTGCGCGTCGAAATCCACGGTGTCGCGGATTTCCCGTCCCACGCCAAAGCTCCGGTCCGTCCGGTCGTAGTAAGTTTGCACGGATACCTCCGATTCGGGGCCAAGATCATGGGTCCAGCGGCTCAAGACATTGGCACCTTCCACCTTCCCTCGCGCTGGGGTCGGCTTCAAACCCGGCGGGCTGAGCGAGAGTCGATTGATCCGCCCCCCCAAGTGGCCGTAGTAATAGTCGCTCTGGAGGGTGATCTGATCTCCCGGGGTCGAGTCCCAATCCAGGCGCATCCCGGTTTTCGATACCGACCATGCATCGGACGTGCCGTGGCCGCCCGTCGAGGTGAATTCGTCGCGGTCTGAGTACTTGGTGTAAACGCGGTAATGCGCGTTGGTGCTGAGCTGGCCGCCGTAGCGCAGGACCCCGAAGCCGCGCTCTTCGAGGCCGCCGCCGGCACTCACGAGCACTCCTTGAGTATCCCGGGCCCGCTTGGAGATGAAGTTGATCACGCCGTTGACGGCATTCGCGCCCCAAAGCGCTGCGCCCGGTCCGCGGATCACCTCGATCCGATCCAGGTCTTCGAGCACGGTGTCGGCCTCCTCCCAAAACACGCCCGAGAAAAGCGGGGTGTAGAGAGTTCGGCCGTCCATCGACACCAGCAAGGCGCTCGCGAAGATGCCGTTGAAGCCCCGCGCGCTGATTGCCCATTGGCGCGAGTTCGCCTGGGCGACTTGCACGCCAGGGGCCATCCGGAGCGCTTCGGCCAATGTTGTCACACCCGAGCGCCGAATTTCCTCGGACGGGATGACATGAATGGCGGCGGCGGCAGTAGAGAGTCTTTCGCTTTTTCGGGAAACCGAGGTGACCTTAATCTGTCCCAGTTCCTCCCAGCTCAAACCGAGCAGGTCCGTCTGGGGCACCGATGGTTCTGCTTCATCCGTTTCGGAAGCCTGAGCCGAACCGGAGACCAAGGCGAGGGTCAGGCAGGTCATTGACCGGAAACCGCCGGGGATCAACCGGAACCAAAACCCCAAGCTGGCGGCAATTTTATGGCGAAACCAAACCATGCTCAGATTTTCCAGCTATCTCCGGGAAATGCAAACCCCAAGAGTTTGCCAAAACCGTCGCGGAGGGGAAATTCATGAAGGTGTAGTTAAACTCAAGAGTCGATGGTGGGAAATGGCCAAGCCTGCCACGGAGCGGCGCTTGGGCGGGCAGCTCTTCCCCATGTCGTCGCGCCAGGGTAACCCATTCATAGCGGACCGGTTGGTCCGAGGGGTTTTGTCGGCGCAGCAGGAATGTGAATTTCACCGAATCGCTCAAATGTTACATCACCCGCCAGGATGAACATCATCGGAAGATGACCTATCGAGACGAGTTGCGAACGCTCCTGCGCAAACACCAAATGGATTGGGATGAACGATATGTTTGGGATTGAGACGCAACCCCGTTGGGGTTGATGCCCTCGGCCGATCGTTTCCCAGGGTAGCTCTGCCCTTGTCCCACAAGAAAAGGCGGGACACTTGTCCGACGATCGTGTAACTCAGGACTTGCTGGGGCGCGAAGTGCCCGAGTTGCCTTGCGACGGCGTCGTTGATCATTGCGAGTGTCAGGTGCTGGAATTGCTCGCAAAAAACGCGACACAACCAAACTTTCACTCGGTTCAGCCATCCTGATCATTGCCCAACTGGGTGGATACCTCAACCGCAAGTGCGATCGTGTGCCGGGATTCGAGACGCTCTTGAAAGGCTCACGCGCTTCTCCGACATGGTCGAAATCATAAAACTCGAACGAACTGCCAAATCAAAAAAGCGATGAGATACGCGCTGCGGCATATTTATGGGACAAGAGCAGGGGTAGCTCGTGCCTCGCAACTCTGGGCTTTGAGACAGAATCCCTTTGGGATGCGGGATGGACGTATTTTCGTGACTGCGTTCGTTGTGGCGCTGCTCGTAATCAAGATTCATTCTTTAATCGGGCAGGCCAAAGCAAATGACTGCGAGTTGTCGCCCGCCGGCCAATATTCGGAAGCTGCCCCGGCGGAATTCTTCACGTCCGCCTCACCGCAGGAATCGCCGCAAGCTTCCCCGCGCGTCGAGCCGGGACCGAGGCGGGTGTTCAAGGATCGCATCGCCCCACACTGGTTCGCGGGCGGCGCGCGCTTCTGGTATCGCAACGAATTGCGCGACGGAGCGAAGGAATTTGTCGTCGTGGATACGGAGCGCGGCGTTCGTGAACTCGCGTTCGATCATGCGAAGCTGGCCAAGGCGTTGTCGAAGGCGGCGGGGGCGGAATACACGGCCGACAAGCTGCCGTTCGACCGGATTGAGTTCGTCGATGACGCGAAGGCGATTCGCTTCAAGGCGGGCGAGACGACGTGGAAGTGCAGCCTGGGTTCCTACGAATGTTCCGAGACCGAAGCTGTTGCCGAGGATGAGTCCAACGATCAAGCGGGGCCGGCGCAGGGCCGGTCGAGCAGACGCACGCCGCCGCAAGACGACGGTGAAGCGGAAGACGCAAGTCGCCCGTCCAATCGTTCGCCGGATGGCCAATGGATTGCATTGGTGAAAGACCACAACGTCTTCATCAAGTCGCGCGCGGATGACGCGAAAGAAATTCAACTTAGCACGGACGGCAAGGAAGGGCTGGCCTACGGGAATCTCTCGTGGTCGTCGAACTCGAGGACGCTGGTGGCCTTCCGCATCGAGCCGGGCGAGCGGAAAGAGGTTTATCTAGTGGAATCGTCGCCCAAGGACGGAGGCCGCGCGAAGCTCAAGAGCCGCCCGTATCCGCTGCCCGGTGACAAGTTCGCGAAATACGAACCGAACGTGTTCGACGTGGCGAGTCACAAGCAGACGAAGCCGGAGGTGGACCGCTTCGAGCACGAGTGGCTGAGGCCGCGCCTGCGTTGGAGCCGCGACGGCAGCCGCTTCGCGTATCAACAGACCGACCGCGGGCATCAACGCTTCCGCGTCATCGAGGTCGATTCGCAGAGCGGCGTGGCGCGGAACCTCATCGACGAGAAGACGAGGACGTTCATCTGGACGGCGCACACGGAGAACTTGAACCTGAGCACGGTGAACTGGCTGTCGAACTCCGAAGAAATTATCTACGCCTCCGAGAGCAACGGCTGGCGGCACCTCTATTTGATTGACGCGAACGCGGGGAAGTTGAAGAACGCGATCACGACGGGCGATTGGATCGTGCGCGGCCTCGACCGCATCGACGAGACAAACCGGCAGGTGTGGTTCCGTGCGAGCGGCGTGCGCCCGGAGCAAGACCCGTATTTGATTCACTACGGGCGCGTGAATTTCGACGGCGGCGGATTGGTCTGGCTCACGGCGGGCGACGGTAATCACAGCGTTCAGTTTTCGCCCGACCGCAGGTTCATCATCGATACTTACTCGCGGGTGGATCTGCCGCCAGTGAACGAGCTGCGCCGCGTTTCGGACGGCAAGCTCGTGTGCAACCTGGAGGAGGCGGACATCAGCGCGTTGAAAGAGAGTGGTTGGGAGGCTCCGGAGGTTTTCGTCGCCAAAGGCCGCGACGGCAAGACGGACATCTGGGGCATCATCTGCCGTCCGCGCGACTTCGACCCGAACAAAAAGTATCCCATCCTCGAAGATATTTACGCGGGGCCGCAAAGTTCATTCACTCCGAAAACCTTCAGCTCCAGCTCCCGCTACGAATCGCTCACCAAGCTCAACTTCATCGTCGTGAAAATGGACGGCATGGGGACTGCGAACCGCTCGAAGGCGTTTCACGACGTGTGCTGGCACAACCTCAAGGACGCCGGCTTCCCCGACCGCATCCTGTGGATGAAGGCCGCCGCCGCGAAATATCCGAGCATGGACATCACGCGCGTCGGCGTTTACGGCACATCGGCGGGCGGACAGAACGCGGCGGGCGCGGTGCTGTTCCATCCTGAGTTCTACAAGGCCGCCGTGGCGAACTGCGGCTGTCACGACAACCGCATGGACAAGGCTTCGTGGAACGAGCAGTGGATGGGCTATCCGGTCGGGCCGCACTACGGCGAAAGCTCGAACATCGACCACGCAGGCCAACTTCAGGGGCAACTGTTCCTCGTCGTCGGCGAGATGGATAACAACGTGCCGCCGGAATCGACATTCCGGTTTGCCGATGCGCTGATCAAGGCGAACAAGGATTTCGAGTATCTTGTCGTGTCTGGGGGCGGACACGGCGCGGGCGGCGCGTATGGTCAGCGGCGGTTGCAGGATTTCTTCGCGCGCCATTTGCTGCACATAGAACCGCCAAATCGGAATGCTCAGAGCGAATCTTCAAAATGAAACCCATTGAATGCGTGGGGGCCGCCATCGCGCTCGCTGTCTTGCTGTCGAGCAGCGTCGTCACCGCCCAAACGGCCCCGCCCGTGACGCCGCCGCCCGATTCGTTCTTCGAGTTCGTGCGCGAAGGAGATCGCGACGCGGCGCGCGCATTCTACAAAAAATTCATCGACGTGAAAGGGATGCCGGTCGTCGCGGCAGACGTGGTCGCGGACGCGGCGTTGCAGCGCACTTACGAAATCGTCACGCGGATGCTCGCGGGACGGCCCGATGTCGTCGAGGCGCTGGTGAAGAACAAAATGTATCTCATCGTGATGGGGCGCGAGCAGGTCTATACCGACATGCCGGAGTATCGGAATCATCCGAACCCCGCCTACCAGAACGAGCGCGTGCGCGGCACCGGCGGACGGCCCACGAGTTTCGGCGAGGAGAACGTATTGAGCCTGTCGCTGGATCGCTACGACGACGAAAGCATCGGCGTGCATGAGTTCTGCCACACCATCGACGGCGCGCTGCGCTCGATCGATCCGACGTGGAACGAGCGGAAGAACAAGGTCTATCGCAACGCGATGGACAAGGGTTTGTGGAAGCTCGCTTACGCCGCGGGAAATCCCGGCGAGTATTGGGCGGAGATTTGCCAGAGCTACTTCGACTGCAACCGCGTGAACAATTGGAACCACGGCCCCGTCGGCACGCGCGAGCAGCTCAAGGCGTATGACCCGGAGGGCTATGAACTGGTGAGGACGACCTTCAACCTCAGCCCGGAGCAGGACTGGCGTTACACGTTCATGCTAAAGCAGCCGAGCGTCACAACGCCGCCGGCGAAGTTCAAACCCGGCCTTTGGTATGCTAAGTTCACCTCGGCGCGCGAGTTCATCGTCCTCGGGCGCGGCGCGAGCGACGCGGCGATGCTCAAGGCGAACGATACGATTCGGAAAATGTTCGCCTACCGCCACGACATCCTGAAGGCGCTCATGGCTGACGGAGTGAAACTCGTCGTGCTCGGACGCGGCGAGAAGCTTTCCGACCTGCCGGAATTCAAAACTTTCAAAGACGTGAAAGGCTTCGACGCCCTTTCGCGCACGCTGGACTATTCGCCGGAAACCAAGCTGCTCGCCGTTGGTGAGGAAAATGTCCTCGCGAACCCACGCGACCCGAACGTCGGCGACAATCAGGTCATTCGCGTGTTCGCCACGACGCTCTACCGCCTGACCGGAACGCGCCCGGTGGATCCGAATTGGGAAAAGCGCGGCCGCGACGTGCAGCAATATGAACTCCGCGTCAAGCGGATCGACGTGCGCTTCGACGAGAAGCTCAAAGAGCTTTTCGACAAGGCGACGAGCGTTGGCAAATGGAAAGGCACCGCTGCCATCCACGACCGCGCAGCTTACTGGACCGAAGGCGTGCTCGCCTACTTCGACGCTCTCGGCCAGGACGCCCCGCCGAACGACGCCGCGCATCCCATCACCACGCGCGAGGCGTTGAAAGATTACGACTCCGACCTCTACGCGCTGGTGAACGAAACAATGGCCTACGACGGCCATGTGGATTGGCGGTTCACCCCGTAACGATAATGAGCGGAGCGGCCAGCGCGTTCTTGGACCGGAACCAGCAACCTCTTATCCGCCAGAATCGGTGCGCTCGCAGCGGATTGGGCAAGACGTTGCGGACGGCTTGAGACTCCCGCTCTATCCGCGTTCGGCGCGAATTGCCGCCCGCAGACGATCTCCCGGAATCAAGCTGTGATGGCCTTGATGGTAACCGTCCGGCGGTGCCGTCTTACCGCATAGAGGGTGACTGTGGCAGGCTGGTGGGGTGAAAAGAACATCCACGCAAAACCGACCGGTCCTGGGCCGCCGCAGTGCCCGGGAGAAAACTACCCTTCTCAACCGGTATCGCCGCAGC